>MHBL01000151.1 GCA_001803235.1 Lentisphaerae bacterium RIFOXYA12_64_32
GGAGTTGAAATCGCTCACATGGTTCGGACTATGTATCTTACTCTTCAAACACATGTTATGTATCTCGGTTAACCAAACAGCCGGACAGCAGTGATCAGTGATCAGTGATCAGTGATCGGTCATCGGTCATCAGTTGGCCGACGAGAACTGCGAACCTCGCACCGTTCCGCGTTCGTAGTCCCGCCTTCAGGGTCTGTCGATCTAACCGAGGCGGCACCAAGACAGCCCGCGAGGACGCGGGCGCTCCAGTTCGGATGTCACACGAAACTTGGAGCGCACCGTTCCTCCCTTACTGAACACCGAACACCCGTCTTGCTCCACGCATCGCGCCTCACGCCTCACGCCTCACGCCGTCGGCGCCAAAACCGCCAACAGCTCGTCGTATCGGTAGTTCGTCGCCAGGTCTCGCAGCACCTCGGCAGCAGCCGTGTCATGCTGGGCGACCTCATCGATCGCCTCGAGAATTCGGTCCAGGTCGGCGGTCAGGGCTGCGGCGCACATCCGTGCCACCAGGGCATCGGGGAGTGCGGTTACGCGCTCCGGCGTCAACTCCCGCAGTGCCGGCGCGCTGTCGGTCCCGCTCGCACCAGCACCCGCACTCATGGTTTCGACGAACTCGACACCCAGCAGGTCATGGATCTTCCCGAACAGCGCCGACTCTCGGAACGGCTTGCTGAGGAAGTCGTCGGCGCCAACTCCCAGGACCTCGTCGCGACGCTCCTCGAAGGTGCTGGCTGTCACCGCCATAATCTTCACATCCTGGCCGCCTGGCATGGCACGAATGCGACCGATCGCCTCGTACCCGTCCATGACCGGCATCCTCAGGTCCATCAGGATCAGGTGCGGGCGCCACGCCTCGAACGCCGCCACAGCCTCTGCGCCGTTGACCGCACTGCGGACCTCGAACCCGAGCCCCAACAGTATATCGATCAACAGATTCCGGTTGTCTTCGTTGTCGTCGACGGCCAGGATCCGATGCCGCGGCTGCCCGAGCCGCACGGCGAACACGCCCGACGCCATGGTCCGATTCCGCGCCGCCCCCGGTTCGGCGCAATCCAGCCGCACGTCGAACCAGAACACGCTGCCCGCTGTCCCGTGGCTCGTCAGGCCCATATCGCCACCCATCAACCGCACATACTCGCGGCTGATCGCCAGCCCCAGCCCGGTCCCGCCCGCCGCCCGGCGCCCCGCCTCCGCCTGCTCGAAGTACTGGAACAGTTTGCCTTGGTCAGCCTCCGATATTCCCGCCCCCGTGTCCTCTATCTCAACCCGCAGACGGTGGCCATCGCCGTCCGGTTCCGCGCTGGCACGCACGACGATCCCGCCGTGCTCGGTGAATTTCACCGCGTTGCCGACCAGGTTGATCATCACCTGTCGCAACTTGCCCTCGTCAGTGGAAACGTACGCCGGGACGCTGTCCGCTATGTCCAGTGCAAGCGCCAGTCCCTTCCTCTCGGCGGAGACCCCGAAGACCCGCGCCACGTTCTCCAGAAGCGCGTGCAGATCGAACGTCCCCAAAGCCAACGTCGCATGCCCGGACTCGATCTTCGATATCTCCAGAATGTCGTTGAGCATCGACAGCAGGTGCTCGCTGGCGCGGTTGATTGTCTCAAGTTGCTCGTGCTGCTGAGACGTCATGGTCGCGTCGCGCAGCAGCAATTGCGCAAAACCCAGAACCGCATTCATCGGTGTACGGATCTCGTGCGACATATTCGCCAGGAACACGCTCTTGGCCCGGTTCGCGGTCTCCGCAACTTCCCTCGCTTGGTGCAGCTCGATGACCATCCGCTCCAGATCATTCTGGTGCTGAAGGTTGGATTCCTGCAGCCGCTGCCGATCGTCGTCCACGGCCTTGAACCGAATCGCATTGCCGACGCTGCGCAGGATCGCTTCCTTCTTGACCGGCTTGTAGAGGTAGTCGAACGCCCCGGCCCGTACCGCTTCCGTCGCCGTTTCAACGGTCGGCTCGCCGGTCATCAGGATCACCTGCACACGCGGTGACGTTTCGCGGATGGATTGCAGCAGTTCAATCCCCGTCACACGCGGCAGAATGATGTCCGAAACCACCACGTCGTACTCGCCGGCTGCCAGCAACTGCTGCGCCGCGTCGGCGTCCGCCGCCGCATCGACCTCGTATCCCGCCTGGCTCAGAAATTCCGCCAGCGTGAAACGAATGCTCTTCTCGTCGTCGACGATCAGGATGCGTGCCATGGTCTGCCCTCTCACAATGCGTCGTAAGTGATCAGTGATCAGTGATCAGTTATCAGTGATCAGTGATCAGTGATCAGTTATCCGTGATCAAGTTGTCAGTTCACGGCCCCGCTCGTAGTTCCGCCTTTAGGGTCTGTCGATTTAGTGAAACGAAGAGCCGGCGAGGACGCCGGCGCTCCACGTTTCGTGATCCAGCCGAACTGGAGCGCCCGCGTCCTCGCGGGCTCTGGGTTCCTTCCGTTTCATGGGAGTCGCGGGTGCAGAGTTGGGGTAGTTGGCCAAAGTGGCGGAACCGGCTCGGTCCGGCGGGCGTCGGAGCGAGCCGCTCCGACCACTCTAGGCGCCAGCCCCGGTCAACCTTCGACCTTATCTCCACTCGCGACAGACGCTTCACGCGCGTTGTTGCCAAGGGGATTGACGCCACGACGTCCGCGGCGTACACTATATGAGCATTCCGGCACGCGGGTTGCTGCAACCGCCGTTCCGGGCCGATGCCGAGACACCGTCGGCACACCAGCGGCGTCACCTCGGGGATTGACCATGACCAGCAAGGAACTGGAAAGCATCTTGCCGGAGATTGTACGCCGGTTGGTGGAGGCGCTGCAACCAGAGCGGATCTACCTGTTCGGTTCACACGCACGAGGGGAAGCTCGCCCATGCAGTGACGTCGACATCCTCGTCGTCGTGCCAGACTCGGACCAACCGGGCTACAGACGCGACCGGGCTGCTTACCATGCGCTCTGGGGCGTTGCCGCGGCGGCAGACGTCCTGGTTTGGACGCATCAGGAGTTCGAGCACGGGCTTCGCATTCGCACCTCATTGAGTTCGAGTGTGCAACGGACGGGGAGGTTGCTGTATGCAACCTGAGGTTATGCAGGCGGTCCAGGACTGGCTGGCCAACGCTCAAGAGGACATCGAGACCGCCGCGCTTGCAGAGGCGGCCACGCCGCCAAAGCGGCGCGCGGCAGTGTACCACGCGCAACAGGCAACTGAGAAAGCACTCAAAGCGTACCTGACGCTGCATGATCGGCTTTTCGACTTGACCCATCGTCTGCCGCTCCTGCTGGACTGTGCGTGAAACTCGATACTGACTTCGCCGCGTGGCGTGAGGTTGCGGAACTACTCACGCCCTACGCCACCAGATTCCGCTACCCCGGCCCGCCCGGCGCCCCGCAGGCGCCCGAGGCCGACGAAGTCCGCGAGGCCGTCCGGGAATCCCGCCGCCTGTTCGATTTCGTCCTGGCTCGTATTCCCGTCGCGGCCCATCCGGTCGACGGCTGAACTCGGCCCCAGTTTGCCTTGCCCCGGGGCGCGAGACTCCGTCGAGCCGACGCGTCGTGCCGCCAAAATGCTCGTGAGGACACTCGCGCTCCACGTGCGGGTCGCCACTGCCCACTGATTGCTGCCCACGGTTCACTGATCACTGATTACTGATCACTGATTACTGATCACTGATTCCCGGTCACACGGCAAATCGATATGGAACCGCGCATACTGCCCCGGTTCGGTCTCGAAACTCAGCCCGCCGCCGTGCCCCTGCACCGTCGCGCGACTGAGCGCCAGCCCGAGCCCGGAGTGTTGCGTTCGATCCTTGGTCGTGAAAAACGGCTCCATGATGCGCTCCGCTATACCCGCCGGGACACCCAACCCGTGGTCCTCGACCGTAATGCGCACCCAGTGGCCTTGCGACCGGTCTCCCTGGAGCGCGACGCTCCGCGGAGCATCCCCGACGACGTTCACCGGATGCTCGACGGAGTCTCGCGCTCCAGAACGCACCGGCTCATCTGGACCTTGACTCAGTGACTTAGTGACGCAGTGACTCAGTGAGCCGACGAGCCGCGTTCCCCGTTCCGCATTCCCGCTCTCCCGCACCGTGACGCGGATGATCTTGTTCTCGTCGTGGCCCGGGTACCGCGCGTTCAACGAGTCGCGCGCATTGCTCAGCAGGTTCATCACGGCATGCTGCATCTGCTGGAGTTGGCACTCGACGTTAGGCAGACCTTCGGGAATGTCGGTGACGACTTCGATCCGGTCCTGCTTCAGCGTCGTGCGGATGAGTGGCAGCACGCCGTTGACGATTTCCGCTGGGTCGCACGGACGGGGCGCCTGCTTCTGCTGCTCGGCGAAACTCAGCAGGTGCCGGACCATGGCCGCCACCCGCTCGCCCTCGCGCACAATCTCGCCGGCGCAGTTCCGGACCGCGGACGCAATGTCAGGCCGGTCCTGGATCAGTTGCGCGTAGTTGATGACGCCCATGATCGGGTTGTTGATCTCATGCGCCACGCCGCGAGCCAGCGTGCCGACAGCCGCCAGCTTCTGCTGCTGCCGCATCTGGATTTCGACCGCCTGCCGCTCGGCCGCCGCCCGCTTCTGCTCGCTGATGTCGCGGAAGTACCAGACCCGGCCATAGCAGATCCCGTCTGACCCGTTCAGGGGCGCCGAATACCTGTCGAATACGCGCCCATCTTTGAAGGCTACTTCGTCTTGGCTGCGCTCCTCCGAGTGTTTGCACAAGTGCGTGACCTTGACCAGGAACCCCTCTGGGTCCGCCAGTTGGCCCAGCACCCAGTCCAGCATCCGCGGGTCGTCCCTGGTTACCAGAATGTCCGCGGGAATCCTCCACATATGGCCGAAACGCGTGTTGTGTAACAGCGTCCGGCCGCTGCCGTCCACCACCAGTATCCCATCGATGGTCGCCTCCGACTGCGCTTCGAGCAGCGCCGTCTTGAACGAGAGTTCCCGAGTGCGGTTGGCAACCTGTCGCTGTAGCGCCCGCGACCAGAAGAACGAGATCGCCAGAAGCGCGAGCAGCGGCAGGCACACCGCCAGGACATACTTCACGACCATTCGGAGACTCACTCCCGTTGTCTCGTACGGACTCAGCCACTTGGCCTGGATCCGCCGGTACTCACCCGTTGCCTTGACCGCCGCCAAACCCTCGGAGAAGTGCGACAGCAGTTCCTCGTTGCCGCGCGGGGCCGCGTAACAGTACTCGGCCGAAAACACGGACGTGTCGGAGACTCGCAGGTTGCACCAGCCGTTCTGCGCGATCCAGTACAGCGCCGGGACCTTGGCCACAAGCGCGCAGTCGTACTTGCCTGCCGCCAGCAAGCGCAACGCGTCCCGTTGCGACGGCACGGCCACAAGCTGCTTCCCGTAGCCCTGTTCTGTCGCCAAGTCCTCCATAATGTCGCCCGCCATGACGACGATCGCCTTCCCGGCCAGGTCCTTCAGGTCGGCCGGAACGGGTGTGCCCTTACGCACCACGATCACATGGTGGATAACCGCATCCGGCGGTGAGAAGTGAAACTCGCGATCCCTTGCGACCGAGTAGAACATCCCCTGCACCACGTCGATATTCCCGGCCGCCAAACCCTTGCGGACCGTGTCCCACGGCCCCAGGTGAACATCGACGGACAGCCCCATTTGCCGGGCAATGGCCCGGGTCAGGTCGACGTTGCACCCGGCCGGCTGCCCGTTCCGGTCCAGGAACTCGTAGGGCGGATAGTCGCAGTCGCCGCCGACGACGATGCGGCTCTTCGTCCGCCCCATCGCCTCGATGGCGGAGAACCATTTCGCGTGCAGGGCCCGAAACGTGCCGTCTGCCATCACGATCGCCAGCCCCTCGTTCAGTACCGCGAGAAGTTCGGTGTCCCCTTTGCGCACCGCGAGGCAAAAACTCTGGGTGAAATCCTTGAGCGGCGGCCCGACCGTCACCAGGTTCTTGATGCCGGCCTTCTGCATGAGCCGAAAGGCGAGGAGTTGCTGAATGACCACCGCGTCGTGCTTGCCGGACGAGAGTTCGCGCAGCGCGGTCTCGTAGGACAGTACGGGCACGATGACAGCACCCACACCGGTGCCCTTCAAGTACTCCAGGGCGTAGTCGCCTTTCAGCTCCGCGACCTGCCGACCGTTCAGGTCCGCCAGAGTATGGATATCCGTATTGCCCTTACGCACCACAATGGTCCCGTGCATGGTGAGGTAGGGGAAGGTGAATTCGAAAAGTGCGTCCCGGTCGGGAGTCCGGGCCACCATCGGCAGTGCCTGCAGGCGGCCGTCGGTCAAGTCCTGCTTGATCTCCGACCACAACCCGGTCTTGAACGTCACCTCGCGCCCTACCGCCTTGAGCGCCGCCCGCATCAGTTCCACGGAAAAGCCATCCGCCTGGTTGTCCGGCGTGACAATGCAGTACGGCGGGTAGTCGAACTCGCAACCGGACACGACCGGCGCGGTCACGAGTTCCGCCGCGCCCGCAGTCTCGCCGCCCGCCACGCGCCCCGTCCAAGCGCCAGTCAGCATGGCCAACAAGAGCACCGCGCAGCGCAGGGCTGCAGCCAACCGAACACGCGACGTCCAAGCCCCCCCCATGCTGCTACGGTTCTCCTGTCCTGCGTGCCCGTCGCACTCGGGAAACCGGTCGGGATCGCGGCAGATCGCGGCCATTCGCTGCGGCCTGCGGAGTGCGGCGGCAGAGGGCGAGTGAGCGCCCGGCGACGCCGCTTTGGCGGAGACACGTTGCCCACGCGACGCGCTCCAGCCAAAGCGGTGTCGCGACCGCCGGCAGCGGCCTTGCCACCGCACTCCATATCGCGACGTTGCCGAACAACTCAGTTTCATTGGAAGGACATCCCCGCGCCGGAAAACAGGCCAATGCGGGACCGGAGCATGGCAGGTATCCACTCCCTGGCTGCCGCAGGGCTGTTTCAAGATTCGTGACCGTCGCGTCCGGGGGGGGGGCGGCCTGAGGACAGGCCGCCCCTACCAGGTGTGCGCGGAGGTGTGGCCTTCCGAGACGCGGCGCCAGATCTTGAAACAGCCCTGTGGCTGCCGGCCCGCAACTTGACATCTTCCTGGTGGTGATATATGATGATGTCATCATGAGAACCATCGTGAACATCCCCGAGCAACAACTGACCGACTTGGCCGAGATTTCGAGGCAGGAGCACATTTCCAGGGCCGAGGCGGTCCGCCGCGCCGTGGCGCAGTATCTTCGGGCCTGGAAAGTCGCGGGCAGTGCGGACGACGCGTTCGGACTCTGGAAGGACCGCAAGGTCAACGGCCTCAAGTACGAGGACCGCGTCCGCCGGGAGTGGCAGCGCCCGTGAAAGCCGTCCTGGATACCAACATCCTGGTGGACTACCTGCAAGGCGTACCCGCGGCCCAAGCCGAACTGGCGCACTACTCCGATCCGGTCATCAGCCTCGTCACGTGGATGGAAATCCTCATCGGCGCCCGGACGCCCGACGAGGAAAAGCAACTCCGAGGTTTCCTGAAACGCTTTGAAGTTCATCCCGTGACCACTCCCATCGCCGAACGCGCCATTGCCATCCGCCGCGACAGCCGACAACGCCTGCCCGACGCCATCATCTGGGCCACGGCCCAGGAACTGAACGTCATCCTGGTCACGCGCAACACGCGCGACTTCCCCGCCAACGACCCCGGCGTCCGGATTCCGTACCGGGTGTGATCGCGCCGTCTCTGTCTTCCGGTACAACATCGCTTTCTCCACTGACGCCTGCGTCCTGGCCACGGACCATCAGAAATCAGTCACCCGTTATCAGTTGCACTCGATCACTGATCACTGATTACTGATCACTGATTACTGATTACTGATTACTGATTACTCCCTGCCTCCGTCGCCGCTCCCCCTTCCGCGTTCTCCATGACCGGCAGGTCGACATGGAACCGCGTGCACTTGCCGACCTCACTCTCAAACCACAACTCCCCGCCATGGTCCTTGACGATGCCGTGACTGATCGAAAGCCCCAGCCCGGTGCCCTTGTCCTTGGGCTTTGTCGTAAAGAACGGGTCGAGAATGCGATCGCGCACCGCAGGCGGAATGCCGCCCCCATGGTCCTCGACGGTGAGCCGAATCCAATGCTTGCGTTCGGGCCCACCGCTGCCTGACGACGGATCACTGACGCCTGCCACGGAACTCGCCCCGGACCGCGTAAACGCGGAACTACAAGCCTGGCGCGGTCCGAGGTTCGTAGTACCGCCTTCAGGCGGTCCGGATGCCACGCCGCCAGGTTCACCCCCGGCCGACTCAACCGTCTCCCGCCCGCCGCCCGCTGACACCCGCCCACTGATCACTGATAACTGATCACTGATAACTTCTCTCCCCCCCCGTTCCGCGTTCCGCGTTCCGACTTCCGCGTTCCCAATCACCCGCGCCGTCACGCGGACGATCTTGTCCGCGTGATAGCCCGGGTACTTCTCGTTCAGTGCGTCGCGCGCGTTGGTCAGCAGGTTCATCAGCACCTGCTGGATCTGTTGGCTGCGGCACCTGATCTTCGGCATGTCCCCGGGCACGTCCACCTCCAGGATGATCTGGTCGTGCCGCATCACCGTACGGACGAGCGACAGGGTGTTCTCGACGATGTCCTTCACGCAGGCCGGGCTTTGCCCCTGCTTCTCATGTCGCGCGAAGGTCAGCAGGTTCTTGACAATGATCGCCACCCGCTCGGTCTCGCGCAGGATCTCCGCGGCATAGCCTGCCAGCTTCTCGTTGCTCCCACTGGCGACGTCATGGATGAGCTGCGCGTAGTTCAGGATGCCGTTGATCGGATTATTGATCTCGTGCGCCACGCCGCTGGCCAGCGTGCCGATGGACTCGAGTTTCTGCGACTGCAGCAGTTGCGCCTGCATCTGTTGCCGTTCCGCCGCCGCACGCTGCCGCTCGTGCTCACCCTCGATGGCGAACAGGGCGAAGCTGATGTCACCGGAGAGCTCACCGAAGAGCGACTGCTCGTTCTCGTCGTCCGCCACGGCCGCCGGCAGCGCCACCACGAGCACGCCGTAGTCGCGGCCGGCATGGCGAAGCGCTCCGGCCAGGGCGGCTGTGTCGCGGTACGCGTGCGCCAGGGGGCACTTGACGCAGTTCACACTCGTGTCATGCGTGACAACGATACCCGGCCGGGCCAAGGCCTGTCGGCAGCATTCCGGCCACTCGCCGCTTTCGAGCTGGGCGCGAACGACGGCGAACCCGGCGCCAAGGCCCGACTCGGCCGCAACCTCGATTCGCCCCGCCGCGTCAAACACGCCGATCCACGCTGAACGATACCCGCGGGTCTCGGTGAGAATGTCGCAGGCGCGGCGCAGAAGCGTATCCCGGTCTTTCTCGTGCGTGATGAGCTGATTGACGTTGCGGACCGCGCGCAGCACCTCCGTCAGGTGCCGCAGCTTCTCTTCCGCGTACTTGCGCTCGGTGATGTCGGTGGAAAGGATGAACATGCCCTCCAACACGGGCTGGATGCTGAGCTTGAACCAGGCACTGGAGCCATCGGGGTAGGTGAACCTGTTCTCCATACGGCGCGGCACGCGCTCGTCCATGCAGCGCCGCATTGCATCGATGAGGTCCGTTCCCGCAATGCCCGCATAGCACTCCAGCATCGTGCGTCCCGCCAGCTCCTCCTTCTTTCGCTGGCCGTGGCGCGCCCCGGCATCGTTGACGTAGACATAGCGCCAATCCCGGTCCACGAGATGGCACCCATCCATCATGCTGTCGAGTGTACGGTGGTAGCGTGCCTCCTGCTGGCACAGCGCCTCATCCGCCTCGTAGCGCTCCTTGTAGTAGAGCGCGGTCTGCCGACGCCAGAGCAGGCCCACGACCGCGCCCGCGGCGAGGAGCAGAGAACTCACCACGCCAACGAGTACCCACAGCCTCTGCCGCAGCGGGGCGTCGACTTCGGAAAGGTCCATGCGTGCGACCAGGAACCACGGCGAATCGGGGACAGCGCGCACGCAGGCCAGCACGGGCACGCCACGATAGTCCCGGCCTTCGACAATGCCCTCCTCGCCCAGGACCGCCTTCACGGCGGGCATCTCGGTGTGGTTCAGGGGAGACCGGAGGTTGAGGGCCGCGTTCGTCTTGAACCTGAGTTCGTTCAGGAACACCGCCTCGTTCCCCTCGCGTCGGACCAGGAGGGTCTCGGCTGTGCGGCTGGGCGTGGGCCAGCGGCCCAGCAGCGGATAGAGGTAGGTATGCGGGTCGATGCGCAGGACGAACACGCCCAGGGGCGGGCGGCCGTCCGCCTCGCCGAGAACGGGCGCCATGACCAACAGATGGATCGGACGGTCGGGCGCGTTGCGGTGGAGGTCGACGAACGTCACTTGCCGCAACCGGAGAACTTCGGGAACGCACCGATCAATCTGTGGCGCGTCGCGCTCTGGCGTATCCGGCACACAGACCCGCTGCACGCCCTGAGCATCAAGCAGCGAGACCCGGTCGTACCCGTGCGCCGCCTGGACCTTGGCCAGCCAGGTCCGCACCCGACCTGCCGCGTCGGCGTCGTCCGGGTTATCGAAGAAGCGCCGGACCAGCCCGGCGAAGTCGGCGTTCTCGTGGAACACGGCGGCGTCCGCCAACCGCTCTTTTCGCCACTGCACCAGGTCGGCAACCTTCAGTTCCGCGACAGTGGCGAGCTGACGTTCCACTTCCGCACGGTAGTGCGTCGCGGTTCGACGATAGTAGAGCAGCCCGGTGCTGACGATGCCCGTTGCCAGAATCGCAAAGACCAGCACGAGGACACGCCCCGGGCCCTCGGCGGGTCCCGTCCGACGGCCAGACGCCCACAGGGGCGGCGCGGCAAACCCGAGCAGCGCGAACCCAAGAACCAGGAACGCGAGGCTGGTCGTCGCCGCGGGGGGAATGAAATCGCTGCCGTACAGGACCGGCATTCCATACAGGTACGCCAGGAGAAGCACGATGCCGATCGCCGCCAGGAGGCAGGCGAGCCACCAGGCCGCGGCAGCCCGCAGCGGCCGGTCCGGCGCGGACGAGAGCGCCGCCAGGAACGACAGGGCCGCCAACAGGAAGCAGAAGGCCGCCATGGGCGACATGTGCCCGATGGGCGTTTCGCCCGGCCGGCTATGGATGGCGAACCCCAGGTGTTCGGCGCCGAGATACACCCCGCGCACGGACAGAACCAGCAACACGAGCGCGACCAGCGCCACCGCGGCGTTGACGGTCAGCCCCACCCAGAACGCCGCGCGGCGCCGCGGCGCGTGGACACGGACCAGTATCGCGACGGCGCACAGGACGAACATCGTGGCCGTGCTGGGCGCCATCGGCACATAGCCGGCGCCGAACGTGCCGGCGTCCCAGCACCCAAGTGCCCAACTCCCGAGCGTCAGCAGACCGATAGCTCCCACCGCCAGCGAGCACACGCTCGCCAGCCGCCGTGTCCAGACTTCGAATGTTGGTGTCAACATGATGGTCATCTCGTGTGGTGCGCCGCGGGTTCGGGGGCTCGGTGACACAGTGACTCGCTGACTCAGTGACCTTCGACACCCGACACTCATTAACACCAACATGTTAATCGAAGTGTAGCGCCTAAGGCGCTGTAGCCTGATCCACCGACAGCCTACCTGAGCAGTTGCCACTGTTCACTGATTACGGCTCACGTCCTCCCTCCCTGCTCCTCCTCGCCTTCCGCGTTCTCCCCGACTGGCAGGTCGACATGGAACCGCGTGTGCTTGCCGACCTCGCTTTCCACCGACAACACCCCGCCGTGGTCCTTGACGATGCCATGGCTGATCGAGAGCCCCAGCCCGGTGCCTTTGTCCTTCGGCTTTGTGGTGAAGAACGGGTCGAAAATCCGGCCGCGAATCTCAGGCGGTATCCCGGGCCCGTGGTCCTCCACGGTGAGCCGCAGCCAGCGGACGGGCGCAGGTTTCAGGTTTCGGGTTTCAGGTTTCAGGGCTCGGTCTTCAGCCCCCCCTTCCTCGACCCCCGCAGGTCGGAGGTCGGAGATCGGAGTCTTCTCTCCCACTCCGCCACTGACCACTGATGACCCTTCGACTCCGCTCAGGGGCCGCGGCTGACCACTGATCACTGACCACTGATCACTGATCACTGATAACTGATCACTGATAACTTCTCTCCCCCCCCGTTCCGCGTTCCGCGTTCCCACTTCCGCGTTCCCAATCTCCCGCGCCGTCACGCGGACGATCTTGTCCGCGTGGTAGCCCGGGTACTTCTCGTTCAGTGCGTCCCGCGCGTTGGTCAGCAGGTTCATCAGCACCTGCTGGAGCTGCTGGCTGCGGCACCTGATCTTCGGCAGGTCCTCGGGCACGTCCACCTCCAGCGTGATCTGGTCGTGCCGCATCACCGTCCGGATCAGCGACAGGGTGTTCTCGACGATGTCCTTCGGGCACGCCGAGCTGTGTCCCTGTTTATCGTGCCGCGCAAACGTCAGCAGGTTCTTGACAATGGTCGCCACCCGCTCGGTCTCGCGCAGGATCTCCGCGGCATAGCCGGCCAGCTTTTCGTCGTGCCCGCTGGCGACGTCATGGATGAGTTGTGCGTAGTTCAGAATGCCGTTGATCGGATTGTTGATCTCGTGCGCCACACCGCTGGCCAACGTGCCGATCGATTCGAGCTTCTGCGACTGAACGAGTTGCGCCTGTATCGCCACCTGGGCGTCTTCCGCCATGGCCTGGCGCACCGCCAGAGCAACCGCGCTGCTGAGTCCATCCAGGATGGCGTCTTCGGCGGGCACGATGGGGTGTTTGGCAAAGAGCGCGAGAACGCCCAGCGTCTCACCGTCGGAAACACGCAACTGGTACCCCGCAAAAGACACCAGTCCAAGTTCATGCGCCCATTCGTGGTTGTGCACCCGGGGGTCATTCCGCGCGTCGTTGGTGAGAAACTTGTGCTCCTCGTCCGCGGCTACGCGCCCAATCTTGTAGCAGCCGAACGGGACACGGCGATGCACGTTACCGTCGATGTGGGTGTAGCGGCCGGAGCTCGCCAGCAGGTGCAGGCAGCGTCCGCGGAACCGACAGACATGCGGTCCTTCCTTCGCCTCGGCATGGACGCAACCTTGCTCGCACCGGTCCCCGGGCCGGATCAGCCAGATGCGGCAGAAATCGACATCGAACAGGCGGACGATGGCTTCGGTCACCAGGCGGAGCCTGTCCTCCACCGACGCTGACGTCAGGAGCGACTGCTGGACGGCGCTGGCGTCCTGCTGCCAGCGCAACGTCCGCTCGCGCCCCCCCTCCGCCCGCTTCTGGTCCTCCAATGTGCTGAGCATCGCCCGGCGGGAACGCTCGGCCCGGTCGAGGCTCTGGTGCAGTTCGTCCTCGACGCGCTGGCGCGTGACGATCTCGGACTGCAGGTGCTCATTGGCCTGGCGGAGCGCACCCGCCTGCTGTTCGAGTGAGACATTCGCCCGGCTCAGGTTCAGGTGAGTCTTGACGCGCGCCAGAAGTTCCTCCGGCCGGAACGGTTTGGTGATATAGTCCGCCGCACCCAATTGCAGGCCTTCCACCGATTCCTTCACACCGCCGGTCCCGCTGATGAAGATGATGGGTATGTGCCGTGTCTCCTTGCGCGCCTTCAGCCGCCGGCACACTTCAAGCCCGTCTATGCCCGTCATACGGACGTCCAGCAGGATCAGATCCGGCGGGTTCGCGGCCACGGCGGCCATCGCCAGTTCGCCGCTGTCGGCCGGACGCACCTGGTAGCCTGCCGGGGTCAGGATCTGGACCAGCAGCGCCAGCGACTCGGACGTGTCGTCAACCACCAGGATGGTAGCTAAGGGCGTGTTCATTTACTGTGTACCTTATGGAGTAATCAGTAATCAGTAATCAGTTATCAGTTATCAGTGAGCAGTTATCAGTGAGCAGTGGGACGTCTGTGTGTACGGAACTGGTCACTGATTACTCGATCACTGATCACTCCATCACTCGATCACTGATCACTGATTACTCGATCACTGATTACTCGATCACTGATTACTCGATCACTGATTACTCGATCACTGATTACCTGCCCCTTGCCCCTCGCCACCTGCCCGCAATGCCTGCAAGATGACGGTGTACTGGAGTTGGCCCGCATGGTGCTCCAGAATGTTACTCAGCACAGGGTTCGACTCGGCCACGCGGCGGATCGATCCGGCAATCCGCGCGGCATCGAGGCTCACCAGGGCGTCCGCCAGTTCCGTACGGAACGCCGACGGCAACGCCGCCATCACCGCCGGGTAGAACGTCAGCCAGGCCATGCGCGTTCCCAACGCGTGCAAGGGCCAAGCCCGCAGAGCGGTGGCGGCGGCGATGATGGCCACGGCCACGACGTAGCGATTCCGGATCCAGCGAGTGGTTTCAGGCCAGGTCATGCGCCACCTCCGTCCGACGGCGTCACGACCAGGGCCGGCAGAACGATGCCGAATCCCCTCAGCCTCGTCCGCAAGAGAGATTGATTGGGTCGGTTCATGGGTTCAGTTCTCGCCGCCGGCTGAGTGATCAGTGTTCAGTTGTCCACTCGATCACTGTTCACTGATCACTCGATCACTGTTCACTGATTACTGATTACTGATCACTGATCACTCCCTCAAAAACGCTCGGGTACCGCAGCGGCTGGCTCGCCCGGGCCAGCAGAGCGTTGACTTCCTTCTTCAATTCCAGCACGCGGTCCTCGCGCCCCAGCGTGGCATCCTGCCAGCGCTGGAGTTCCTCCAGTTGAGCCTTGATCTTCTCCGCGGCCCGCTTGCGCTCGGAGATGTCGCGGATGTTGCACTGGATCACCTTGTGGTGGTTCACCAGATAGACGTTGCTGACGAATTCCACCTCGCGCCGTTGCCCGTTGCAGGTTTCCAGCGCCATGTCTTCGTAGCGGACGTATCCCTTCTGCTGCAATTCCGTGAAGTTGTCCTGGTTGGCGACAATGTCCTTGAAGAATCCCAATTCCCAGACCTTCTTCCCGAGGAATGCCTCGCGCGAGAAACCCAGCAGTTCGACCAGGAACGGATTCACATCCACGACCATCCCGGTCTCGGCATCGAGGATCAAGATGCCGTCTTTGGCCGCCTCGAAGAGCCGACGATAGCGGAGCTCCGAAGCGCCCAGCGCCTCCTCGGTTTCCCGGCGCTTCCAACGCTCCTCCGCTTCGGTCAAGGCACGCACCACGGCCGGCACCAGCCGGTCGAGCCGTTGCTTCAGCACGTAATCGGTCGCGCCGCGGAGCACGCAGTCCACCGCCTGCTCCTCGCCCAACGTCCCGGAGATCAGAATGAACGGGACATCGGGTTGCTTCGTTCGAGCCAATGCCAGCGCTGCCATGCCATCGTAGTCGGGCAGACTGTAGTCCGAGAGGATCAGGTCAAAACGTGTCTGGGCCAGCGCGGCCTCGTATGCCGCGCGATCGCTCGCGACCCGCAATTCGCAGGCCATGCTGCGGGTCTGCTGCAACTTGTCCCGCACCAGTTCCGCGTCGCGCGGGTTGTCTTCGAGATGAAGAATGAGCACTGGATTATTCATTGCCCTGACCTCGCCAACCCTATGGCAAGTGCAGAATGAGGAGTTTCGTCCGCCATTCCTCAGTTCTCCTTCTGCCCGCCGCCTTGTGTCTCACGCCGCAACGCACGCCCGCTGCCCGGCGGCGGTTCGTTGACCACGGCCCAAAAAGCGCCCAACAGTTTCACCGCCTCGACGAATTCCTGGAACTGGACCGGTTTGACAATGTAGGCGTTGACGCCCAGTTGGTAGCTCTTGACCAAGTCCTGCTCTTCGCGCGAGGAGGTCAACACCACCACCGGGATCGTCTTGAGTTGCGGGTCGCTCTTGACCTGCCGCAGCACCTCGAGTCCGTCCACCTTGGGCATCTTCAGGTCCAGCAGTATGACGGCAGGTTGGCCGTTGCCCCGGTCGGCGAACGGACCGCGCCGATACAGGTAGTCGAGTGCCTCGGCGCCGTCGCGAAGGGCGACGACCTCGTTGGCCAGGCTGTGTTGGGCCAAGGCGTCGAGCGCCAGTTCGGTGTCGCGGGAACTGTCGTCCACCAGAAGGATGCGTTTCAGTTCGATGTTCATGGTGGTCTTTCCTTTTCAGTTGGCTGGGTTTGTTGATGTTGACGGTTTCAAGGTGAAGTAAAAAGTCGCGCCCGCGTTGAGTTTGCCCTCCGCCCAGGTGCGTCCGCCGTGCCGGGCGATGATGCGGCGCACGTTGGCCAGGCCGATGCCGGTGCCTTCAAACTCGTCGGCCCGGTGCAGACGCTGGAAGACACCGAAAAGCTTGTGGGCATACTGCGGGTCGAACCCGACGCCATTGTCGCGCACGAAAAGAATGACGCGGCCGTCCTCCGTGCCCGCGCTGCCCATCTCGATCTGCGCCGGATCGCGCGGGCGCGTGAATTTCACCGCGTTGCCCAGCAGGTTGGTCAAGACCAGCTTGAGCATCGCGGGGTCGGCCTGCACCGCGAGCAAGGGCGGTATGTTCCAGCCGATGTTCCGCTCGCGCGTGGCCGGCCCCAAATCGCGCCGCGCGTCCTGCACCAGCGAGTTCAGATTGACCATCGTCTCGGTCATTTCCGCGCGGCCCATGCGCGAGAACGCCAGCAAGTCGTCAATCAGCACGCCCATCTCCTGGCCGACGTCCACAATGGTCTGCATATAACGCCGGCCCTTGTCCGAAAGCTGGCCTTCGGCCTCGCGCGCGAGCATGTCCACGTAGCCCTGCACATGCCGCAACGGCGCCCGCAGGTCGTGCGAGACAGAATAACTGAACGCTTCCAGTTCTCTGTTGGCGGCTTCCAGTTGCGCGGTGCGGTCACCGACGCGCTGCTCCAGTTCGGCGTTGAGCTTGCTGAGGGCCTGTTGCGCCTGCACGGCGTCCTGCATGAGGTTCAAGGTGGCGCGGTTCGAGCGTGTGAGTTCAGCATTGAGGCGGGCCTGTTCGTTGCCCCGCTGCTCAACCTCCGCCACCAACCGCTCACGTTCCACGATCTCCGTCCGCAAGGTTTCGTTGGTTTTGAGCAGTTCCGCGGTTCGCTCCTGGACGCGGCGTTCCAGTTCCTGCGCGCGTTCGGCAATCTGCCGGTAAAGCGTAACGATCGTTTCATAGGCGACCACGAGCACGATGGCATAGGCCAACAATCGAAAGCCGTGTGTGACCCACCAGTCGGCGGCCCACGTGTGCGATGACGCGAAAAGCAGACTCGACATGCCAAAGAGCAGTGTCATGCCGGCAAACACCAGGGCCTCGGTCTCCGGCTGGCGCCGGTAGCGCCGGCAGAAGAACAGCGCCGCCGCCAGGAAGCCCAACCCGCCCAACGCATTGGCGGCTTTGACCGGAAGCGTGTAGAGACCGACCGGGTCCCACGTCGCGGGCATCCCCGCGGACCCCCACCAAAGGCCCAGCGCCAGGGCCAGCCCCGCCACCACGAGCCCGAAAAGCCCTCTCCGGCGCGTCACGGCCGGCGGCAGCGGCAGCCAGACCATTCCGAAAATCACTCCGCCCAGAAGCGTCGCCCCGTGCCGTTGCCACGACTGGATCGAGATGCCATGGACCGCGTGCAGGCCGTCCACCAATCCCATCGCGATGAGCGACGCCACGACCCAGAACAGATGCTGAGACCCTGCTTCGTGCCGCAGGCGGAGCAACAGCAGCATCGCCACTGCCAGCGCAATGCAAGTGCCCGCCAGTTCGAAACATTCGTGCAGCGGCTCATGCACGTGCTTTGCGTCACCGATGATGAGATGAGCGGCCAGACTGGCCAGTGGCGGCAACACACCCGCCAGCAGCACCAGCGCCACCATCTTTGATTTTGCCGAATAGGGCTTCACGTGTCGCTCATGTATGGTGCGGTCTGGGATTGAGATCTCCGGGGCGTCTGGCTTCGCCCCCGGGTGGGGCCGTCTGAACCGCTCCGTCCAGAAAATCCATCTCGTAGGGCGGCGGCTGACCCAGTTGACGGGCCAACTCGTTGACCTGCTCCTTCAACTCGACCATCCTCAGTTCGCGGCCAACCGCGGCAGCGTTGAATTGCGCGAGTTCGTCCATGCGGCAGGCCAGCGCCGCCGCCGCCCGCTTGCGCTCGGAGATGTCGCGGATGTTGCACTGGATCACCTTGTGGTGGTTCACCAGATGGACGTTGCTGACGAATTCCACCTCGCACCGTTGCCCGTTGCGGGTTTCCAGCGCCATGTCCTCGTAGCGGACGTATCCCTTCTGCTGCAATTCCGTGAAGTTATCCTGGTTGGCGACGATGTCCTTGAAGAAGCCCAGTTCCCAGACCTTCTTCTGGAGGAATGCCTCGCGCGTGACACCCAACAACTCGACCAGGAACGGGTTCACATCCACCACCATCCCGGTCTCGGCATCGAGGATCAAGACGCCGTCTCTGGCCGCCTCAAAAAGCCGGCGATAGCGGACTTCTGAAGCGATGAGCGCATCCGTTGTCTCCGCTCGCTCCTTGTAGAACCGGACGCTTTGTTGCCGCCAGACCGCACCCACACAGGCCCCCGCACCGATGAGCAAAGCGACGATCAGGACGACTACTTGCCAGAGTCGCGCCCGCAGCGGTGCATACACTTCCGCGGTGTCCATGCGGGACACCAGCGCCCACGGCGAATCCGGAATGGTGCGCAAGACCGCCACCACCGGCACGCCCCGGTAGTCGATGCCTTCCATGATGCCCTCCCGGCCCAAGGCGGCCTGAGCCGCAGGCAATGCGATGCGATCCAGAGACACGCAGAGGTTCAACGCGGTATTCGTCTGGAAACGGAGTTCATTCAGAAAGATGACTTCGTTGCCTTCCCGGCGGACGAGAAGTGTCTCGGCGGTCCGACTGGGCGTGGGCCAGAGTTTGATGAGGGGATAAACATACGTTTCCGGGTCCGCGCGCAAGACGAGAACGCCCAGCGGCTGCCCGCCGTCCCGTTCGTCGAGAATGGGCACCAGCGCCGCCAGATAGACGCGCTGGTCGTGTTCGTTACGGTAGAAATCCCGCAGGGCAATCTGGCCCGACCGCAGGGCTTCGGATGCACCCCGCACAATGGCAGAGCTGGCCGGCAACAGCCTGGCTGGCACGGACAGGCGACTGACGCCTTGCGCATCCAACAAGCGAACCTGGTCATAGTCGCCGTGCGCCGGGTACTTGCCCACCCAGTCCAGAAGCTGGCGTTGCACTTCCGCATCCGTCGGTTGCTCGAAGAAGCGCCGCACCAAAGCGGTGAATGAAGGGTTCTTGAAGAAGACAACGGCATCCGACAGGCGCTCCTTGCGCCACTGCACCAGTTCGCCCACCTTCAGGTCCGCGATGGCGGAGAGCTGGCGCTCCATCTCGGCGCGGTACTGCTTCTCGTAGTTCCGGTAGTAGAAGGTGCCGGTGCCGACAATGCCCGAAGCCAGCAGGACGAAAGTCAGGACGAATAGGCCCCCCGCGCGGCGGCCAATGGTCTCGGCCGGACGCTTCTCCGATATTCTGGCGTTTGCCTCGGTCATTTTGCCTCGGTCATTCTTCACCACCCGTCAAATGGCGGCTGGGGCCGGGCACTCGTTTTCCGGTCGGCCACGGCGCGGACGGCCAGGTTCGTAGTCCCGCCTTCAAGCGGTCTTCGTGCATCGTCGTCAGTTTCACTCCGAGATATGGCTATTTACTTGACTCAACCTACGACACGTTGCAGGGGTTCTCGCGCAAAGTGGTCGGAGCGGCTCGCTCCGACATCCGCGGGACCGACGTGTCCCGGCGAAGTGGTTGCACGAAGCCGGAGCCGGTCCCGCCACTTTACTCGGATACCACGCCAGCCCCCGTGGCCATGCACGACCCGGATAGCGGTTGGTTGAGTCAAGTAAATAGCCCTACTCCGAGATGACCGGGCGGTCCACCGCCCGGGGGGCGCTGATCACTGATCACTCGATCACTGATCACTGATTACTGATTACTGATCACTGATTACTGATTACTGATTACTGATTACTGATCACTGATCACTCGCATCGACCCACTCCACCCAGCCCGGCAAGCAACCGCGCCAGCACGGGCGCCAAGTCCTGATCCACCCTGTCCTTGGTGACGTACGCGGCAGCGCCCGCCTTAGCCGCGGCGGCCCGCAGGCTGGGGCTATCCCAGATCGTGAGCATCACGACCTGCACCCGTGGCGACATGGCCCGCAGACGCCGCGTCGCGTCGATGCCGTTCATCCCCGGCAGCGAAAAGTCCATCACGACGACATCCGGGTCCGCGGCGACCGCCATCGCCAGGCCCTGCTCGGCGGTCTCGGCTTCGACGATGCTCTCACCCGGAAAGCGCGCGACCAGCCACTCCCGCAGCACACCCCGCATCTCGGCATGGTCGTCGACAATCATGATCCGTTGTGACATCCGACACGGTTCCTTCCTCCCTCTGGCCGCGCGGCGTGCATAACTCATACCCCAACCATATTTACGTTACACCCCGCTCCGGGGGAGTGTCTGTCGTGGAAGTCGTACAAGTGAGCCAGGCAAGGTTGGAGAAGTGTCGAGGCAGGGATGAGGGATGAAAGCTGAAAGCTGAGGGAAAACCGGGCCCCCGACCCACGACACCCGGGAGAGGGATGAGGGATGAGAAATGAGGGAGGAGGGCGGAAAGCTGAAGGCTGAGGGGGGAATCAGTGAGCAGTGAGCAGTGAGCAGTGAGCAGTCATCAGTCATCAGTCATCAGTGATCAGTCATCAGTGATCAGTCATCAGTGATCAGTGATCAGTCATCAGTGATCAGTGAGCAGTGAGCAGTGAGCAGTTGGCAGTGATCAGTGAGCGAGTCATCAGGCCCGCCGCGAGGCGACCTTGTACTTGCCCTGAAGGGGCAACGCATACCAGCCCAGGGCACAGCGAAGCGCCGCCCTGGGACACGTGTGCGGCAGACCGCAGAACGTTGCCAGCACCGGCCCAGTTCATTGATGTGCATCGTACCCACCAGAGCTCACCGCGCCGCGCTCGCAGCCCCGACAAGTCGAACCCCGGCGCTTGGCATCCGTGCCACGCCATGTGGAGTGCGGCGGCAGAGTCCCGACCGGCAGGCGGGACGGCGACGCCGCCCTGGCTGAGGCACGTCGCGCGGACAACACGTCTCAGCCAAAGCGGTGTCGCGCCGCCCGTGGCGCGCTGACGCCTTACGACGCACTACCCAGGGCTGTTTCAAAGTCCGTCGCTGGTGACCGCGGCGGACGGCGGTTCTGAGTACCCCCGGCGTGCTTGTCGCGGCGTAGTGGCTGCACGAAGCCGGGTCCCTACGCCGGGGCGCGGTGCGTTCCAAGACGCCCACCGACAGTACGTTACGCCATGCAATACGGAGGGACCGCGCTCTTGGATGAACGCACCGGCACACCTGACTACGAAGGCCAGCGTGAGGACACGCTTGGCCTACCGGGCTTTACACAGAGCAATCGCGCCACTTTGCCGCCCCAGGACGGACGACGTTGAAACAGCCCGCCGCACTACCGGGGGCGCAAGTCAGCTCCGTAGGGGCTGTCGCCGTCTGCGTGCGTTGTGCCTGAGTCCCGGCTTCAGCCGGAAGCCTCGCGCGTGGCTTCAGCCCGCGCGGAACCGCGTCGCCCGCGGCCACGACCGCCAGGCACCGTCACCGCCGATGTCCAGGCCGCGTGACTCGCCGACCGCTCGCTGAAGCTCGCTGCCACTTCCGCCTAAAGGCGGTACTCAGACGAGGGCGCAACACACGGATTCCCTCTTGAACCGTGCGGGTTCCGCAGTAACGTACGTACGGTTCTTCTCGCCACAACGGACATCCCCTACGGAGCTGACTTGCGCCGCACTACCGGGTGTTTCATGGCGGGGCTGACGGCAGGCTGTATAGTAACCAAAATGAGAACATTCTCGTCATACGGGCCGGTCATAGAGAAGGCACACTTCTGCGTCAAGCGTCCGCTCTTGATCCAGCGCTGCGTCGACCAGCTTCTTGGCGCGCCCGAGGAGGGCGGCGGCCATTTCTTCACGATCTGGGCCCCCCGCCAGACCGGCAAGACCTGGCTCGTCCGCCAGGCCAAGGCGAAAATCGAGCGGGATTATCCTGGCCAGTTCATCGTTGCCGAGATGTCCATGCAGGGCGTGGTGATGGAGAAGAACGACCACGCAGATCTTTTCCTCCGCCGCGTCCCGCAGCTTTTCCAGGAAGCGTTCCGCCTCGCCCGCGGCCCGCAGCCGTCCGACTGGGAACGCCTCAAAGACATGTTCAGAAAGGATTCCGGCCTCTTCGGCAAGCCGGTGATCCTCATGATCGACGAGTTCGACAAACTTCCCCAAGGCGTGATCGACGCCCTTATCGGCCTGTTCCGCGACATCTATCTGAAACGCGGCGACCATGTCCTGCACTCCCTCGCACTGATCGGGGTCAGGGCCGTGCTGGGTGTCGACAGCCCCCGCGGCTCGCCGTTCAACGTCCAGCGCTCGCTCGACGTCCCGCGCTTCGACCGCGACGAGGTGGTGGAACTGTTCCGCCAGTACCAGGACGAGTCGGGACAGAAGATCGAGCCGGAGGTGGTCGAAGAAGTCTGGACCTCGACCCGCGGCCAGCCCGGGCTCGTCTGCTGGTTCGGCGAACTGCTCACCGAGAAGTACAACCCGGATCCCGCCCGCAAGACGCCGATCGGCATGAAGGCGTGGCAAAGCGTCCACATCAACGCCCTGTTCGTCGAACCGAACAACACCATCATGAACATGGTGGCGAAAGCGCGCGGCGAGCATCTGCCGCGGGTGCTTGAGATGTTCTCGAAATCCGACATCCCGTTCGCCATCGATGCCGAGTGGTGCAATTATCTCTTTCTGAACGGACTGATCTCCTTCGACACCGCCCTGGACGGCAGGGGTGGCGAGATCAGGGTCTGCCGGTTCACCAGCCCTTTCATCCAGAAGCGCATCTACAACGCGCTGTGCGACGACATGGTCGGCGACCGCATGCCGATCCTCGCGCTTGAACCGCTCGACCGCCTCGACGACGTGTTCGAGGGCGGGCGAATCGACTGTCCGGCGCTGCTCAAGCGCTACACCGCGTTCCTCGCACGGCTCAAGGCAAAGGGGTTGAACCCATGGCGGGACCATCCACGCCGGGCGGACCTGGGATTGCGAGAATCGGTCGGACATTTCCACCTGTACGCGTGGGCACAACAGGCATTGAAGGGCACGGACATGGCCGTCACGCCGGAGTTCCCCACCGGCAACGGCAAGGTCGACCTGCACTTGCACCGCGGCGCGGTCCGCGCCGCGATCGAGGTCAAGAGCCATATTAGCGGCGCCGCACTCGACAAGTCGAAGCAGCAGGCCGCCGACTACGCCGTCCAGCTCGGCATCGCCGAGATCACGCTCGTCGTCTTCGTGCCCACCTCCGACCCGGCGGTCATCGCCGCCCTCTCCGGGACCTCCAGCCACGGCCAGACCACCGTCCACACCGTCGCCATCGCCTGGGAGTGAGCCTGGCCCGTCAGCGGTGATCGGTGATCGAGTAATCAGTGATCAGTAAACAGTGATCAGTAAACAGTGATCAGTAAACAGTGATCAGTAAACAGTGATCAGTAAACAGTGATCAGTGATCAGTTCCGCACAGACGTCCCCCTGATGACTGATAACTGATCACTGATCACTGATAACTGCTTACTGTCCACTGCTCCCCCGCCCCCTCACGCTGGCGGGGTGAGGCCGTGTTCGAGAGCGAACTTGATGAGGTGGGACATGTCCTTGACCCCGAGCTTCTGCATGAGCCGGGCGCGGTACGTCTCGACCGTGGTCGGGGCCAGGAAGATCGTCTCGGCGATCTCCGCACTGGTCTTGCCCTCGACGACCGATTGCAGGATCTCGCGTTCGCGCGGGCTGAGCCGTTCGAGCGGGCTCCGCACCGGCCCCGCATCGCGGTCGCGCAAGTAGTCGTCCACCAGCACATCGGCGATCAGGTGGCTGAGATAACGCCGGCCGTTGTGGACGGCCTGCACCGCGGTCAACACTTCCTCGGCGGTTGCGTCTTTCAGCAAGTACCCGCGCGCACCGGCGTGGAGGGCTTCAAACGCATGCTGGACCGTGCCATGCATGGACAGAATGAGCACCTTCACGTCCGGACATGCCGCGGCGATCTGCCGCGTGGCCTCGATCCCGTTCATCTCGGGCATAGCGATATCCATGAGTACGACGTCCGGCTGCAGTTCGCGCGCCAACCGCACGGCGTCGTGCCCATCCGCCGCCATGCCAACAACACGCGCGTCGCCGCGCGCTTCGAGCAGTGCCTTGAGCCCATCGCGCATGACCGCATGATCGTCAGCGAGGAGGATGGTGATTGGCATGGTTGAGGGGGTTCCTTGTGAGTGGTCAGTGATCAGTGATCAGTTATCAGTTATCAGTGATCAGTGATCAGTTATCAGTTATCAGTTATCAGTGATCAGTCATCAGTCATCAGTCATCAGTCATCAGTCATCAGTAATCAGTGATCAGTGATCAGTTATCAGTTATCAGTTATCCAGTTATCAGTTATCCAGTTATCCAGTTATCAGTTATCCAGTTATCCAGTGGTCAGTTCCGGACGGAAGTTCCACTGATCACTGATCACTGATCACTGATCACTCTCCCCCTGGCCACTGGCATCCACAAAGTACTCGCCAGGAGACTCACGCACGGAGAGAGAGCGTTCACCACAGAAAGAGTTTGCTTTCTCAACCATCGAGTTCAACATTCGCCCGATCTCGGCCAGTTCAGCGTTCAGGCTTCTGGCCTGTTGCTGCGTCAGGTAACCGCAATCGAGAGCTGAGTCCATCCAGTGTTGTGTCTCCAACTGCTCGGCATCTGCATCGGTCAGCTTGCTCACAAAGTGCTTCTCGTACAGCCGCTTGCCCCAAGCCTCGGCAATCTGTGCCCCAACCGAGCGAGATGACCGTCTCACCTGATCCGTGAGCGAATACATCTCATCCCTGGGAAACCCCCGTGTGGTCTCGAAAATACGCTTGGTTACGGCTCGTGCCTTCTGGTACACCGGCAAATCCCTGAAGCTGCTTGCATGCGGCAATTGGCTCACTGTTTCAATCCTCCGAGTTGTCAGTCAGCAGTGATCAGTGATCAGTTATCAGTGATCAGTTATCAGTCATCAGTTATCACTGCTGTCCGGCTATAAAAGGTTGAAAGTGAGTTGATTGTGACACAGGGTATCTGGAGTTCTGTGCGCCGCTTCTGTAAGTAGTTCACCGACAGGGACTTTCTCGAACGGATGAACGCTGATAACCTGCAAAATGCTGTGTAGGCTTTGCGGCAGATGCAACTCCTTCTTCACAATGGCGACCAGCACGTAGACGCAGATCGCGATCCAGAGTTGCGTCTGCACCGCGTTCATCGATGTGCCGTAGAAAGTTTTGACGCGCAGGTTCTGCTTGATCCACTTGAAGAACAGTTCGACATGCCACCGATACTTGTAGAGTCTGGCAACGCTGAGGGCGTTGGCCTCGAACAGGTTTGTCAGAAAGCTCAAATCCAACTCGGAGACCGGATCGAGGAAGTGAACCTTGCGTATCAGCTCGGGGTACGACTGACGGGAGTAGAAACCGCGCAATCGCCCTACCTGGTCGGAGCGCACTCTTTCGTCGGGATGCGTCTCCGAGCGATAACGCACGAACTTGAGGTTGTCCCTGGGGCGAATCACGTAGAAGCATCCGTCCAGGTGAAGACGGTAAAGCCGACCAAAGTCCAAGTAGCCCCTGTCCATGACATAGATGCTGCCTGGTTCGTGGGGGAAGGTATCCAACAGGTTGACGTCGTGGATGCGGGATGGCGTGATGACGATGGACGCCGGGATGGCCCCTCGCAGGTCCAACAACGTATGCATCTTCACTCCAGCCGAGAACGACCTGTGCTTGGCCCACGGGAAAAGCCCCAGGCAGACTTCCACCGTCGTGCTGTCCAACGCGTACACCGTATTGCCCAGTTCCACTTCGAGTTCTTCGCCCTTGTAGAGTTGCCGAGCCCGATGGATCAGGCTGTGCGCCAAGTCGGCATACATCTGCCATGGCCTGACCTCGTTTGCCTCTGCAAGCGTGCTGCGCGCGACAGGGCCGCGAATGCCCATATGGTAGAGCATGGCCGGCCGCGCCCGCAGACAACTCTCGATGTCGCGAAGGCTTTCGCGAAACGTCAACTGGGCGAAGGCCATACAGAGGAACTGGTCCCAGCACGAGAACCGCTGGACCTTGTAGTCCCCCCGATGGCGGTCCACAAACCGTTGGAATTGCTGCGGATGAATCCAGTCCATCAACTGCGAGAAGACAGGGCGTCCGGTGTTCATCCCCAAAACATAAGCCGGAGTTGAAATCGCTCACATGGTTCGGACTATGTATCTTACTCTTCAAACACATGTTATGTATCTCGGTTAACCAAACAGCCGGACAGCAGTGATCAGTTATCAGTCATCAGTTATCAGTGATCAGTTACCAGTTACCAGTCATCAGTTACCAGTCATCAGTTACCAGTCATCAGTTACCAGTGATCAGTTATCAGTCATCAGTGGAACGTCCGTCCTGAGCTGGTTACTCTATCACTGATCACTGGTTACTCTATCACTGATCACTGGTTACTCTATCACTGATCACTGGTTACTCTATCACAGATTACTCGATCACTGTTCACTGTTCACTGATTACTGATTACTGTTCACTTTTCACTTTTCACTGATTACTTTTCACTGATTACTGATTACTGGTAACTGGTAACTGATCACTGATCACTGATCACTGATTACTGATTTCCACAATCACCCGCGTGCCCTTGCCGGGTTGCGACTCGATCCGCAGTTCGGCGCCCACGGCCAGGGCGCGCTCGCTCATCGTCATCAGGCCCCAGCCCTGCCCATCGGCTCGCGGATGCCGGCACGTCGGGTCAGCATCGAACCCGGCCCCGTTGTCCGCCACCGTGAGACGCAGCCCGTTCGGCGTCGTCTCCAGTGCGACCGTGACCTGCGTGGCCTGCGCATGCTTGGCCACGTTCAGCAACGCCTCCTGCACGATACGGAACAGTGCCGTCTCGGTCTCCGGCGGCAGGCGTCCCTCCAGTTCGCAGGTCAGAACGTCGACGGCCAGGCCGGTTTGCTTTTTGAACTGGTCCGCGCACCACTGCAGTGCCAGGTCGATCCCGCATTCATCGAGCACGCCCGGCCGCAGCTCGGTCATGACGGTGCGCACCCGCTCCATGGCCTCTTTCAGGAGCCGCAGACACTCGTCCAGGTGCGGGCCAATCCGCTCGTGACGCGCCGCACCGAGCTCGCCACGAGTCATGTCCAGCCTGAAGCTCAGCACGGCCAGGATCTGCCCGACCTGGTCATGCAGTTCGCGCGCCAGGTGTCGGCGTTCGGCCTCCTGCACCTCGACCAGGCGATGGGAAAGCGCCCGCAACCGCGCTCGTGTCGCGAGCAATTCCTCGGCACGGGCCCGAGCTGCGGCCTCGCTCTGCCGCGATGCCTCTTGAATCCGCCTGCGTTCCGTGATGTCCTGAAGCGCGAGCAGGACCAGGCACCGCCCCGCCGCCGGAATACGCGCCGTGGCGCCCAGCCAGATCGCGTCACGCCGCTCGCCCTGCCGGGTCACGGCGGTGACGTGCTCGACATCATGGTGACTGTGCCCGGTCTCGATCGTGTCCAGGATCGCGCGGCGCAAAGCGCAGGCCTCGCATTTCGGCCCAAACCCGCAGCCCCGCGGATCGTCCAGGGCGTTAGTGCAGCCCAGCACGCCACAGGCGACCTGCCCGACCAACTGCTCTGCCGGTCGGCCGGCATACACGGCGAAAGCGTGATTCGCGAACACGACCTTGCGCTCCGTGTCCAGCACACACATGGGGAACGGCGCGTGGTCGTAGACGGCCTGCAACTCAGCCCGCCGCCGCTCGATCTCTTGCTCCGCCCGCCGGCGCTCGGTGACGTCGCGCCCCACCGCCTGAGTCTCGGTGAGCCGCCCCGCGGCGTCAAAGAATCCCCGGTTGACGAACTGCATCCAATGCACCTGTCCGGTCCCCGAGTGGGCGCGATTTTCGATCACCACCACCGGATTCGCCGGACTGAGAGCACGCAGTCGTTCTTCGATGTGCGGCAGGTCTTCGGGCACGACCCTGGGCTGCCACTTGCTCCCGAGAAGTTCAAGGGCGGACTTGCCGAAGAACCGGCAGAAGACCTCGTTGACGAAGGTGAAAGTCCCGTCCGCCCGGAACCGGCAGATGACCTCGGTCTGGTCTTCCACCACCGACCGGTATCGCTCCTCGCTCTCGCGCAACTTCTCCTCGGCCTGCTTGCGGGCAGTGATGTCGCGCGCGGCGGCGAAGACCCCCAACACCTGACCTTGTTCGCCGCGGTAGACGCTGGCGTTGTAGAGCACGTCGGTGACACGGCCCGAAACGTGCCGGATGGCCAACGGGTAGTCACGGACAGATTCCTCCGAGAACACGCGCCGGTAGCCTTCGCGCGCCTTCTCCGGCTCCGTGAAGTAACCCGAGAAGTCCGTACCGATGAGCTGTGCGCGCGGCACACCGGTCGCCTGCACGGAGGCGTCGTTGACGTCGGTGATCCTCCCGTCAGGGTTGATGGTGACAAACGGGTCCATGCTGACCTCGATGAGAGTGCGCGTGTAGAACGAGACGGCCTGCACCGCCATCTCGGCCTGCTTGCGCGCGGTGATGCTTCTGGCGATGACCTGCGCGGCCGGCTTGTCTTGGTGCAGGATGGGATTGGTCGTCACTTCAACATCGACAGCCGTGCCGTCGAACCGGAGAAACTGCTCTTCGATCAGAGGCGTGACCTGTTGCTGCTCGTAGACCTTCGCGAAACGTTCTCTGACCATGTTCCGGAAGTCGGGATGCATCCGCTCTATGATGAGCTCCCCGAGCAGGTCGGCGGGCTCGCGGGCGCCGAAGAGTTGCACGGTCGCCGGGTTGACGTAGACGAACTTCCCGTCCTGATGGATCATAATGGCGTCGGGCGACAGTTCGACGAGTTGCCGGTATCGTTTCTCCGCCTTGCTGAGTTCGCGCGCACCCGCCGCGACCAGGTCTTCCAGATCCTCACGGTAGCGGCGGTTCTCTTCCTGGAACTGCTCGTGCTCGTCCTCGCGCACCTTAACCATGACGGCGCGTGCCACAGTGTCGAGCAGCGTCGCCTTCGAGACCGGCTTGGTCAGATAGTCGAACGCGCGGGCCCGGACGGCGGCACTCGCCGTGACCAGGTTCGGCTCGCCCGTCATCAGGATGACCTGAACATGCGGCCACGCCTGGCGGACGTGATGCAGCAGCTCGAGTCCGCCGCGGCGCGGCAGCAACACATCCGTCACGACCACATCCACCGGGTTCGCGTCGATCAGCCGGATCGCCTCGTCGACCGACTCCGCGGCCAGCACCGCGTGGCCTGCACCCTCAAGGAAGGCGACGGCCGTGACCCGAATGCTCTTCTCGTCATCCACGATCAGGATTCGCGCCATACTTCTGCCCCCGGAGAATACGGCCTCAGCCGTAACTACTCAGGTAGTCAGGAGTCAGAAGCCAGGAGTCAGAATGGGGACGCCAGCAACGACATTCCGGGACTCCGAAAACGGTGTTGCTGCCGACTTGCCGCCGTTAATCGGACCGTTCCGTACGCTACTGGACGTTTCGGCGCTTTCCATTCTGAATTCTGACTCCTGACTTCTGGCTACCTGAGTAGTTACCATCAGCCAATGACACCCGACACCCGAGCGAGGGATGAGGGATGAAAGCTGAAAGCTGAGCGAAAACCGGGCACACACTCCCACACTCCCTCTCCCTCACGCGGCCTTCACGGCGCCGTTGAGCGTGAACCGGAACGTGGTGCCTTTGCCGAGGCCGGCAGAGTCCAGCCAGATGCGGCCGCCATGCACCTCAACGATGCGTTTTGTCAGCGCCAGACCGAGGCCCGTGCCGTCGATCGCGGGATTGAGCTTCTCGAACAGGCCGAACAGTCTCGGCTGCTGCCGCGGGTCAATGCCGATGCCGTTGTCCCGGACAAAGAACACCTTCTCGGTGTCCTTCGTTTCCACCCCGATCTCGACGCGCGGCGTGGCCTGATCGCCCATGAACTTGGCCGCATTGTCGAGCAAGCTCTGAAAGACCTCGACCAGGCGCGACCGGTCGCCGCAGAGTTGGACCGGTTCTTCGGTGACCTGGACCGCCACGCCGCGCGCGGCGATCCGCTCGCCCTCCAGGTCCAAGGCCTCCTGCACGATCGCCTGAAGCGACGCATCGACCCACAGGTTCGCCTTGCGCCCGGTACGCGACAACTCGAGCAGTTCGTCCAGCCGCCGCAGCATCGTGTCCGCCGCCGTGTGGATATACCCCAGGTCTTTCCGCATCCCCACGGCGTCCTGGTTCCGGGTGTCCTGCTCCAGGTAGTCGAGGAAGGTCTTGATCGTCAGCACGGGGCTCTTCAGATCCTGCGAAACGGCATGGGTGAAGCGCATCAGGTCGTCGCTCCTTTTCTCCATTGCGTGCTCGGCCCGCTTGCGTGCGGTGATGTCCCGGATGTTGCACTGGATAACCTGCCTGCGGCCCGCCTCATAGACGTTGCTGACAAACTCGACGTGGACCCGTTGCCCGTTGGCGGCTTCCAGCGGCAAGTCCTCATAGCGGACGTACCCCTGCCACTGCAATTCCTGGAACTTGGCTTGGTTGGCCGCGACATCTTTCAGGAATCCCAGTTCCCAGACCTTCTTCCCAAGGAGTTGATCCAGCGGAAAACCCAGGAGATCGGCCAGGAACGGATTCGCATCGATGACATCTCCCGTCTCCGCATCGAGGATCAGGATGCCATCCTTTGCCGACTCGAAAAGCCGGCGATACTGGACCTCGGACGCCCGCAGCGCCTCCGCCGCCTCATACTGTTCCCGGTAGAAACGAACGCAATGCTGCCGCCAGAGCGACCACAGGACCGCGCCCCAACCGACGAGCAACGCACCCACCACACAGAGCGCCATCCACAACCGTTCCCGCAGCGGCGCGTACACTTCCGCGCCCCGGTAGTAGAGGTAGCCGAGGGCAATGATGCCCACCGCCAAGACGACGAAGATCACGGCGAAGACAGCCCCGGCGCGGCTCTCGGTTGATTCGTGTGCCTTCATGGTTACGGCCTCCCCTCGCATCAGATCCGACCTCGGGCAGAAGGGGATCCGCCCCCCCTCTTCCAATCGCTCCTCGCAATCGTGTCTCGAGGGTCACCACCATGGCGCCCCCCGGATCGATAATCGATTGCGACGACGATTACGACAGCCATATAAAACCACTATAAGTATAGGCCATTTCCGGACCGCTTGTTATGGGGTGAAACCCTACTTCCGTATGGGGTGAAACCCTACCTGGGCCGGGGCGCGCGGGCCTGCCGATCAAGCCGCGGGTCGGCGGCGATGATGATCCGCGCCCTCCGATCCGTAATGCGTCAACCGCTCCCGGGTGGCGTACCGCCCGGTCATTCCGAGGTGAAACTGGCCACGACGCTTCCGGAGCCCGCGAGGACGCGGGCGCTCCAAAGTCAGTCCCCCGTGCCAGTCCCTGGAGCGCCCGCGTCCTCGCGGGCTCCCGGGCCCTTTCAGTTTCATGGGAGCCGCTCCTAAACCGGCGTGACCGGAACCAAAACGGGGTGCGGGCGGGGGGCCGCCCGCGGTACTGGAGAGCAGGGCGGAGACACGGGAGTCGAGGCCGTCACAAAGTCGACCCAAAAACGCGAGTTTGGAGTCGTGGGGTACCATGTTACTCGCGTGTCACTCTGCGCCGCCGCCCGGCTCGTCCGGGCGCAAGACCCGCGGCGGCGCGAACCGGCACGAGTAACACCAACCTATGATCGGCCGGTCCGCCGGCCGGGAGCGCTGACGCATCACACCGCGGCGGGAGTTCTCAGCCCGAAACCGGGGTAGTACCTTCCCCCAATCGCACCGGCGTCAGGCCGGGGATATACCGGCAGGCTTCCGCGAGTGCGTCGCCAAAGTGGCCGTAGGCCATGGCCACGTGGTGGATGAACGGGCCCTGGATCAGAGTCCGCTCCCACGCCGGCCAGTTGTTCACTTCCATCCAAACATAGTTGTTCAAAGTGTCCGGACCGTCGATGCCGCGACCCTCGCCGACCGCCAGCATGTAGTCGCCGCGGTCGCCGTCGAAGCGTGCGGTCGTGATCGGGCCCTGCTTCATGCGGAAGTGCGGCATGCCCGACAGCGGACTGGGCAGGATCCAGTGCTGCCCGACACGCGGCTTCACGCCGGGGTCGCACATGCTCAGGGGCGCGCCCCCGTGCCACAGCAGGATGCCGTTGTCGTTGGTCGGGTGGCGGATGGTCACATCGGCCAGGTATGCCGGCTCAGTGCCCAGGCTGGCGCGCTGCACCAGGACATTGCTGATGGCACCGTGGATGTCCGATTCGTACCCCACGGCCAGCTTGTCGCAGACAAAACATTCGGCGAAGAAGCAGTAGGCGCCGACTTCGTTGACCAGCGACATGAAGTCTTGGACCGCGAGCCCCTCCAGGCCGTGCTCGTCGGCCATGGCCAGCATCTGGTCGCGCGCCGCCAGGCTGACGATCAGCGCGGCGGGATCGTCGAAGCCCTCGACCGTCATTCGCTGGCGCAGGCGGGCGACCTCCTTCCGGTAACCTGCCTGACCGCGCCGCGCCCGGTCCTTGGTCGCGCGGATGAATTCCACCATGTCGAGCGGCAGGACTTCCACCTTGAACCGCTCCAGCAGTTCGCTCTCGTTGATGATGGTGGTCCAGAAGAAGTCGATGCGCTGGCCGATGTGGCCGATGCGGACCCCGCTCCGGAACGCGTTGGCAACGTGGGCGGCGCGCAAGAAGCGGTCGACGCCGGTCGCCAGCGCCGGATCGTCAATGCGACAGTTCTCGATGTAGGTGAACGGCACGCCGAGTTTGTGCAGGACCTTGCTGGACGCGAACAGACCGCAGAGGCTGTCACGGAGCCGGCTGCCGTCCGGGAGCGGCGCCTCGTCGCGCGGCCCCCACAGCAGCGTGGGCAGCCCGAGCTTGTGCGCGATCATACCAACCGCGCCTTCGGTGCCAAAGTTGCAGTGCGGCAGGAACAGGCACTCGACGCCGGCGGCGCGGAAGTGCGCGACGACCGTGTCGACATGGCTCTGGTCCTTAACCAGGCCGTCTTCGAGAACGCCCTCCAGATCGACGAACGGCATCTTCCACTGGCGCAGCAGTTTCTGCAGCCGCTTCTTCTGGCGTATCGCATCCTCGTTGCTGAACACAAACTTGCCGATCGGGCAGAGCCCGAGCAGCGGCTTGCGGGGCTTGTTCATGCATCACCTCTTGTGCGTTTCGTGGCCGTGTGGCGTGGCGTGTGATTTGTGTCGGGTGTCGGGTGTCGAGGGGGAGGTCATCGCCTCGCAACGCTGACTCAGTGACTCAGTGATTCAGTGACGCAATGCCCCAGTGACCCCTGAAACCCGAAACCTGAACACTGAAACCTCCCGCCCTCATCCCTTCTTCAGTACCCCAGTTTCGCCTGCGTCTCGCCGATCGCTTCCTCGATGATGTCCATGCCCTTGTGCGCGGTGTCGAGGTCCATGACGATCGGCGGGCTCATGCGCAGGATGTGCCCGGCGGGGATCCATGCCAGACCCTTGCGGAACGCACTCTGATACACCAACTTGCCGGCTTCGTCAAACGGCGCCTTGGTGGTCTTGTCTTTGACCAGCTCGACCCCCATCAGGCAACCTTTGCAGCGCACGTCCCCGACGATTTTGAACTTCTGTTTCCAGGCGCCCATGCGTTTCGTGAACAACTCGCCCAGGTCAAGCGCGTGCTGCAGCAGGCCCTCTTCCTCAATGACCTCGATCGAGGCAAGTGCGGCGGCGCAGGCCATGGGGTTGCCGCCGTAGCTGCTGGAGGCGGAGATGGCCTCGAACGTCTCCTTGTACGGCTCGCGGACGCAGACCGCCGTGACCGGGAAACCGTTACCGAACCCCTTGCCAAGCGTCACGACGTCCGGCAGCACGTTCCAGTGCTCCATGCACAGCCACTTGCCGGTGCGGCCCATGCTGGTCAGCACTTCATCGGCCATGAGCAGGATCTTGTGCTTATCGCAGAGCTGGCGCAGCTTCGGGAAGAAATCGTCCGGCGGAATCACCGACCCGCCCCAGCCCTGGATCGGTTCCAGCACGAACGCTGCGACCTGCCCGGCGGTGCCGCGGTCCAGGTACTCCTCATAGAACTTGATGTACTGATCCGTGTCGATCGTGCCGTCCGCCTTGGTCCAGTGCGGGTGGTACGGGTCGGGCCGCGGGACCATGTGCGAGCCGGGTGCGCGCGTCGGCCCGTAGACCGAGGAACGCATCTGAGCCAGGGACACCGCTCCGCCGGTCTTGCCGTGGAAATCGTAGAAGCAGGAGATGAACTCGTGCTGCTTCGTGGCCGCGCGGCAGACCCGCAGCCCAGCCTCCACCGCCGTGGTCCCGGAGTCGTAGAGCTGGTAACCCTTCAGGTCGCCGGGCAGAACGGCCGCCATCTTCTCCATCAGGCGCGTCTTGATGTCGGTCGTGAAGTCGTGGCAGTTCATCAGTTGGCCGGCGTACTTCTGCACTGCCTGCGTGATCTTCGGGTGACAGTGCCCGAGCGTGGTGACGTAAATACCGGACGAGAAGTCGATGTACTGGTTCCCATCCACGTCGGTCAGCGTGCAGCCGCTGCCGGACTCAAACGCGACCGGAAACAGCTTGACCTGGCCGCTCAAGCCCTTGAAGTACTTCGTACACCGCGCGTGCAACGCCTGCGACTTCGGGCCCGGCGGCGGCACCACCATCTTCGGCCATTGCTTGAGGTCCAGCTTGTAGGGGGTCGGATCGTACTTGGACATGGTGGGGTTCCTTATTGGTCTGAGGTTTCAGTGTTCAGGTTTCGGGTGTCAGGGAAGACAGAAGACCACGCCTCGGCGTCGAGCGCGGATCACCTGGAGCGCCCGCGTCCTCGTGGGCTCCGGCGTCGGGCGTCGAGGCAAATGCGAACTCCGCACCTCCCTCCGGCCTGAAACCCGAACCCCGAAACCTAAAACCTAACTTGCGCAACCTAACTCTCCTTGGCTGGCGGGACCTCCACCAGCTCCGTGGGTTGCTTTGCCAGCCTGGTGCGGATGCCGGCGTCGATCGCCCCACTGGTGATCAGCAGGTGCACCGGGGCGAACGCCGCGTAACGGGCAAACGCACGACGACCGAGTTTGCTGGCGTCCGCCAGCACAACCACCGTCGAGGCTGCCTTGATCATCAACTCTTCGACGCGCGCCACGCCCAGGTCGGTCGTGAAAAAACCCAACTCCGGGTCGATCGCGTCGGCGCCGAGAAATGCGAAGTCCGCATGCAGGTCGGTGAGCAACCGCTCCGTGATCGGACCGATCAGCTCAAACCCGCCGCGCCGCGCTTGACCACCCAAGAGAATGACATTGACACCCAGCGAATTGCGGAGTTCGTACGCGACAATCATCGAGTTGGTGACGATCTGGATGTCCACGCGGGAGACCAGCTCACGGGCCAGAAGCTGAGTCGTCGTGCCCGTATCAAGAATGATCGTCTGCCCCGGCTGAACCATAGACGCGGCGTGGGCGGCGATCGCAGACTTCTCCCGCCGATTCTGCTCGCTGCGCTCGGCATACCCGAACTCCAGACGAACACGGTCGTTGCGAATCGCACCGCCGCGCACGCGGATGACGACGCCCTCCTCGGCCATGACCTCCAAATCGCGCCGGATCGTGATCGGCTGAACGCCGGCCTCTGCCGCGAGGTCCTCGATGCGCACCTTCCCGTGCTGTTCGAGCAGCCCACGGATCCACCGGCGCCGCTCCTCCGGCATCACCTCTGCCTGCCCGCTGGATGCCGCATGTTCTTTCATGATCACTACTATCATATATGAACACGCAGAAGTCAAGAGGGATCATCGGGAAAATCGACTTGTGCGGGCAAATCCTGAGAGAGAAGGAGCCCCGCCATGGGCGCCAGGATGCGCCTGTTCGTAGTGGGCTCGCAGTGCGCGGAACGAAGTGGAGCGCCAAGAGCCCATCTGGCGTGTCACGGCGAAGTTTCTGAACGAAGCCGGGCGCGTTGCGGCGGCACGGCGTGGGGATGGTGTCTTGCCCGGCGGACGGCCGCCGGGGACTACGACACCACTACGAACGGCACCATGGCTGGATTTACCCGCACAGGTCCAAGAAGAAGGGCCGATCCGTGGAGTGAACGGAGCGGGACCGGGTAGGTCGCGGTGCCAGCCCAGACCGGACCGCCTGGCAGGCAGTACTGCGGGAAGGTGACGGGTTCTGGTCCGCGCCTATTTCTCAGGTCGAAAACAAGCGCGGGGGGCGACGGGTGGGCCGAACGCATTGCCTTGCCGGCCCGATTCCGCGGTTTAGAGTAAGCAGCTCGTACGGCTTAAAGCAACCAGGGCCACCATCATTCTGCCAGGGGGACCTATGCTTGAACGTTTTCGCCAACGAATCCAGGAAAAGGCCGCGCAACCCAACACTGCCTCGGTGGTCATCGTAGCGATCGGGGACAGCGTTACCATGGGCGCGATGGAACTGGGCCGGTTCGATTTCGATGGCGTCTACCACCAGCGGTTGAAGCGGTTACTGGAGCAGCGGTACCCGGCCACGGCGTTCAGCGTGATCAACTCCGGTGTGAACGGCGACTCAGCCGCCGGCGGGTTGGCACGCATCGACCGGGACGTCATCCGGTATCAGCCGGACCTGGTCCTGATCGCGTTCGGGCTGAACGACAGCGGCGGCGGCCTGGCCGGCGCGGTGCGGTTCCGCGAAACGCTGTCGGAGATCATCCGGCGCGTGCGTCAGGGCACACCGGCCGACATCATTGTCCTGACCCCAAGCTTCATGAACACGCGCGACAGTGCGAAGGTCGCGCCCGAGCACCGGCAGCACGTTGAGGATTTCATCCGGCGCCAGACGACCGGGGTGTTGGCCGCGTACGCCGAGGCCATTCGCGAGACGGCACGGCAAGCGGGACTGCCATTGGCGGACGTCTACGCGGCTTGGGAGCAGCTTGCCGCCCGCGGCGTCGACACCACTGCGCTGCTGGCAAACGGACTCAACCACCCGACCCGGGAAGCGCACCGAATCCAGGCCGAACTGATTCTGCAGCTCATCGACCCGGCATTCAAACCATCGGCGCTGACGGACCTGGCGAAGAGAGGCTAGTGCTCGGTCGCCAGAAGTCACCCCGCAATTGCGCGCAATGGTCCGCACCTTCCC
>MHBL01000152.1 GCA_001803235.1 Lentisphaerae bacterium RIFOXYA12_64_32
ACAATGGACCATGGACCATGGTCCAAAATTGCGGGGAAACTTGTGGCGACCGAGCACTAGTGGGTTGTGGAGAACCCGCCCTCCAGGACAATCGACGCTGCCTTGCGGTCGATTCTTTCACAGCTTCTGACGCATTACCCACGCGGCGCCGCCCGGCTTGATTGCCCCTGATGCCGGGGGTACCGTAGCGCGGGTGAGTTGGGGTACCTGAGTCGTCACCGCCCACGGGGGATGCAGCCAATGGACAACGCCCAAGACAAGTCCATGGAAGTGAAACCCACCCTGGAGATGGACATCGAACGGGGCGGCGTGACCATCTCGCAGTACATGTCGAAGCACGGCATCAAGGGCGGGGTCGGTCTGGAGGAAAGCAGCGGCTCGTCCGCCACGGCGATTCTGGGAGGCAAGGAAGGCCGCCGGTACGAAGTCGGGACGCTGGTGGCCAAGGGCGGCATGGGCGCCATCCTGCAGGCGAAGGACCTGAACATCCGCCGCACCGTGGCCATGAAGGTGATGCTGAACCCGAAGAAAGTGTCCGAGCCGCAGATACTCCGCTTCATCGAGGAAGCGCAGGTCACGGGCCAACTCGAGCACCCGAGCGTCGTGCCGGTCCACGAACTCGGGGTCGATGCCCATGACAACGTCTATTACACGATGAAGTTCGTGAAGGGCCTCACGCTTGACGGCATCCTGAGAGGCATTGCCGAGGGCAACCGCGAGAGCATTGCCAAGTATCCCCTGGTGCACCTGCTGACGATGTTCGGCAAGGCCTGTGACGCCATGGCCTTCGCGCATGCCAAGGGCGTGGTGCACCGGGACCTGAAGCCCGAGAATATCATGGTCGGCGACTACGGCGAAGTGCTGGTCCTCGACTGGGGTCTGGCGAAGGTGCTAAAGAAGGGCGCCGAGGAAGAAGACGCGGTCGGCCTGGAGCAGTCGTCGGTCATCGAGTCGCTGCGCAACGACGAGGCCGGCGATTCGCTGCGGACCATGGACGGGCAGATCATGGGCACGCCGCGGTTCATGGCGCCGGAGCAGGCGCTGGGCCGAGTCAGCGCGATCGATGGGAGAACGGACATCTACGCGCTCGGGGGCATTCTGTACAACATCTTGACGTTGCGGCCGCCTATCGAAGGCAAGAGCATGAACCTGGAGCGCGAGACTCCGTCGAGCAAATCCGGACCGCCTAAAGGCGGGACTACGAACTTGGACACGAACACGGACACGGACAAGGCGAGGCTTGTAGTACCGCCTTCAGGCGGTCCGGGTTTGCGCCGGTTGCGGCTGTCGAACACCGGCATCGCGGACATCGCACCACTCAAGGGCCAACCCATCGAGGAGTTGTACCTCGACGGTACCGCGGTTGCGGACCTTGCACCGTTGCGGCTCTTGGAAGGTGGCCGGACCGGCTCGGTCCGGCAGCGGGAGCGAGCCGCTCCCGCCACTTTGGGGGAACTCAAGGTTCTCGACATCGCGGACACCAAGGTCACCGACCTGACGCCGCTGTCCGGGGTGAAGGTCGAATCGTTCCGCTACACGCCTGCGAACATCGCCAAGGGGCTCGAACTCGTGCAGGCGATGCCCTGCGCGAAGCCGGTCATCGGCCGCCCGTGGACCATCCCGGACATTGGCATGGAGTTTGTCCCGATCGCGCCGGGCAAGTTCCAGCGCGAGGGCGGCGGTGTGGTTTGGGTCCGGGGCTGACTATCCGTCCCGCCCGCCCGCCCTGACGGAAGTGGGCGCGAGTCTTCAGCGAGCGCGGCGTGGCACGGCCAGAAGGTGGGTGAGGCTCGTAGTTCCGCCTTTAGGCGGTCCGGGTTTCTCGAGTTGGCGACGCGCATCCCGGACCGCCTGAAGGCGGGACTACGAGCCTGGTACGTCCGGGAGGGCAGGGCTGCGTGGCGATGGCATAAGGTTGTTGTGCGAGGCAACGCGCGACGCGCCCGGCTGAAGCTCTGGCGCAGGCTTCCGGCTGAAGCCGGGACTCTGGCGCGGACCGGACCGGGCTATTCGTCTGAGTTCCGCGTTCACGCGGAAGTGGGCGCGAGTCTTCAGCGAGCGCGGGGGGGGGGGACGTCGCCTGGGGAAGGAAGGTGCTGACGATGCGGGCACGACCGCCGATCTACACGCGATACTATGACCTCTTGGGCTGGCTCCTGGACTGGACGGCGAAGCTCCCGAAGAACATGCGGCCGTCGGCCGGCTACTTCGCGGTCCGTGCGTAGACGCGGACGTAGTCGATCTCGAAGTCGCGCGGGTAGGTCAGGTTCGGGTCGATCGTGCCGATCCACCCGGAGTACTGGAAGAGCGCGATCAGGATGAACATCTTCTCCTGCGGGGTGGGGCCGGTGTAGGTCCCGATGCGGCGGCTGTCCAGATACCAGTCGATCCGTCCCTCCTGCCACTGCATGGCCCAGACGTGGAAGTCCGCGGAGGCGTCGATGTCCACCGTGGGCTGGTGATGCGCGCCGTCCGTGAAGTGCACGTTGAGGTCGACACGGCTGCTCGTGTCGCCGATGAGTCGGCCCTGCTGCTCGATGATGTCGATCTCGACGACGCCGTCGCCGACCGTCCTGCGGCGTCCGTCCGGGCCGTTGACCCAGACGGCGAAGTACGGCAACGTCGCATCATCGCGCCACAGACACGCGAGGACGCCGCACAAGACTTGGAAACAATGGAGGACGAGTTCGATCGGACGCGACATGGCTGACGTGCCTTCCTCCTCCAGTCGCGTCACGGACCGCGCCGTCCCGCTCGGATGCGGTCGATCGCGGAACGGAAAGCCGGCAGGTCTTTCTCGAGAATGGTCCAGATGATCTCCAGGTCAAGCCCGAAGTAGCGATGCACAATCCGGTTCCGCAGTCCGACGATCTTGTGCCACTCGACGTCGTTGTGATTCGCCTTGAGCTCGTCCGGCAGGCGGTTTGACGCCTCGCCGATGATCTCCAGGTTCCTGACGACCGCGTCGACCGTCTTCTCGTCATGGAGGAAGTGATCGTGGGATAGGCCTGCCGTGTAGCGGCCGACCTTCTCGAGCGCCTCCCAGATATCGTCAAGGAGAAGGATGGTCAGGCGCTCAGACATAGAGGACATCTCGCTCGATACTGTCGCGGTTGCGTGCCTTCAGGGCGCGAGTAGAGACTACGTCGACCGAAGTGCCGAGGAGTTCTTCGATCCTGTCGGCGAGCGAAACGAAGTCCAGCCCGATTGAGGGGTCGACATCGACCAGGATATCGACATCGCTGTCCGGCCGGTTATCGCCCCGCGCGTACGAACCGAAGAGACCGAGCCGGTGCACCCGGAAACGGGTCTCCAGTTCCGACTTGGCGCTCCGCAGGGTCTCGAGTATGTGTTCGCGGGTGAGCATGGTCCCTAACACTCCCTCACTTTGGCGCGATCGACCGCCGGGGGTACACACTGTCCCCGGACATCGCTGACGTCACTGAGGAATATAGGTTCATGCGTGCAGCGCGCCAACCTGATTCATGGCGGCGGCGGGTCAACTCCGGGTCGCCTTCTCCAGCCGCCGCACGATGTCGGTGAGGCATTCGACCATTTCGTCGAAGAGGAGTTTGCCGAACTCGGCGGTGGCCAGGTTCGGGTCGGGGCCGCCCACGCCGTAGGTGTAGAAGACCTCGCGCGACGGCAGGCCTTTGGGACGCGGTTGCATGAGGAAGTCCTTGATGACGAAAGCAGACGGGCGCGGTCTGCGCGTCTTGTCGGTGTCAATGGGCCGGTCGGCGCGAACCAGGTCGGGCCGGAGGTGGAGTACGAGGCTGGTCTCGCCCTTGCCCGCATGTTCGCCGCCGCCGGCCAGGAGTTCCATCCAGCTCTTCGAGAGCGAGAGGACCGGAACGTAGGCGACCTTGGTCCCGGGCGCCTGCTCCATGATGCGGTAGCCGGCTTCTCGGATCGCGCCGAGGTGTTCGCCGCCGCAGTGCCCGGCGAACAGGGCGAAGCCGCGCACGCCCTGCTCCGCGAGCGAGAGGCAGATTTCCGTGATCACGCGCGTGGTCGTTTCGGGCGAGATGTCCGTGGTGCCGGGCAGCTTGCCGCCGGAGAAACTGTAGCACAGCGGCGGCGGCACCAGGCAGCCAGTCCGGCGTGACACCGCCTTGGCGACCTCGTAGGCGGTCATATAGTCGGTCGAGAGGGGCAGGTGGTACCCGTGCTGTTCCGTGCCGCCGGACGCGATGATCGCGGTGCGGGTCCGCTTCAGCGCCCCGATCATGTCCTTGACGGTCATGGATTCCATGATGTTGCCGTTGCCGCGTCGCGTGGTCATGAGTGTCTCCTTGTTCCCAATCGCTCCTCGCAATCCTCGTCGCCATCGTTCCTCGATGGCGTGCAACGTGGAGGGCGCGGCATCGAGAAGCGATTGCGATCACGATTGCGACAGCGATTCCCTGTTCTTCACTTCTCTTTCGCGCTGAACTTGACACTACCGGCAATCGCCGCCGGGATCTTGCTTTCGCTCGTCGAAAAGCCCCTTGTCTAGGGGGATGGATTACGCGCCAGATTACGATACGTTAGGAATCGGTTCGAACCAAGAGGATTCACCACAGAGGACATGGCGCGGCCCGGGGCCGCAACCAAAGGTGATGCCGGAGTCCTCTGCCGGGCCGCAAACATTCAACACTCAACGTTCAACGCTCAACACCCAACTTCCGCTGATTTCTTGCCAGAAAAGCAAGAAGTCAACGGATAGTAGTACAGAGAGCACGGAGGAAATAGGGCAGGGGAGGAGCGGAGAGAGACTATGGCGACGCGAGTAACGGTGATCGTGGTGAGAGTTGAGAACCTGCGGCCGCACCCGAATGCGGACCGGCTCGAACTCTGCGACGTGTTGGGCTGGCAGATGGCGGTGCCCAAGGGTGCCTATCAGAACGGCGACAAGCTGGTCTACTTTCCGCCTGACACGCTGATTCCCGCCACGTGGGCCGATGCCTGGAACGTGCGCCAGTACCTGAAGGGCAAGGACAAGGACCGTGTCGGCAGAATTCAACTGCGTGGCGAGGCCTCGTTCGGACTGGCGGTGCGCCTGCCGCCGGACCAGGACTGGGCGGTGGGCACGAACGTCGCCGAGTTCTTCGGTGCCACGAAATGGGAGCCGCCGGTCAACCCGTGCGGCGGCGACCCGGACGAACCGCACCCGCTGTTCGACAAGTACACGGACATCGAGAACCTGCGGAACTACCCCGCGGTGCTGCGCGACGGCGAGGAGGTCGTATGTACCGAAAAGATTCACGGCACGAACTGCCGCGTGGGGCTGATCGAGGGCGTCGAGATGGCCGGGTCCATGGAACTGCGCCGCAAGCGCCCGGCCGACGAGGCGCAACTCGCCATCAACACCTACTGGTTCCCGTGGACCGTGCCCGGGGTGCGCGAACTCGTGCATGCCATCGCGGCGCGGCGCCAGGCGAAACAGGTCATCATCTTCGGCGAAGTCTTTGGCGGTTCGGTGCAGTCGCTCGATTACGGGTTGCCCAAGGGGCGCGGGCTGGGTTTTCGCGCGTTTGACCTGCTGGTCGACCGCCAGTTTCTGGAGTACGACGAGTTCGAGGCGGTGTGTTGCGAGTTCGGTGTGCCGATCGCCCCTGTCCTGTACCGCGGCTCGTTCAGCCTGGCAACGGTGCGCGCGGCCAGCGAGGGGCCGTCCACGGTCGGCGGCGCGCATGTGCGCGAAGGTGTCGTGGTGCGGCCCGTCCGCCAGAGAACCGACGCCCAGGTCGGGCGCGTGGTCATGAAGTACCTTGGTGATGCGTACCTGTTGAGTCAGGCGTCTGATTTCAAGGATGTGTGAGGGTGCGGAGTCCGCACTTGCCGGTATCGAAACAATAAGGAAGAGGGTCTTGCCCATGACATCACTGCTAAGATCGACCGCACTGTGTTTCACGCTGGCCGGAGCGCTTGTGACGGCAGCGGACTTGTACGTTGCGCCGACGGGAAACGATGCCAATCCGGGCACGGCCGAACAGCCGTTTGCCACGGTCCAGAAGGCGCGCGATGCGGTCCGGGCGCTGAAGAAGGCCGGGCCGCTGCCCGCGGGCGGCGTGACGGTCTGGTTGCAGGCCGGGACGTATCCGCTCTCCGCGTCGTTCACGTTGACGGCGGAGGACAGCGGCACGGTGGAGGCGCCGATCGTCTACCGCGCCGTGAAGGGTGCGGACGTGTGGCTGTCGGGCGCCGTTGGCCTGGCGCCGGACCGGTTCAGTCCGGTCGCGGACCCGGAGGTCCTGAAGCTCCTGCCCGAGGAGGCGCGGCTGAATGTTGTGCAGGCGGACTTGAAGGCCGCCGGCGTTCCTGAAGACGTGAAGGAGTTGCCGGACAAGTTCAGCGGCTTTACGGGCGTTGACCCGCTGCTGCTGCAGGTGCTCTGCAACGGTCAGTGGATGACGTGTGCGCGCTGGCCGAACGAGAGTGAGGGATTCGCGAAGTTCGAGGAGATCGTGGACACCGGCTCGGGCCTGCGCGACTTCGTGGCGCAGCAGGAGAAGAAGTTCCGCCCCGGCGTCTTTCGGTACGCCGGCGACCGCCCGGCGCGTTGGAATGTGGACCGCGGCGTGTGGATGCTCGGCTACTGGGCGCGCGCCTACGTCTGCGATGTGGTGCGTGCCGGCAAGATCGACCCGGAGAAGCACGAGATTACGTGGAAGGTGCCGCTGGGCTTCGGCCTCGACACGTGGGGCGCCGGCCGCTGGTTCGCATTCAATCTGATCGAAGAGCTGGACACGCCCGGCGAGTACTACGTGGCCCGCGCCAAGGGGATGCTCTACTTCTGGCCGCCGCAGCCGATCGAGCGTTGTACCGTGGCGGTGGCGGGCCTGACCGAACCGATGCTGGTCTGCGACAAGGCTGAGAACATCACGTTTGACGGGATCGGGTTCGAGGGTGGGCGCCAGGACGCGGTGGTGGTCAAAGGCGGTGTGAATGTGTGCCTGCGCGCGTGCGAGATCCGCAGTGTCGGGCGGAACGCGGTGCAACTGACCGGCGGCAAGGGCCACAAGGTGCTGGGCTGCGACATTCATCACGTCGGGTACAGCGGCGTGATCATGTCGGGCGGCGACCGCAAGACGCTCGAGCCGGCCGGGTTCGAGGTGGTGAACAACCACATCAGTTACACGAACCGGGTCAAGCGCACGCACGCCAGTCCGATCAACATGAACGGGGTCGGTATGCGCCTGGCGAACAACCTGATCCACCACGCGCCGCACAGTGCGGTGTTCTACGGCGGCAACGACCTGATTATGGAGTACAACGATATCTACTGGTGCCACTACGAAACGGCCGAAGGCGGCGTGTTCTACGCCGGGTACAACTGGACCTTCCGCGGTTGCGACATCCGCTACAACTACATCCACCACATCAACGACAGCCTGGCGGGCAGTCCGACCGACGTGCGCACCGTGCACCTCGACGACTGCGTCGCCGGCACGACGTTCCGGGGGAATGTCCTGTTCCGCGCCGGCAATGGCGTGGCCATCTGCGGCGGGCCGTTCAACGTGGTGGACAACAACCTGTTCATCGACTGTCAGGTTGGCGTGGACCTGGAGATTCGCGGTCTGCTGTGGTGGACATGGACCAAGAATCCCGATGGCACGGTCACGGGGCGCGACACGCGCGCCAGTCACGGCTTTTCGACCAACAACGGCCTGCTCAACTCGCTGAAGGCCGTGCCGTGGGACAAGGCGCCGTACACGAAGTATCCGCACATGGCCGAGTTGCTCTCGGTCGATGACATCGGCGCGCCGTGGTGGTGTGCCATCACGCGCAACATTTCAATCAACGGCACGGTCAAGCGCGTTAACCGCAGGGTCAAGCCGGAGTGGGCGGTGGTCGAGAAGAATTGGAACGGCCCGGACGACGGCGACCCTGGCGTGGTGGCGCCGTACGACGGCGACTACCGGTTGAAGCCGGACGCACCGGCGCTGGCCAAGACCGGGTTTGAGCCGATCCCCTTTGAGCGTATCGGGCTGATCAATGATGACACGCGCCGCTCGTGGCCGGTTCAGGCCGAGCCGCCGCCGAAGGACTTCATGCCGGCGTGGCTGGTGCAGCGCGAGATGGAGAAGAAGATGCCGCTCGGCCTGCCGGTCGTCACCGTGCGTCGCGCGCCGGGAGCGGTCGGCGTTGATGGCGTGATCAGCGAGTGGAACAGCGGCGAAGCATATCAGGCGGAACTGCTCGACGGAACGGCGACCGGCGACAAGGCGAAACTGCCGAGCACTGCGTGGCTGGGCGTGGACGATACCTGTCTGTATGCGGTGTTCGACAACCCGGTCGACGCGAAGGACGGCGTCAAGGGCGGACACGCCTGGGGCCAGAGCGACGCGGTGGAGGTGGCGCTGAGCGTGGTCGAGGGCAACGAACCGGGGGCGATCCTGATTTGGCGTGGGTACACCGACGGGCACGTTGAGACCAGCGACGAAGCGGGCGCGCCCAAGGCGAAGGTCGAAGCGGCGCTGAAGGACGTGCGCTACGCCTGCAAGCTCGTGGCGCCGGACCGCTGGACGGCGGAGTTCGCGATTCCGTTCGCGGCGATCGGCATTGAGCCGCAGAAGGTCAACCCGCGGTTGCTGTTCAGCCTGGCGGTGCGCAAGGTCAACGGCGACCTCTGGGTCACGTGGAAGAAGACGCCCGGCGGTTCCTGGGACGTACGGCATGGCGGGGTGCTCTGGCTCGAACCGTTCGGGAACATCGCACTCAGCAGTACCGTTCCGTCGCAGGGTAACATCCACATCATCAGCAAACTCGGCAAGGACGCGCCGGTGCTGATGAAGGCGATTAAGGGCTGCGAGGTGGCCAGTTGGGAGAACCCGGTCGGCAGCCGTCTGACCGCCGTGACCGCCGACCTGCCGTCTGAGCGTTGGACACCGTTCAGCCTCGAGTTCACGCCCGAGAGCGATGGCGTGGTGCTGCTGATGATCATGGGGCGCGGATTCCGCAGCACCGTGACCAACCTGCTCGTGCCGATCTGGACCTACACGGACAGCGTCCAGGTCGAGGGTGCGGAGTTGGTCAACGGCGGTTTCGAGGACCTCGATCCGAAGGGCATGCCCACGGGCTGGGCCCCGTCCGGTGCACCGCTGGTGATCCGCGATGCCAAGGTTGCCGCCGACGGCACGTGCTGCGTCAAGACCTGGCACGACGGCCGCATGACACAGCGTCTGAAAGTCACCGCCGGCAAGCCGGTCACCATCAAGTGCCTGGTCAAAGGCGAACCGATGGCCGGTGGGAAGTGAGGGTGCTTGGCGGCCTTGGACGGTACATTGTAGGTTCCACGCCCCGTGTGACTGCGGCAGTCTGCTTGACGCCACGCACGGGAACATGTAACGTCATGTGTGATAACGAGGAGCCGACGATGCGGAGAATAGCACAACCGACGAAACGAGGCCTGCTCAAGCGGATCACGATCGATCCTGATGTCTGTCACGGCAAGCCGTGCATTCGGGGGCTGCGCTATCCCGTGGAATTCATCTTGGAATTGCTCAGTGCCGGGATGACGTCCAAGGAGATTCTCGCCGACTACGACGATCTGGAACCCGCTGACATTTTGGCCGCCCTGGCCTTCGCGACACGTTTGAGTCAGGTCAAGCGGCTTGAGGCTGTGGTGGCATGAAGTTCCTTGTCGATGCGCAGTTGCCAAGGAAACTCGTTGATCGGCTGCGCGCCGCCGGGCATGGCGCGACACACACGCGTGACTTGCCGCTCCGCAACCGGACTCCCGACGTCGCGATCAACCGGATTTCCGTGGCGGAGCGGCGCACTGTCGTCACCAAGGATTCCGACTTCGTGATCTCGCATCTGCTGAGGGGTGAACCGCCCAGGCTCCTTCTGATTTCCACCGGCAATATAGGCAACGATGAACTTCTGAACTTGATCGACCAGAACCTTGCCCAGATAGTTGCGGCATTCTCAGGCCACACCTACGTGGAACTCGGACGCAACCATATCACCATCCACCAGTAGGTAGGAACCGAAGGCTGATCTCTGCGGAAGGCAGCGCGAAGAGTATCGAACTGGCGCGGCGTTTGCCCCCACGGGTTCTGGGTGACCCGGGAAAAGAAACGACCTGTGCGGGTAATCCGCCCTCGCGGAGGAGTGGCGTGCCCCGGCGGGAATGCGATTGAGTGCGCGGTGGCTCGGCGCGCCTGCCTGTGCGCCGCACGCAGACAGATCCCGCGCCGAAGCGGGGTGCCTCGGCCGGTCCCCGGCCGAGGGCCTCGGGCCGGGACGGCCCCGAGCACCCTGCCGCGGTTCCGGAGGTCCCGCGCCACCGCCCGCCGCAGTGCGCAACCGCGAACGGGCGCGTCGTGGCGCCCATTGCACCGCCTTCTCCCTCTGTGGATTTGCCCGCCCAGATCGAAAAGAAACGGCCCGCCGGGATTTGGATCCAATGTATGGTTGTCTTGGCGATAATTGCATCCGCCATTTGCCAACCACCGTGCAGCGGAACATCCTGAACACCTACGCGTTGGACTTCGCGAAGCATGCGGCAAGAGAGGATGTGCCCCGGCTCGGCATCATTTGGGATTCGGTTCCGACCTACTTGGCAAGAGAGAACAAGAAATTCATCTTCTCCGCCCTGGCCAAGGGTGCCCGGTCACGAGACTATGAGTCTGCCCTTCAGTGGCTGGCCGACGCCAATCTGATCCACCGATCGTATGCCGTCGAGCACGTGCAACTACCCATGGCCGGCGCCGCCGATCGCAACGCCTTCAAGGTGTTTCTGCTGGACGTCGGGCTGCTGGCCGCGCAGGCCCGCATTCCGGTGGAAGCCGTGGTCAGGGGGGACGATCTGTTCAGCACCTACCGTGGCGCCTTCGTGGAAAATTACGTTGCCCAGCAACTCTCGGCGCTGCCGGGCGAGGAGGGGGGCAGACTGTATTACTGGCGCAGCCAGAGCCGCAAAGCCGAGGTCGATTTCCTTGTCACCCTCAACGGCATGGTCCTGCCGCTGGAGGCCAAGGCGGGAGTGAACCCGAAGAGCAAGAGTCTCGGTGTGTACCGTGAGCGTTTCAACCCGAAGTTATCGCTGCGAACGACGTTGCTCAATCTGAAACAGCAGGACAGGATCGTCAACATCCCGCTCTATGCCATTGGCGTAATGCCGCGCATTGCCAAACTTACGGGGCTACTCTGACACACTGAGTCCCGGTGGGATGGGAGTGCAAGGATTGGAAGAACTGCCTGCCTTTCCGGCTGGCCGCGCGGGGACTGCCGACTCAGGACGTGCCGGAAGCGGAAAAGGCCATGCCCAGCAGATGGCAATGCCTGACCCCGGTGACTCACTCTTGGCCGCCCATGGCATCGCTTGGATCGCGAAAACGAGCCGACAAATCGCCGGTAAGGCTAGTGTATACTAGCTATCGTATCATGGCATGCCGTCTGCAAATCACTTCCACAAGTACGACCCCGATTGGACCCCGATTGGCAGCGACCCCGATTGGCAGCGAAGCCAAGAAGCCCCAGACCCTTGCCCGCCTCCCGCACCGGCGGTACAGTAGAAACACGGACGGACACCGGGGAAGCGGCCAAGTCCCAGGCGGACTTCGCATTCCAGGCTTCCCCCGAAGTGCGAACCTCGCAGAATCAGATGTTTGGCGCAACGGATGCATATGAGAACCGCAATCAAGGTACTGACACTGGCCCTGCTCGTATTGGCCAGTTCCTGTGTGCACCAGCATCCTTTTCCGACGGTGGACCAATATGGTGTTCGTTCAGTGGGCTATGCGCTTGGGCAATGGCCGATGGAATGGCTGGGGCAGGTCGGTAACGAGTTCTGCCTCCGTCTCACATTTGCTCCATCCTTCCATCCGGAGTGCGCCTTGACTATCCGACAGGGAGACGAATCCTGCGAGGTGGAGGTCGTGGCATTTACGCAACAACTGTATCCCTATATAACTTGTGAGGAATGGGGACGGGCCCCGGACCAAGAGAGACCAAGACGCCCCACGGTCAGGCGCGCAGTCGGGCACCTGACGGACACTGCTGCACGTGAGTTCCGGCAGGCACTTGCTGAGATCCGTCCATTGTCCATGAATCATCAGCCACACCACGGATGTGACGGGATCGATATCAGGTGCGAGTATGTCTCAGGGCAGAACTTCAATGACTTCGTATTCGGCACACCGGCTTTCCTAGATGATCCGCGGTATGCCTCGCTTCCGCGGGTCGCTTTGCAGAACAGCTATGCGTCAGACTTGCCTCAGTGGGCCATTGACTTGCTCGAGCGCGTCGAGGGGTACATATCGTCGGATTTTCCGTGCAGGGAAGTGTCGGGTGCTCCGAGGGTATTCCGCCTCTACGGGAGCCTTACCCACTGCGACGAATGGATGCCTCATTGGGACTCGTTCTTCGCCGAGTTGGGGCATGCAGATCCCGTTTTGGTGGACCTGCGCAATGTGGAGAGTGTGGCACCGGCATGGGAGCCCATGTTCGCCGGACATCACGCTCCCCGGCACTCGTACTGGGTGATCTCTCCTGGGGCGCGGCCGATTGTGGAGTGGCTTCGAGTTGCCGATAACCGGACCTTCTGGTCCATTGACGAAGCCGTGAGGGCCATGACTGCAGGACACTAGTGCTCGGTCGCCACAAGTTTCCCCGCAATTTTGGACCATGGTCCATGGTCCATGGTCCAGCGCCTCACGTTGCGTCAGGTTGCGCTGCTCTGCCACCATTGCGCGCAATTGCTAGAGACAAAGATGGGGAGATTAAGATGGGGAGACGAAGATGGGAGACCGAAATCTGGTC
>MHBL01000153.1 GCA_001803235.1 Lentisphaerae bacterium RIFOXYA12_64_32
CCGGCGGGCGGCCGCCGGGCTTGCGACGCCACTACGAGCGTGGGTGCGAGCGGTCCGTGGCCCGTGGCCGAGGCGGCGCGTTTCAGGCAAAGCGGTGTCACGTCCGCTGTTGGCGGACTTGCCACCGCGGTCCATAGGACGGTGACCAGGCAGGGCTGGGTGTCGTAGTCGAAGTTACGTGCGTCGTAGGCGGAGTTGGGCGTGGTTCGGGCGTCTTCGGGCGTGTCGCAGGCGCAGTCGGAGGTGTCATAGGCGCAGTCGGAGGTGTCATAGGCGTAGTCAGCCGGGTTGGCGGGAGCAGGGCCGTGGGTGCTGGCATCGCTGTCCGAGGCAAGGAGGATCATGACAGCACGGGATGGCTGTTCAGGGTTGGGGGTGTCATACACGAAGCAGGCGAGCCAGCCGTTGGCGGTGCGGGTGATCCAGAGGCGGACGCGGAGGTCATAGGCGAAGTTGCGCGGGACGGGCGCGCTGTGTGAGAGTGCAAGACTGGAGCCTTGCACTACTTCGGGGGAGATCGGCAGGCGGAGCGGCGGCAGCGAGGCGAAGGTCTGCCGGCAGAAGAGGTCGAGGCCGAGAAACTGCGGCAGGACGATGGCAAGCAGGACGGCGGACAGCCAGCGGCGTCCGCGTCGGAATACAGCATGGCCTGGGCAGTTCGTGTTCATCCTGGACTTGGAGTTTGGCCGTTGCCGCGTGTTGCGTCAATGCGTGGCCTTGAGCGCCGTGGATCGATTCCGGCGGATTCCCCCTACTGCAGCGGCAGGCGCCAGGCCAGGCTGAGGCCGAGCCAGCGCGCGCCAGGTTCGGTGTTCTGCGGACTTGCCTCGGGATCCGGCATGGCCAGCCACAGGTACGCCACGTGTGACCGCTTCTTGCCCTTGCGCTCGGGAGTGTCGCTGTCGCCGCGGAAGGCGAAATCGGCGGGGAAGTCCTTGAGTTCACCCGTGATGGAGACCTCGGCCCGGCCCGCGGTCACGGTGAACGCCGGGCAGTCCCAGAGCCATTCCAGAGCGTTGTTCTCGCCGGGCACCATGGCCGCGATGATGTACTTGCGGTCCGGCGGTTGCGCGCGGTTGAAGATCAGCCGCAGTGTCTGCGTGACGGTTCCGCCGCGCGGGACGGCGTTGGGCATCTGCGTGGGCACGACCAGGCATTGTTCATTGACCCGCATGCCGGCAAAATCCACCAACGACGCGGCGCGTTCCATGCGGCGCAGCAGTTCCTGGTCCGGGCGGCTCAGCGGGTAACCCTTGTACTCGAACGACAGGGCGGACTGCGCCTTGGCGGCGGAGCCGGTGAGTTTCTCGATCTGTTGTTCGAGCGAGGTCTGGCTTTCCGGCGTCGCGGCGACGTCCTCGCGGAGTTGCGTGAGAATGTCGCGGGCCTGCAGGTACGCGTCCACGGAGCGTGACGCGGAAAAGACCTTCACGGCCTCGGCCAGGTTTGCCTGCAGGGTTGCGGCCCGTTGTTTCTCGAGGATGTCCGTGGCCGTCTTGCGGACGTCGTCCGGCGGCTGGACCGAGCACAAGTCTGAGGCGGCCTGGTGTACGGCGCGAAAGTGTCCGAACGACGTCGTCTGTGTCGCGGCCAGTTCCTGGAGACGCGGCAGGCTTGCCTGGACGTAGGCGGCTTTCATCTTCTCCAGTTCCGTGTCGATCTGCTTCCAGTGCGTGCCCTGCATATCGCGGTAGCGCAGCATCTGGAGCTGGCCGGAGACGTCGCGGTAGACCTTGATGTCGGTGGCGGTGGCGCTCTTCTTCAGCAGCGCGGCCAGTTCGTCGGCCAGACCCGCTCCGCCCGCCTGCAGGGCGCGCCAGGCGTTGAGCAGCAGGACCGTCTGCTTGGCGAGCTTGGGGAACTCGGCCTGGGCCTGCTGGATGAGCCGGATGTTCGCTTCCATCTCGTCCGGCGGATACGTCTTGCCCGGTTCGGCGGCGGGAAGAACAAAAGCGACGTCGGCCTTGGGGACTCGCTTCTCCGTGCCCTCCTGCTGGGTCACCAGCGAGACGGTGTCGCCGTCGTCGTTCACCGCCGTGGCCCAGAGGCTGGCTCCGTCGCGAGTGATGACCAGGGTGGCCGCGGGCGACGCCAGGGCCACGAGCAGCGCCAGCAACATGACGGCCACACCGAACGGGTTGGCGACCTCAGTACCAGCGCCAACCCATCGTGCGGTCTTGGAACCCGGCGTTGTTGAGAATGTCTTCATGGGTGACCTTCAAATCGCGTCCGCTCAGGATGTCACGGTCGTTGTTTTCGTCGGCCCACTGGACCAGGCAGTGGCGCAAGCGCCGAACGGTGCGCGCGGCGCTGGGCTTGCCGACCAGGTTGCGCGACTCGTGCGGGTCCTCCTGCAGGTCGTAGAGTTCGTCGATGCCGTTGATTTGCGAGTAGATGTACTTGTAGCGTTTGTCGGTGACCATGTACAACTGGCGCGGCGGGTCGAGGCAATAGGAGATGTAGAACGGCCGCTCGTCAAACGACTTGCCTTTGAGCAGCGGCGCCAGGTCGAGGCCGTCGACGTGTTGTGGCAACGGCAGGCCCGTGAGCGAAGCCAGCGTGGGCAGGACGTCCTGCAAACCCACCAGTGCGTCGCTGCGCAAACCTTGGCGGAGAACTTGCGGCCAGGACACGATGAGGGGCACGCGGACACTGCCTTCGTAGAAGCAGCCCTTGGTAAAGAACCCGAAGTCGCCGATCAGGTCGCCGTGGTCCGCGGTGTAGATGACGATCGTGTCGTCCAGCAGGCCGCGGCCCCGCAGAAACTCGAGCATTCGTCCGATCTGCAGATCCTGGAAGGTGACCAAGCCGTAGTAGTACGCCCGGGCCAGGCGGTGCATTTCGGGGGACCACAGGTTCCAGCCGTGAGTGATAGCCTCCAGCAGCATGGTGGGGGTCCGGCGCGGAGGCGTCTCCAGCGCCTGGGCTGGGGGCGGCACCGCGCGCGGGTCGTAAAGCGCGTCGTACGGCCGTGGCGGGTCATAGGGCGCATGCGGTTTCGGAAACGAGAGGAACATGAAGAACGGCTTGCGCGGATACCGCGTCGTGTGCGACTCGAGGAACTCGATGCCTTTCGTGCACACCCAACTGTCGACGCAGAACTCGGCCGGCACCGGCGATGGCGCGGGATGGATGTCGTTGTTGCCGACGCCATGGGCGCGCTCGTATCCGCCCCAGCCGACCGTCTTGAGAAAGTCGTGGTAGTCTTCCAGACCCTCGCGCGAACCGGTCGCGTCGAACTGCTTGATGATGCGTCCGGACTCGTGCAACACGACGCGATCAAACCCGTGCACCAGGCGCGGCGTGCCGGGCGGCGAGTAGGGTACGTAGTGCAGTTTCCCCGAGGCGTAAGTGCCGTAGCCGCGCTGCGCGAAGAACTCTGCCATCTTGACCTGGTCGTCGCGGATCCGCCCGGAGTTCTGCTTTGTTCCCGTGCACTTGTGCGGATAGTTTCCGGTCGTCAGGGCGGCGCGGGCCGGGACGCAGATGGGGTCGGGGGTGTAGGCGCGGCTGAACTGTACGCCGGTTGCCGCAAGCCGGTCGAGGTGCGGAGTCTGCACCATGGGGTGCCCGGCGCAGCCCATGGTGTCGCCGCGCATCTGGTCGGCAAAGATCAGCAGGATGTTGGGTTTCATGCTCGGCGATCCGGCTCAGAACGGCAGATCGTCCTTGGGCGTATCCGCGGCCGCCGCGGGTTCGTCCTCCGGCGGGAATGGGTCGGCATCCGGCTCGGGGGGAGGGGGGGCGCCGCCCGGTGCGTCGTGTGACGGGGCCGCGTCACGCCCCGGCGCCTGGCTGAACTCGCCGCGGGGTTGGCCGAGGAACTGCACGCGTTCGGCAGTGACCTTCAGCCGGTTGCGTTTCTGGCCTGTCTTCTTGTCCTCCCACTGGTCGTACTTGAGCCGCCCTTCCACCAGTGCCGGGGAGCCCTTGCGCAGGTACTGACCGCAGGACTCGGCCTGCTTCGCGAACACGTCGATGTCCACGAAGCAGGTTTCCTCCTGCTGCTCGCCACGCGCATTGTTGTAACGCCGGTTCACCGCCAGACCGAAGGTGCACACGGCCATCCCGCCGGTCGTGTACCGGGTTTCCGGATCACGGGTCAGATTGCCCATCAACAGGACTTTGTTCATGCTTGCCATAGGTGCGAATCCTTTGTTGCGCGCCGCGACCCAGCGGAGTGGGCGCTGCCGCCAAACACTACTTCTGCCGGCGACGCTGCTCGTCGCAGTAGACCTTGTAGTCCGGTTCGGAGAACATGACGAAACGGACCTCTGCCAGCGTGGTTGCCGCGTGCGCCAGGACGGTATCGAACACCACCTTCACCGCCTTCTCGATCGGGTAGCCGTACACCCCGGTGCTGATGGACGGGAAGGCGATCGAGCGGCAGTCATGCTGTTCCGCGAGCCGCAGTGAGTTGCAGTAGCAATTGGCCAGCAACTCCGGTTCGCGGGCGCCGCCGCCCTTCCAGACTGGACCGGGCGTGTGAATCACGTATTTCGCCTTGAGCTTACCCGCGCCGGTCATGACGGCTTCGCCGGTCCGGCAGCCCCCCTGTTTCTCCCGGATCTTGCGGCATTCCTCGGCCAGGGCCGGACCGGCGGCACGGTGGATGGCGCCGTCCACGCCGCCGCCGCCCATCAGCCCGGCGTTGGCCGCGTTGACGATGGCGTCCACGGTCTCCTTCGTGATATCACCCCGGACAAGAGTGATCTTCATGCTGCCCCATTCTCCAGCCTGGTGCCTGCCCCCGCCGCGTCAGACGCGAGTCCCTCGAACTTCCGCCGTTAGGAACTGTGCCATTCCAAAGCGGTTTTGTCCACCTGTGGGGCGTCGCTTTCTCCGCCGCCCTGATGCCCCCCTGCTCCGTGCTCCGCGCTCCGCGCGGCGACCGTCACAAGTGAAGGTCGCACCGCCGGACTGTCAGGTTACGCCCGCGGGTGGAACTGGCGGTGTACGTCGGCGAGGCGGCCGCGATCCACGTGCGTGTAGATCTGCGTGGTAGCGATGTCCGCGTGCCCGAGCATTTCCTGAATGGCGCGCAGGTCGGCGCCGCCGGCCAGCAGGTGGCTGGCGAACGAGTGCCGCAGCGTGTGTGGGTGCACGTTGTGATCGATGCCCGCGCGGCGGGCCGCAGCCTTGACGACCGTCCAGATGCGGTCGCGGGTCAGGCGCCGGCCCCTGGCTGACAGGAACAAGTGTACCGCCTCGCCCGTGCGGTCAAGCTGCGCCCTGACTTCTTCGAGATACTGCTTGAGCAGCCGTTGCGCCGGTCGGCCAAACGGCACGATCCGTTCCTTGTTGCCCTTGCCCACGACGCGGACGATGCCTTCGTCGAACCGCAGGCTGTCCACACGCAGGTCGGCCAGTTCGCTCACCCGCAGTCCCGACGCGTAGAGCAGTTCCAGGATGGCGCGGTTGCGGCGGTCCAGGATGTCCTTGTCCCCGAAGGCGCGCAGCAGTTTGTCGACTTCGGCTACGGAGAGCATGCCGGGCAGCACCTTCCACAGGCGCGGCCCGTCCATGACGTTGGTCACATCGACGCGGACGACGCGCTCCTGAAGCAGGTAGCGGAAGAACAATTTCACGGTCACGAGGCGCCGTGCGATCGAGGTGACGGCCAGGCCCTGCTCCTTTGAGCGCTCCAGGAACGCCATGACGTCGTCGCGCTCGACCGATTCCGGATCGTTCCGGCCGATGTCCGCCAGAAATGCCAGGAAGTGCTGCAGGTCGCGACGGTAGGCGTCCACCGAGTTGCGGGCCAGTCCCCGCTCGAACGCGGTGTGCGCGACAAACATGTCCAACAGGTGTTCCATGGTCGCAGCGGCTCAGATTCAGGTTGTTTAGGCTGTAGGTCTGTTGGAGTGGGGCTGGGCTTGAGTTTCCCGGCAGGTGCGCGCCGGACCAGCCCCCTCCCTGAACACCGAACACTGGAAACCCAGCTTTCCACCGTCCACCGTCCACCGTCCGGGAATCGGGGACGGGTGTCCCGGCTTCGCTCAGAAGCTTCCGCCTTCGTCGGCGCACTCCGGCGTGACAAGTCGGCGCGACAAGACGTCGTGGCACGCGAGTGTCGAGGGGAAGATTGCTTCTCTATGCCCTTCGGTCCCGCCTTTCCGCTGCCCACTCACCCACTCACCCACGGTCCTCCACTCCGCACCACGCCGCGCCGGACCGCCTCGAACAGCAGCACGGTGGCAGCCTGTGCTGCGTTCAGCGACTCGGCGTCGCCCGGCATCGGGATGGTCACGGTCTGGGCGGCGTTGACCGGACCGACTCCGGCGGCTTCGTTGCCGATGACCAGGCCGCTTTGGGGCAGCACGAACGCCTCGTCGAAGCAGCCGACCCCGCCGCGCGGGCCGGCGCACCACAGCCGCGGATACCCGGTCTCCGTCAGTGCCGCCTGCGCCTCGCTCAGTGACGCGAACACGGGGAGATTCAGCACGAACTGCGCGCCCATGCCTGCCCGGATGGCCTTGGGGTTGAACGGGTCGACGGCGCCCCGGGTCAGCCAGACGTCGCGCAGGCCCACGGCCCAGGCGGTGCGCAGGATAGTTCCCAGATTCCCCGGGTCCTGGACACGATCGAGAATCAGGACAAAGGCATCGCGCGGGGCCACCACCCTGAGGTCGGATTCGGGGTACTCAAAGACACACAGGACGCCCTGCGGATTCTCGGTCACCGCGAAATCCGCAAATTGCCGGTCCGGTATCACGGTAATGCGGTCCGTCAAGTGGGGGCAGGCCTCCGTCAGCGCCACCCAGTCCGCGGACTCGGCCAGGGTCGTCGCGCACAGGCCGAACGCGAACCAATCCGGTCGGCGTGTCAACCCTTCGCGGCAGCAGCGCAGTCCCTCACAGAGGAACACACCGCTCTTGCGCCGTCCGTGCCGGGACTGGGCCTGCTGCAGGAGCTTTGTCTGACGGTGGGTTATCATGACCACCCCTAATGGACGCACCCGTCTGAGAATGTCAAGCGGCCCGGCCGGTTCACCTAAGCCGATCTCTTGTACGGGGCACAGGTGAGAGTATATTGTAGTTCTGGCGCTTTACTTGAGGGAATTTCGAACCGTTTGTCTGCAGAAGAGCTGGCCGACGGGTCCGACTACAGCGCGGTGCGCGGATGGTTTTTACGACGCGTCCCCGCTGCCAACGTGAGTGCTCTGCGCCGGGCGGTGTCCCTGTCCGGGCGCAGATCGGTTGTCGCACGCTTCACGGCAGGAATGCCTTGGCACGAGGACACCACTTCTGTCCCGATCATGCCGGGGAGCGTGTCGCTTGTCGCCACGGGTGGCGGTGGCGGAATCTTTCGGAACGAGGACGGACCAGTGAAGGAGGATAGGTTGCCATGTGCACGAAGCAGAATAAGGACGGGTCTGTATCGTTCGTCTGTGAATCGGCACCCGGTGCCCTGAAAGTTTTCCTTGTGGGAGACTTCAATGGCTGGGACCCGGAAGCCCGCCGTATGGTCAAGGGCAAGGATGGCTTCTACCGCGCCAAGGTTGAGCTCGAACCTGGGCAGTACCAGTACAAATTCGTGGTTGACGGCGAGTGGTGTCACGACCCGAGCGGCGAAGCCCAGGTCACCAACCAGTACGGGACCCTGAACAGCGTTGTCAGCGTGTAAGTTTGAGTCCATGCAGTTGGCCGAGCCTGTGTCGTGGGCGTCAGGTTCGGCGGGGTGGCACCGACTGGCCGCGGGGCGACCAGGCCGGAGCGATGGAAGAGGGTCATGCGATGAGCAAGTCCACCAAGACGACCCGGAAGCGGGTACGATTCGAACTCCATGCCGAAACCGGCAGCACGGTGTTTGTGGGGGGTACGTTCAACAACTGGGACCCGAAGCGCTCGCCGCTCAAAGAGGAGCAGTGTGGCCTTTTCGGAGCCACTCTTATGCTGCCCAAGGGCACTCACGAGTACAAGTTCGTGGTCAACGGGGAGTGGCGTTGCGATCCGAACTGCCCCGACTGGGCCCCCAACAGCCTGGGAACTCTGAACAGCCGAATGCAGGTCGGGTAACCCCCTCGCCAGCCTCTTGGTCAAGCCCCCGCCTCCCCATCCCAATCGTCTCCTGCCGCAGGGGCAGTGGCGGCGCGAGCCGGCAAGGAACCCGTGAGTTCGGTGCCGAGAACAGCGCCAGCGAGACCCGCAGAATCAGGCCCAGGGTAGGAGTCCACGTCATGCATCGTTTGATGACAGCACCCGTCTTGAGCGTCGTGACCGAGTCAGGCCCGGTGGCCTTGGCGAAAGCCGGCACCGCCAAGTGGAGCGGCGGCGGCCTGGAACTGACTCTGAGGCTTTCGAGGATGCCGGTGTGGGACGCGCAGCGTCTCCGGCCGCGACTGCGGAATTGCGGCGCCGCACCCGTGGTCCTGGAGTCGGTCGAAGTCCTGCGCGTGCCGGTCACCCGCCCGCGGCGCGGCCCGTCCCGTGGCCGCGGTCCTGGGCCTGCCGCGGGCTCGGACGAAGTCCGGTTCCTGCGCTTCGGCCTGAACATGCCGGGCGACCCGGTCCGGTTCGGCGTGCTGAGTCCGCAAGGCATCCGGCCGGCGCCCGTCCCGGCCGACGGGCTCTGGTGCACGGTCACCCCGGAGTGTGCGGGGGTGACCGCCAACACGCTGCTGGCGTTCCGCGCCGCCGGTCCCGACGCCAAGGCTTGCGTCATTGGCGCGGAGACGTTCAACCTGACCGAAGGGACCGCGACCCTGAGCGCCGTGCCCGCAACCGGCGTCACAGAGCTGTCCTATTCCATGGTCCTGGACGGCCTGATCCTGGAGCCGGATGCCGAACTGGTCCTGGACAGTGTGCTGATTCTCGAAGGGCCGGACCTGAACGAACTGCTCGTCGTTTGGGCACAATCGGCCGCGGTGTCGACGCCGCCCCGAATGCCGGCCGCGATCCCGACCGGCTGGAACGACTGGCAGTTCTACCGCAACAGCAAGACGCAGCAGGACGTGCTGGACAGCGCGGAGGAACTGGCGCGGCTGCGGACCGCAGGTTATCCGCTGGATTTCGTCCAGGTTGACGGCGGGTTCTGCCTGCATCTCTCGGAGTGGGGCGCTCCGGGCCCGGGTTTCCCGGACGGCATTGCCGCGCTCTCCGCAAAGGTGCGGGCCCTGGGGCTGAAGTTTGGGCTGTGGCTGGCGCCGTACATCCAGAACACCGCGACGTCCGTCGTGCAGCAGCACCCGGACTGGCTCCTGCAACGCCGCGACGGCGCCGGTCCGGTGCGGTTCGAGCGCTCGAATGTCGGCGCCTCGTGCCTGATCGACTACACCGTGCCAGGCACGCTCGACTGGCTGCGCGAGCAGATCCGGCTGTTCGTGGACACGTGGCAGGTGACCTGGATCAAGCTGGACGGGCCGAACTACGCCATGTACCGCCAGGGCCGGCCGCGCGACCGGCACCAGACCCTGCACCAAATGCTGGCCGCATCGTTCCGCGTCATGCGCGAGGCGGCCGGCAACGACGTGCTCATCGAGGGCGAGGGGCCGATGGGCCTGGCGCTCGGACACGTCGAACTGCAGCGTGTCCAGACCGACAACCACGCCATGTGGTACCGCGACCAGAAGAGTAACAACCCGTATGCGCCGCGCGTCTACGGCAAGGAACTGATCATGTCGTTCCTGCACAACCGCTGGTGGTGCAATCACCGCGAGAACGTGATCCTGCGCGATTTCCCGTCGCCGTTCTGCGGCGCCCGCGAGGCCCAGCCCGATGTCGTCGAACCACTCTTCAACGAGAACGAAATGCAGACGCAACTGGCCGCGGCCGTGCTGGGCTCGGGCGGACTGCTGCTCACCGACCCGATGAAGGAACTGGCGCGGCAGCCGGAACGCATGCGCTGGATCAGCCGTCTCCTGCCCGTGTGGCCGGACGCGGCGACCATGGTCGACCCGTTCCCCGACAGCGCCTACCCCGCCGCTTATGCCCTGCGCATCCGCCGCGAGTTCGAAGAGTACACCGTCCTCGGCGTGATCAACTGGTCCGACACGGTCATGGACTGGCGCTGCCCGCTGGACCGGGTCCTGCCGTCGGAAACGGCCGGCCGCGAGCACTGGGCGTTCTCGTACTTCGAGGGCCGGCTCCTCGGCAAGGTCCATGGCGAACTGGCGCTGACCGGCATCCCGGCACACGGGGTCCGACTCGTGGCGCTGCGCCCGTGCGCGCGACACCCGCAACTGGTCTCGACCAGCCTGCACCTGCTCCAGGGCGCGGTCGACGTGGCAAACGTGCGCTGGTCGCAGAAGACGCGCTGCCTCACGGTCGACGTCGGGCATTTCCACCAAACCGACGAGCGGCTGTACTTCGCCGCCGCACCCGACTGGCGCCTGGCGCACATCAAGACCGACGCCGCACGGTGCGCCGTGGACGACTACGACCCCACCGCACCCGCCGTCCGCTTCGATGGCGCCCCGACCGGGACCACACGGTTCGAACTCGAGTGGGAACGGACGGGCCGGGGCACGTGAGGATGGCGGCCGTGGCGCGGGACCTCCGGGGCCGCGGTAGGGTGCTCGGGTCCGTCCCGGACCGAGGCCCTCGGCCGGGCACCGGCCGACCCGCGGGGCGTACGGCATCGAAACAAGGTACCTGAGTCATGCCGAAACGTGCGTCAACCGAGTTCGTTGCCGGAGCTGAAACGGACGGGGTGCGCCTGAAGTTCGGGGGCGAGCCGTATGGACTGCCGGAGGCGCTCTGGCCGAAGTCCTGGCGATCCTCGACGCCTGCATCTACTGACCTGGCGGGGGGCCAAAGGCAGACGCGGGTGAACGTGTCGCAACTCATCAGTCTCGGCAGGGCACGACTCACCGATCGGGTCAAGGGGCTTGACGCGCAGAGCATGCACCAGATTGCTGAAGGCCTGCGTCTGGTCCTGAGTTTGTAGGCGCGCGGAATCCGCGCGGCGCCAGCCCAGCGGATTTCCCCTACCGCGGCGCCACCAAGACCTGGCTGCTGGCCAACCTCACGGCCGCCCGCAAGGCCGGCATCACCATTCCGGAATCAATCCTGGCCCACGCCGACATGGTGCTGGGAAAGGCCGATGCCAAACCCGGTCCGCCCCAGTAGCGCCCGGCCCGTCCAACCCAGATACTCCATACCGGAAATCTTCGGTGCGCTTGACACGGCTCACTTTCGAGTGTAAGGTTCCTGTGGAACGTAGGAGACGTACTTGTTCGGGTCAACATGGGATATAGGGGAGCGGTGGAGTATCACAGCCCGGTGGTGGCGCGGAGAAGCCCGCGAGTAACATAGGAGGTGTCAGCAGTGTCAGAGCAAGACACACCTGGCCTGGAGCCCAATCTTCCCTGAAACCTGAACACTGAACACCCCAGGAGCACCCATAAACAGCAAACGATTGGTCTACCTCAACGGCGCACTCGTGCCGAGGGGCGCGGAGCGGCGGGGCGATGTGGGAGTGTGTGAGTGCGTGGGTGTGGGAGTGTGGGAGTGTTTGGGAGCGGCAGATGGCCTGCCGGATTGCCGGTGGAACAGGCCCGCCCCTCCCCCAGCCAGCCACTGACTCCCTCTCCCACCCACTCACATACTCACACACACACACACAAGGAGTACTACTGCACATGGCGACACACGTGAGACTGGCGGACGTCGGCTGGGTGTGGGATGGGCAAGGGATCAATGGCACGTGGCAACTGTCGATCTTCGGCGCCGGCGAGGGGACGCGCTGGTTCGGGCTGCGTCGGTGCTGTTTCATGTTCCACCCGAACACGCCCCTGGCCATGGAGAAACTCCGGGGCCTGGACGAGGTCGTGTGCGACATCTCGAAGTGGGACGGCGAACGCGTCGAGCACCCGCAGTACCCGGGACTCGGCGCGCCCATGCGCAACGTCCACGACGGCACCATGGCGCGCAAGGTGCAGGAGGCGGAGAACGTCAGCAGACTGTCCCTTGACTTCCCGAACGTGACCGGCGCGTTCGACGACGATCTGTACGGCAAGATTGCGGCGGAGCACATCACCCCGGCGCAGTACGGCGTGGTGCACCAGGCGGTCAAGCGGCACAACCCGAAGACGAAGCACTGGGGCGTGGTCTACACGCACGAACTGAAGCCGGAGAATTGGCGCGGGTTCGAGGACACGCTCGACGTGGTGAACCTCTGGGTCTGGGACTCGAAGAACCTGTTCCGGCTCGACGAGGACCTCGAAAGGTGCCGCGCCATCTTCCCCGGCAAGCCGACTCGTGCCGTGCCGTGTCGTTGTCGTCCACGTTCACGACCGGGGTGTCGATGATGTGGATCTTCTTCCCGAGCTTGTCCTGGGCATGCATCACCGCATCGGTCATGAGTTTGTTCGAACTGACCGGCCCCATCACCGCGTCGACTCCGTGCGCCATATAGGTCTGGAAGAGTGGGAGCATATCCTCTTTCGAGGAATGGATCCGCTTGATCAGGCAGTCGGCGGCACGCCCCGTGTGGCTGTAGCCCAGGACCCAGTTGGTGCCCATGATCATGCGCGGCAGCGAGACGCCGGCAACCGTCGTACGCGGAAACATGTTGCTCATACAAGAGGCTCCTGATAGTGAACACGAAACAACTTACCGTTGACCACGGCAGGGAAGCTAGCGCCGGGCGGTGGAAAGGCAAGGAGCGGGGGCCTCTCCCCAGGGCTGTTTCAAGATCTGGCGCCGCGTCTCGGAAGGCCACACCTCCGCGCACACCTGGTAGGGGCGGCCTGTCCTCAGGCCGCCCCCCCCGGCGTGGGGACACGCCGGGGGTACTCGCTGCACGCGATGGTCACGAATCTTGAAACAGCCCTGGCCTCTCCCGGCATCTGGCGCCTGCCGTGGATGAGGCGTATATTCGCACCAGACCGCCCACGCCGTGGCGGGGCGCGAGCTGGCAGTAGCAGGTTGGACGCGCACCCTGCCCGCGAGGAGAAACCCGATGTCAGGAATGCCACGAAAGAAGTTGCTGCCTCGGTACACGTGGGACGAGTACCGGCAGTGGGATGATGATACGCGTTGGGAGCTTGTCGACGGCGAGCCGTTCGCCATGGCGCCGGCACCGACGCCAGTGCACCAGTCGGTGGTGACCTGCATCGGCGCGGCCTTCCGTGACTTCCTGCGGGGCAAGCCATGCCGGGCGTTTGTGTCGCCGATCGACGTGCGGCTGTCGGAGTCAGATGTGGTCCAACCTGACGTGGTCGTGGTGTGCGATTCCAACCAGATTCGGCACACCCACATTGAGGGCGCACCGACGCTGGTCGTGGAAGTGCAGTCGCCCGAATCGGTGCGGCATGACCGGATCCGGAAACTGCGGCTGTACGCACAGGCGGGGGTGAAGGAGTACTGGCTGATCACGCCCTACCCCGCGATGGTCGAGGTACTGTTGCTCGCAACCGACGGCAGTTACCACGCCCGCGCCGCGTTCACCGAGAAGGACACGCTGGAAAGCCCGACGTTCCCGGACCTGCGGTTGCCACTGGCCGACATTTTCGACTTCCCCATCCCGCCCGAGGTCAAGGTCAACGAGATCCGCGAATCGACCCCGCCGTACGGTGCGAAACGTCCCCGCCACGGCGCGCCGGGCAGGGGATAGTTGCCGCGAGGCCAGGCTGGGGTGCGGCGGTGCGCCGCGCCGGGCGCCAACTCCGCGCCTCGATGCCCACGACCGGCCGATCATCAGTTGATGTTACTCGCGCCGGTTCGCGTCGCCGCGGGTCTTGCACCCGCGGGGCGACCAATTGGGGGAAAGAGGGCGGATGGCCCGCCCCTCTTCCCCCAATCGTCGCCTCGCCTCGGACGAGCCGGGCGGCGGCGCAGAATCACACGCGAGTAACATGGGAGTCGCGGATGCCTGTCGCGGTGAGCTTCCACCCATGACGCATTACCGGCTCACTCCCCCTTCGCCTTGACACAGCTCCACTGGACGATTCCGTAGCTGTTCCGCCCGCCACTACCCGACGCGGTGAGGCGCAGCGAGTAGGTCGCGTCGGGATGGTAGGTCTCGAGCGTGAAGCGATAGACGTTCGCCCGGTTGCCAGCCCCCGTGAAACCGGCGTGCACGTCGGTGCACACGACGTTGCCGTTCTCGAGAAGCTCTGCCTTGACAAGGTCCAGCCCGTGCGCGCCGCTGGCGTACGCGAACGTGGCGGAGTACTCCCCCGCGGTGGCGATGCGGTCCGTGACGTCCCACTCCAGCGGGCCCGGCGTCGTGGAGATCTGACTCTCCTGCCAGCGCGGCGGCGGCCGGTTCGGGTCGGGCGCCTCGACGTACACCGGCTGAAGGTCGCCCACGTTCCTGATGAAGATGTCCCCACTCGAATCCGTTCCCTTCAGGCCGAAGAAGTTGGCACGGACGACGTACTTCGCGCCGGGCTTGCACGTGCGGACAACCAGGTCAAACAGAGGGGAATCCCCGCCGCGTTTCCCGGGGGCGTAGCTGCCGCCGCCGAAACCGCCCCAGTCCGCAGCAACGGGTTTGCCGTCCTCAAGGAGCTCCACGACGCGCACGTTGATGACACTCGCGCCCCCGGTCGGGACAAACGCCACGCGGAAACGTCCGGCCGCGGTGACGAAACGCGTTGCGTCGAACTCGTGCCAGTTGGCGGCGTCGGCACCGTAGCGGGAGGAACCTGCCCCCACCTGGTCTGCGGTCCAACGGCCGAGTTTCTCCCCTTTCATGGTCTCTTCCCAGATTTCTGCCTGGGGCTTTTCGCAGCCCCGGGCGTACTGGATCCCCGTCATGTCCCAGCGGCTCTCCTGGACCTTGAGCCGCGCCAGGAACGCCGCGTAGTCCTTCCGCTCCTTCCGGGTCCAGCCGACCTCGCCGTAGGCCGCCAACCGTGGGAACACCTGGTAGTCGCGCCGGAACAGCGTGGGCGTGAACTCGCCCCAGGACTGGCAGCCCAGCCCGAGGACGCGTCCGTGCAGCTTGGCATCGAGCCCCGTCGGAATCGGTTCAAAACCATAGGCCTTCTGGAGCGGCAGCGATGCATAGTGGTAATCAAGATAGGTGGGGCCGTTGTCGCTGTTCACCAGGTCGTGGCCCTTGCCGATGGCCTCGGCCATCAGGGCGGGATTGCCGCGCCAGTACTGCACAATGGTGCTCTCTTCGTCGGGGATCTGCTCCAGGGCGTCGGCCCAGTAGAGCATGCGCCGGCCCTTGGCCGCCAGGTGCTTGGCGAGGAACTCGGTGAACTCGGCCTGGAGCGGCGCGGACTCCTTGATGCCTTTAGCCGCCATGGCCGCCTGGATCGAGGGGGCCTTCTCCCAGCTCTTGTAGTCCACCTCGTCGCCGCCGGTGTGGATGACTGCATCGGGGAAGATGGCGAGCACCTCGTCCAAGATGTTCTTGATGGCCTCGAGCACTTCAGGTTTCGTCGTGTCGAAGACGCCGGCGGCGCTCCACTCGGGATAGGCGTGCAGAGCGGCGCTCGAGTGGCCGGGCATCTCGATTTCCGGCACCACGCGCACGTGGCGGCGGGCGGCGTACTCCACCAGTTCCCGTGCCTCTTCCTGGGTGTAGTAGTACCGCGTCAGATCGGTGGCGAAATTCGACTTGATATCACCCACGCCAGTCCCGGGCGAAAGCGCCCCCACGCTGGTGAGCTTCGGGTAACGCCGGATCTCGATCCGCCAGCCGTTCCCGTCCGTGAGGTGCCAGTGGAAGACGTTCATCTTGAGCGCCGCGAGTTCGTCGAGGTAGCGCTTCACCGCGGCAACGCCGTGGAAATTGCGTGACTCGTCGAGCATGAAGGCGCGCCAGGAGAAGCGCGGTGCGTCGCTCACCTCCACGCAGGGGGCGGTCCATTTCACCGTCCGCCCGGGCGGCGGGCGCTTGCCCGCGGCGGCCTGGGGCGGGAAGAGCTGCAACAGCGTGCGCGTACCGTAGAAACTCCCCGCCGCGGTCTCCGCCTCGATGACGATCAGGGTCGGTGTGACGGAGAGTCGGTAGCCCTCGTCCGGTTGCAGGTCGGTGAGTTTCGCCGGGCGGAGGAGGATCGTCCCCGGAACGGGCTCGCCGAGGGGCGGAACCACGATCGGGATGGGCAGGCCGGTCGCCTGGCGCAGCGGTTCGGCGAGGCGAGTCGCCTCATGGTAGAGCGCGGTCGGCGCCGCGATGATCGTCGTCTCGTCGAGCGTGAACTCGCCCGGCGTCCGGCGCAGTTCCGCCGGCCACGGGATCAGCCCCAGCGACTCCTCTGCCACGGCACTCATGCCCAGCGGCACCACGGCGGCGGCGAGTGAAGCGAACCGAATCATGGATGGGGTCATGGTGTGCGTCTCACCTCAGTTTTGGGGCATCCTCAAGCGTTTGTTGCGGGTCCGGCACGGGACCGGCGCGACCGCATAGGGAACTGCCTCTTCGGGTCAAGGACCAGGAAGATAGTTCAGGGGCTGTTGGAACGCAAGGGAGGAGCGCGAGGGGCGGGAGAGTCGGGATCTTCGACGGCATCGCGATCATCGAGATCTTCCGCTCGTTGATGCCGAAGTTTCCGAGGATCTCGAAGACCCCGCTATCCCACATCCGACAGGAAAGCCCGCCTTCTTCATTCAGCAGCAGGCGGCCTGAAGCGTTCTGCGATGCGGTCGACGCCTCCACACGGCCCAGCCACAGGCTTGAACCCGGTGTCCGGCGCCCAGGCTGTCTTCGACGGATACGGATAGAGCGGGATGTCCAGTTCCGTCTTCCCATCGACGACGCGCTGCCCCTGGATCATGTCTGGAACGATGCCCTTCTCGCGCCAGTTCATCACCAACTGAAGCATGCTCGGCAGCTTGTTGATTCCGGGACCCGGCCCGTGGCTCATTCCGGGGATGATGTAGAACCTCAGGAACGCCTGGGTCTTTTCCAGCGACCCGACCTGCTCGACCACGCGTTCATAGTAGTCAAGGGATGCGTGGTAAGGCACGCATGAATCGGCGGAACCGGACAGCATGATCATCTTGCCGCCTCGCTTCTCGAATCGGCTCAGGTCGGCGTTCTCCGCGGTGAGATAGGGACCGAGAGCGGCCGTGTAGGTGTCGATGTCCTTGCCGAAGTCTATCTGCATGAGATCCTTCTGCGCGCCGAACACCCACTTGAACAGGTAAAGGTGCCCGTGCGCGATGTCGAAGGAACTGCCGAACGGAATGCCGCAGAATATCCGCTCGCCGGTGATGGCGTGCCTCGGGCCGTCGAACAGCTTCCGAAGGGCTTCGGCATGTGCATCAGTAAGGGTTGGGTCCTTCTCCCGTGCAAGCTTGATGACCGCTTCAATGTCATTCTTGTCGCAGCGGGGGTCGGAGACCAGTTTGCCGGTCGTCTGCGGGATCTCGCGCGCAGCCATGTATTCGTTGCCGGCAAGGATGACGTTGTTCTGCTGGGACTCCGTGAAGGGGCATTTGTGGAAGATTTGGGCGTTCCAAAGGAAGTAGGCGTGCAGCGGAGTGCGGCAGTGTCCAGGGACGCTTGAGGCGATGCCATCGTAATCCTCGGGATACCGCTGCGCCTCCTGGAGCCCTTGCTGTCCACCGGTTGAACCACCGCTGAAATATGAGTACTCCGGGTCCTTGCCGTAGTACGCCCTGATGACCTGCTTAGCCGAGACCGTCATGAGGTGCGTGGCGCGGAAACCGAAATCTTTCCAGACCTCTCGATTCCCTATTCCGGAATCGGCGTTCGGTGCAGTCCCCATGTCCGTTGTCGCGACCGCACAACCGCCGTAGAACGCTCCGGCCAACGTGCCGGGATTGATGCTTCCGGCAGCGCCGCCGTTGCCGAGGCCAATGAATCTGCCGTTCCATTTCGCCGCCTCCGGCAGCCACACGTCGACATTGATGTTGGAGCCTTTGGCCGGGTTGAGGACGATCTTCACCATAGTCCGGGGCGGCAGGTTGTTGAATGTGGGGCCCTGGGGCACGGCCATTGTCGTGGCGTCGTCGTGCTCCACGAGCGCGATCCTGCCGTTCTCGATCTTCAGTTCCCTGAGAGCTGCGATCATGTCCTTCTCCTCCGCGGTTCCGGGGGCGGCAAGGGCCGCCGCCGCCATCGCCCCTGAGAGCGCGCACACGCACAAACCGCACATGGGCGCATGCAATCCCACCCTCGAGAAGCGGCGGCCTCGGGAAAATCCCGGAACGCGCCCGGCCCCGGGCGTCTCTTGCTCATGTTTCATCTTCAACTTCTCCAGTCCACCTGAGGCTGCGGTCACCGTGCCAGTCCTCGGCATGAAACTGGTGCGTCAGGATTTCCGGCGTCCGGCGGCGGCGCCTGGGGACGAACAGGATACAACCCTGTGTCGCCTCCCCCTGCCTCGCGAGCCATGGCCCCGTCTCCGATAGCGCGGCGACCTCGTCGGGAGACAACGCGGCCCCCCCTGTTCGAAGAACGTTTCGTGAACCGGGCGCTCAGGCCGGGCCGGCTATCTCACGCCATGCGGTGTCCTGCGGCAGTCGTCCCGAACGGGAGCAGAACGCCGCGGCGCGGCCCGCCGCTTCGCCCGTGGCCACAGCCGTGCCGGTGCAGCGGTAACTCGCGTGCGCGAACCAGTCGCCGCTGATGCAGCGCCCGGCCATGAGAAGACCCGGAACCTCCTTGGCGACCAGTGCGCGGTACGGGATGCGGTACGGCTTCGTCTTCACGTTCCCGTGGCTCAAGCCCTTGTCCTTCGCCGGGTCCGGCGAGTGAATGTCGATGCCGAAGGTGCACTTGCACACACCATCCTCGAACTGCGCACCGGCCACCAGGTCGGTCACGTTCACCGTGTACAAGCCGTGGAGACGGCGCGCTTCGCGAATGCCGATCTGCTCGGCGGTAGCGGCGAGCGTGACGCCTTCCCAAACACCCCCGAGCGAGCGGAGCCCCCGGACGACGTTGTAGACCTCCGCGCGGCCGCGCAGGGTCGCTTCAGTCACCGCATCAGCATCGAGCGCGCTCACGCGGTACTCATGGTTCACCATCAGCGCGCAGAGGTTGTCGCGCACGTGGAAGAGGGTCGGCCGGCCGTAGGAGAGCGATATCCCCAGCGAGCGCATGATGGACTGAAACTTCACGATGCGTTCTTCGTGCTGTGTCCATACGGGTTCGCCCTCCTCAAAGAAGGAAACGACATCGGCAATGCGACCGACGTCCTTCACCGCGATGAGCCCCATGAGCGTGCACGGCTGCAGTTCCCCCGCCGGACCGCCCATTTCGAACGAACACCCCGCGTACGCGCCGAGGTCGCCGTCCCCGGTACAATCGATGAAGATCGTTGCCGGCCACGATTCACGGCCCGACTTCGACTCGGTGACGACATGCGTGATGGGTCCGCCCGCGTCGCGCACGGCGTCGACCACGCGCGTGTGGAGGCGTATCTTCACGCCGGCCTTCCGGCAAAGGCTTTCGCAGAGCAGTTTCATCGACTCGATATCGTAGCTGTAGGTCCGCAGCACCTTTCCGTACCGTGCGCCCATGGCGTCGAGTTCCCGTGCGATCTCCGTTGCTATGCCGGGGTTGTCGCCCTCGAAGACCCACGAGAGCAGGCCCGCGGTCCATACGCCGCCGAGACAGCCATGCACGTCGATGAGCGTGGTCCGTGCCCCCGCACGCGCAGCCGCCAGCGCGGCGCCGATGCCCGCCGGCCCGCCGCCGGCCACCAGGACGTCGCAGGACTCTTTCGTTACTGCCGTTGCTCTCGGATGACAGACATCGCGACCGCTCGCCATGATTCTCTCCATTCCTCTCAGGTATCGACGGGAACGAATCGAGGGGGCGCCGTGCCCTCTGTGTTACCGGTGAGCAATATCCGCTACGCCGCCGCTGAAGGCAAGGGGCGCTCACCGGCTGCCAGGGCTGTTTCAAGATCTGGCGCCGCGTCTCGGAAGGCCACGCCTCCGCGCACACCAAGTAGGGGCGGCCTGTCCTCAGGCCGTCCCCCCCCCGGCGTGGGGACACGCCGGGGGTACACCGCCCGCGACAGTCACGAATCTTGAAACAGCCCTGACCGGCTGCCGCCGCATGGGATCGCCGCGTCGGCACGGGGCGCCACCACTCACCCGCCACCAAGGTCCCCCGGAGGTTGTGGTCACCGTTCCAATCCTCGGCGCGGCGGCAGGGGTGTCAGGATTTCCCGCGTCGGGCGGGGCGGGCGAGGTTGCTCCTGCTCCCTTTCAGGCCGGCCAGCAGGTGGGCCTGCCTGGCCAGGCAGGCTTCCGGGGTGCAACGGGACACGCTGCGCTGGGACTCGGCCCACGTGAGCGTGTCCTGGATGGCGCGCCAGCGCGCCTGTGGTGACCACATCCGCTCGCGAAGCGCGTCGGCCGCTTGTGTGCTGTTCTTCACGATCCCAACTCCAGCGCTCTCTTGAGCGCGCGGACACGATCCGTCTTCCGCTCCGCCTCGGGCAGCGCCTCCTGACATCGCTGGGCTCTGCCGACGCGTACTCGCGGTCGGCAGGAGCCATCTTGTTGGCCGGGTCAT
>MHBL01000154.1 GCA_001803235.1 Lentisphaerae bacterium RIFOXYA12_64_32
CGCGAGGGCCGATCAGGCGCGACGGGGCTGGGAGCGGGAGGCCCCGCGAAAGCACCGGCGCGCCCGGCCCGCACCCCGCGGCTACGTGTGAGGCCCGGCGAACGAACGCATAACGGCGAGCCTTATGTAGTGCCGACGCAGTGCGCCGCCGACAGGTGCGACGGGCTCGGCCCCGCCCACACGCCCCGCACCCGCGAGCGATTCGGCGGGCCGTCCGGAAATCCGATATCAAGTCCTGGTGGCCTCGGATGTGCTTCTTGACCCTGCGACCAGTCCCAGAACCATCCCGATCAGCAACCAGAATAGCCCTCCCAAGAAGAGGTACACTAGGGGATACAATGCCGTTTCTGGATTGAACCGTTCCCACCAACCGAATGTCTTGGCTGCATGCTCAAAGGCTCTTGCGACAGGCATGTCTAGGAGGCCGAAGGTATAATCCCACGTCGCCCCCTCCCAGTGGAAGGCCACCATAACGCACCACAGCATCACTATCATAGTTGAATGCACAAGCGCCAACACCAAACCATATTCCCGGGAACGCCTCCAGTTCAGGTTCATTTCGGGGGTAACCTTTCGACACATATACTAGTAGACGCCGGGTTTTCCTGCTGGGCTATACCCGAAGTGACCTACACGCTCACGCGTGTCGTTCGGGTACGCCTTCTTCACCTCATCCCGGAGGTTCATGGGACTATCCCAGTCGTTGCCGGGCAACTCGGCATCCTTAAAGAGTCCAGTCTGATACCCTATGTCCCACAGTATAGCAGCACAATTGTAGTCATTCGTCCAGTCAAGACCTGCCCTGGTTCTGTAGATGTTCAACAACTGTTCGTAGCGGCCGGCATGGAATGGAGTAACACTGAGATAGACCACGTAGTCAGTGATTCCTTTCTGGTTGCCCACGATGGGATCGATATACTCAGGTCTGTCCTTAGGGAACCATGTGTCCGGCTGAGCATTCCGCGGAAAGGCTGGATCGTAGATGTGTATCGTGTCGTCTCTGAAGAAGCCGTAGAGTCTTCCGTTTGGCATGAGGATATCAGCGTGGTTGATTGCCCCAACCAGGTCATGGATGACGAAGGCTATCTCGACACTCTTGACAACGCTCGCTGGGCTTGGCTGCGTGCTGCCTACAAGACCAGTGGCACCACTTGGCCCGGAGACGGCCGCAACTGCCATAACTCCAGCGAGCGTGTACTCCTCACCATTCGGGTCCACGCAGTTGACCGGGTCGGCCCCAGCGTATAGGTGCTTGTGGAGTGTTTGGGGGTCAGACTCGTTCCCCGCAGCCGGGTCGAGGCTCGCGAACGTCCCGGTGCTCTGGTCATAGTACCTTGCTCTGAGGTACTGCATCTGGAGGTCTGTGTCGAACTGTTCCCCGCTATACAGCAGGTCGGTAGCGGCGGGGTTTGTGACATTCGGGTCGCCGCCCAGGGTCATGCCATAGGCGTCGAAGTTGTAGCGGTCTGTTACCAGCCCTGAACCGTCCGTCAAACCTCTTACATTTCCGTGCCCATCGTGACTGAACCATCGTGTGCCAGTGGCGGTGGTTTGGGAAATCTCATCATCCCCGTAAACGTAGCTGGTCGTCAGGCCGGAGGTGCCGAACTCTTCCAGCACCTGCGAGTACCCGGTCAGGTTCATGGCATCGTTCAGGAACACCCTGGTCGTGGCATAGGGAGCCTGGCCTTGGACTGTGGTCGTGGAGTTGGCCCGAGTTCTGATGCCGCTCTGGTTGTAGGCGTAGGTGGCCTGGATGGCGACCTGGGGGAAGTTGCCTTGGCTGTCCTTCTCCACCCTTGCGATATCTGCAGCAATGAGGCGGTTTTCAAGGTTGTAGGTGTAGGCGACGTGCTCGGAAGTCGTGTCGTTGTCCTTGGAGATTAGACTTCCGTTGGGGTCAAAGGTGTACTTGGGGGTGATTCGAGGCGGCACAGTGTCTGTTGGCGGTGTGGTCATAGCCGTTGCCTGTACGACTACGATCATGACCTGGCAGTGCCTGGGGTTATAGCCGTACCTGTACGTGTCATAGGCGTAGTCGGTTGCGTCGAGCGCGGTGTCGGCTTTTTCGCAGTCGTACGTGTAGATGGTGATGTTGTGGACGAGGCCGCGGGGCGCGCCGGGCGTTACGGGCGCGGTGTGGGACGGTGGCGTGGTGGCGGTGACGACGTACCCCACGGACCGCGTGAACGCGGGACTACGAGCCTGGGCCGGTGACGGAATTGTGGGCGGGCGGGGTGCATTCGAGGTGGGGCAGATGTTCTCGATGGGCGGGGGACTGGACCGCGGCAGCGAGGCGACGGCGTGTTGGCAGAACAGGTCGAGGCCGAGGAACTGGGGCAGGACGACGAGCAGCATGGCCCCGGACAGCCAGCGGCGTCCGCGCCGGATGGTCGAGTAACCTGGACGGTTCGTGTTCACCCTGGAGTGGAATATGGCGTTGGCGGTGGGGGCTGTCAATCGTGGGAGCGTGTGGAGATGTATTTCCCCAGGCTCCTGCTCGTATTCGCGGGGCGACGCCACGGGCCGCTCGCTGAAGCGTCGCTGCCACTTCCGCCTGAAAGGCGGGACTCAGGCGGGGCTGCCGGAGTAACAGATCTGCATGACCGGGCGTCCCCGTCCGAGAAACGCTGGCGTAGCGCCGCACGGGCTGACATCCGCTGCGGGGCGAGGAACCGGCCAAGGGACTGGTCGGGCCATCGACTCGGGCCGGTTCGGGCTGTGATGCGCTGGGCGACTGGCCGGCTATATTCCTGCCACTGATGGGTGAAAGCGGCGGACTCGCGCTGGAAGGGATGGCGGATGCAGGACTGGGTGGTCAGTGAGGCGGATGCCGGGATGCGGCTGGATGTGTGGCTGGCGCGGCGGACGGAGGCTGGGTCACGACGGCGCGTGGCCGAGTGGCTTGGGCGCGGCAAGGTGTACCTGGGCGGTCAGGCGGTCGACCTGGCGCAGGCCGGGTACCGCGTCGCGGCGGGTGACCGTGTCGGGTTGTGGCTGGACCGACCCGGTTCGGCGACCACGGCGGACCGGTCCGTGGTGCCGATGCGACACCTCCTGCGCGTCGTGCACACCGATGCGGCAATGATGGTGGTGGACAAGCCGCCGGGCCTGATCGTTGAGCCGTTGCCGGGGCGCGAGGATACCGAGGTGACGCTGGTCGAGCTGCTGAAGGACCACGTGCGTCACGAACCGCGGGCCAGGCTGTTTGTTGTGCACCGGATCGACCGGGACACCAGTGGCCTGGTGCTGTTTGCGCGCACCGCGTCAGCCTGCGACGCGCTCAAGGACCAGTTCGAGGCGCGCACGCCGGAGCGTGTTTACCAGGCAGTGGTGCTGGGCCGGCCCGAGCCGGACAGCGGCACGTGGCAGGACCGGCTGGCATGGGATGCCGCGACGCTGCGCCAGCGGCGCGCGCACGGGCGCGATGCCCGCGCCAAGGACGCCATTGCCTCGTACACCGTGCGCGAGCAGTTTCCCGCCGCCGCGCTCGTCGAGGTGTCGTTGGTGACGGGCAAACGCAACCAGATTCGGGTGCAGGCGGCGCTGCGCGGGCATCCGCTGATCGGCGAAGGCCAGTATCGTTTTGACGCGCCGCCCGAACCGCCCGGCATGCCGACCCTGCAACGCCAGGCGCTGCACGCCTGGCGTCTCGGGTTCGTGCACCCGGCCACGGGACAGCGCGCGTCCTTCACCTCGCCGCTGCCGGCAGACATGGCAGGGCTGATCGAGAAACTGCGCGAGTACCGGCCGCGCGTTGGGAACTGAGCCCCTGCGACCTGACGAGGCGGGGGAAACGGTTCGGTTCACCGTCCGTTTGGCCCGTTGTGTCCGTTGTGTCCGTTCCGCGAACTGCGGGCCACACGGAAGACACGACGCCCCGTGCGGGGGCAGCGGACAACACTCTGCGCTACTCCTCGGCGAGGATTTCGATGCCGGACAGCGTCGGGGGATGTGCGCCGGCGGCGTTCTTGGCGTTCTGCCGGAACGCGATGACCAGGTCGTCCTGCACTTTGATGTGGCGGAATTCCCGGGTCACGGCGGTGTTCGTGCCGCCTGCTTCGCGGGCGATATCGAACTGGTCGAGGACTTTCTCGCCTTGGATGAGCACGTCGAAGACGCGGTTGCCCGGCTGGAGTGCCTGCAGTTCGGCGAAGTGCAGGACCACGGTGTAAGGCCGCGGTTCCTTGTAGCTGCCCTGCGGTTCTGCAGTCCTGTCCGGAAATTGGTCGGTGCCGGCATGGCGTTCAAAGGCGGGGATCTTGATGTTGGCCTCCGGGGCGCCGGGCTGGAGGAACAGCCGGACCCGGACGGACTCCACGCCCTCGATGCCGGACGCCGCCACCCAGTTGAGGGGGCGCGGGGCGCTGCCCGCGACCGGCGGTTTCAGGCAGGACTCGTGTTGGCGGTAGGTGTGGGCGGCGGCCGGCAGCACAGACACCGGCAGGTCGGGCGACGGGCCGCCGACGCTCGGGCACTCCAGCCACAGCGTGGCGTTGTCGGCGAGCCGGTTCCCCGGCGCGCCGAAGTTCAGCCCGACGCGGCGGACGGGCCTCGGCTTGTCCGGCGCGGGCAGGAAGTCGAAACTCCAGCTTTCGATGGCCGGGCTGGCAGGGTCGTCCGGTGGCACGTGGACGAGGGCCACGGACGCCTGGTTCTGGTACGCGCAGGTGCAGGTCCGAGTGTAGTCCGGGGCGTTCAAGATGCCGTCGGCGGCGAGCAGGTTGGAGGTGCAACCGGACTTGAACCCTCCGAGACTGACGGTGCCGTGTCCGCTCTCGATGTCCGCGTAGCTGGCGGCGGCGGAGCGGAAGGTGAGCAGGTGTTCGCTGGCTACGGCCGTGTTGCAGCCTTTGAACCGCACCCAGGACCAAGGCACGTTTTCGCCGGTCAGCGGGTGTACGGCGAGCACCGGTTCGCCGGTCTCCAGGCTGTAACTCAAGGCGGGCGGGGCGGACGTGTTGGCGCCTCCGGTCTGCGTGATGATCCGGTTGTGGTACAGGATGGGCGGCCCGTAGTAGCCGACGTCACGCCGCCACAGGACGGTGCCGTCGGCACCGCGATAGGCGGTCATGCTCGAGCCTTCCTCGTCGCGGGCGCGATCACCGGCGCGGCTGCCGGCCTCCAGCAGAATGTCGAACTCCTCGGAATAGCCCAGCCAGGTGCCGAAAACGCGTTCATCGGCCTGCCACAGCACCTTGCCGGTAGGCGCGTCGAGGGCCAGCAACCGGGGTTTGCCCTGAGCGTCGTGGCCGCGTCGTTTCAGGAAGGCGGCCTTGGTCTTGCTGTACCCGTCGACGCAGAAAACCTTGCCCGCGCCGACCGCAATGCCGTTGTGGCGGAAGTCCTGCTCCGCGTCGCGTGACCAACGGACCTTGCCGGTCTGGCGGTCCAATGCGGCAAGGGTCTTGCTCGCGGCGGCATAGTCGGAGTCCAAAACGACGCGTGGGACTTTCGCGAGCGGGACAGGTGCGTTGGCGGGGGGGGGCGCTTCCTGCCGCAGTACGGCCAGGTAGGTGTCGATGAGGAACGTCTTGTCACTCTGCTGGCAGTTGTAGGCCTCGATGGCCAGGACGTTCGCACCGTTGCGCAGCCGGTCGCGCGGGGCCTTGATCTCAAACTCGTCGTAGCGGTCGTCGACGTGTTTGGGAATCTTCGGTTTCTCGCCGGGTTTGACCACGGGCAGGCCGGCGCGCGCCACTTCCTCGCCGTTCAGATAGGCGCAGAACGCATCGTCGTAATTGGCCAGCAGGACCAGGCGCTGGATGTTGGCGACGTCGGTCAGTTCGAATTCCTTGCGCACGCAGACACTGGCGTATTTGCCTGGCATGTCAGCGAGGACCGTGGCCGCCAGCTTGGGATCGGTGCCGAAACCCGCCCGTCCGGTTTTCCAGCTGTCCGCCGTGAAGCCCGGCTGCGCCCAGTCGTTCGGCGGCGGTGTGCCGGCCAGGTAACGCCACTCTGCGTTCAGCGGGATGATCGGGACCATTCCCAGCGGCGGCACGTCACCCGGCTCATACGGGGGAATGCTGATGGGTGATGCGGTGGCGAGCAGCAGGTCCTGCCAGATGCGGACCGACCCCCACTTGGCAGGCTTGCCCGTTTCCTTGTCTGGCAGCGTGAACCGGCTCAGGACCTCGCCCGTCGCCGGATTCAGGCGGGTGCACGAGTCGGGTAACATGACGTAGACACCGTCGGGCGCGGAGGCGTAGTTGCTGCCGATTTCGTTGGCGCCCGGTTGGTGGCTGGTGATGTTGAAGAACTTACCCACGCCTGGGAGGTCTCTTTCCCAGAGCAGGCGTCCGGTGTAAACGTCGACGGCGCGGAGCAGGTCGGCGCCCTCGATGAACAGCCGCCCGTCGACCACCTGCGGTGTCGGGCCGTGACCGTGTCGGGGCAGGATGGGGTCGTTGGGCGGGCCGCCGAACCAGAGCAGTCCGAGGGGCGGTTTGACCAGGCGGTCTTTCGAGACGATGCTGTTCGCGGCGTCGACGTACTGGTGCGTCCAGTTCGCGGCGCCGGGCAGACCGCCCGGTTGCCGCAGCAGCGTGCTGTCGCCGTTGCGGGTGACGGACGCCTGGCCGGGTTCCAGCGTCGCGGTCCAGTCGAGAAGGGTCTTGTGCTGCGCGTCGGTTAGTGTCAGACGTGCGGTCCCGCCGTACGGGCGCAGGCATCGGAACAGCTTTGCGGGCCAGTCCTTGCCGTCCGCGGGGATACCGGCCGGGGTCGGCACGACAATCAGGCTTGCCAGGTAGGGGGGGAGCAGGACTGAGGTCAGGTCCCCCGCGTGCACGACGACGCGAGTCCCGTAGAGCCCCTGCGCGTCGAGCCGCCGCCGGACCGCGTCGAGTCGCTGCGCGTCAGGCTCCAGGCCGATGACGTGGAGTGACGAGTTCTGTGCGATCGCGGCCGGGAGTTCCCCGTCACCAACTCCGACGACCACGCAGTAGCCGTCGGTCACGCCGCTGGCGGCGAGCAGTTCTTTGGCCCTGTCCGCCGTGTCCGGTCCCGGCGCGGCGGGTGTGCGGGAGAGCGGGTGTTCGACGGGTTTGATTGACGTCGCGCCGTAGCAGTGCAGAGCGCCGTCGGTCGTCACCGTGAAGAGTCGGCCGTCGGCAACGAGCATGGTCCACGGTGTTCCGGCCACTGGCGTTTCGGCGATCGCCCCAAGGGGCTTTCCGTCCGCCAACTGCACCGTCCCGATCGCCTTGTCGCCGGCGAGGTAAAGCCGGTCGCCGGCCTTGAGCATCAGGCGCTGCCACGTGGGGCCCAGGGGCAACTGCCAGCGTTGCAGCAACGCGTGGGTTGGCCCTTGCAGTGCTTGGGGCAGTGCCGCAGTCTTGCCGGAGCCTTTCTTCTGCTCCGGCTGGATAGCGTGGGCTTTGAGGGTTTCCTTCTCGATCGCGAAGATCGTGTCATCGGTGACGACGGTTGCGGCGGTCTGCAGCAATCCCACGCCGTCGCTGATGTCGAACATCGCTTGACCGTTGAAGAACCAATTCTGTTTCGCGATCAGGTCGTAGCCGCCCGTGTCCTTGCCGAATGGGTGGCTTTCGGCGTGGAAGTACCGGAATTCTCCCGTGCGCAGGTCGTAGGCGGCTGGAACGGTCCGGCCTCCGGACACGAGCAGTGTGTCGCCGCAGACGGCGAAGTACCCCTGCGGTGCGACACCCGCAAACGCGGGACTGTCGTGCTGCTGCAGGATGTAGATCGCGCCGCTGCCGCTGTTCGTCCAGACCGGTTTGCCGGTTTCCGCGTCGACGGCGTGGATGAAGATGCCCATGAACGGCCAGATGCCGGCGGCGAAGTAGAGGACGCCGTCGTGGAGGACCGGGCCGCCACGCGCCGGCCACATGCTGATCAGGCGGTCGTTTCCGAGAATGCGTTGGTCCGACGGGCCGCCGCGGAAGCGCCACCGCAGCGCGCCGCTGGCCGCATCGAGGCAGTAGAGACAACCGTCATCCGATACGAAGAAGACGTGGTCTTTCCACGCGACCGGCGCGAAGCGGACGGGGCCGTCGCTGTAGAAGCGCCAGGCCTCGTTCCCGGTCTGCGTCTCGTAGGCGGTCACGCTGTCGTTGACCATGGACGGCACGAAGATCGCCGTGCCCTGGACCACGGGGGCGTACGCGGCGTCGAACTGCAGTTTGGCCTGGCTGGCCGGCCAGGCCGGGCGGGGCGGCGGCATCTGGCGCATCCACTGCAGGTGCAGTTCGGCGGGAAGGTTCTCCGGCGAGTTGGCGGTTCGGCCCGCGTCGAACCGCCACATGGGCCAGTCCGCGCCATGGCCTGGTGGCGACAGGAGCGCGGCCAGGAGGAGCAGAGCGGTTGCTGTGGTGCGCGCGGACGGGCGCCATTGACGGAAACCACGTGGTCCGAGACGGTCAAGGGAGTCACTCATGCTCGAAGTTGTCCTTTGCCGGAGAGGGTGAACCCAAACAGTCATGTGTGGCACTGCACACTCAGCAACGCCGCTCTGCGCACATGTCTCCGGCCTGCGCAAGAGAGTGTACGCGCGGCGGCGCGATTGTCAAGAAACCGCGTCGACCAGAAAACGCGAGTTTGGAGTCGTGGGGTACCATGTTACTCGTGGCGGGGATGTTCGCGTTGCGGCGCGTGTTCCGGCGTGTCGACACTG
>MHBL01000155.1 GCA_001803235.1 Lentisphaerae bacterium RIFOXYA12_64_32
CAGGAGTAACAACTTGATATGACCGGGCGGTCTGCCGCCCGGGAGCCGCTGACGCATTACACTCCATCCCGCCCGGTCCTTGCAGTCCCGGGGCGGCGTGCTATCGTCTCCGTCTTGATTTCGAGAAGCGGTTTCACTACCATTCCGCCAATTCGAGCGCTTCGCCGGCAGGGCGAAGCGGGTGATCGACCTCCGTGAGGTGTAGAACGGATGAAAGCGCGTCCCGTCATCGCGATGAGTGTGCCGGCGGTCGTGGGTGCCGAAGAGTGCCGCTGGCTCGACCGGTATGTGACCAGCCTGGCGGCCTGCGGCGCGGTGCCGTGGGCACTGCCGTTTGTGACCCTGCCGGAAATACTCGGGCGGTGTGTGGCTGAGGCCGACGGTGTGCTGCTGGTCGGCGGCAAGGACATCGATCCGCATTTCTACGGCGAGGAGTTTTCTGGCGCGAAGGAGGCGGCACCCGGACGCGACGCGTTCGAGCAGATGCTGATTCCGGAGGTGGTCCGGCTGGACAAGCCCTTGCTGGGCATCTGCCGTGGCATCCAGTCGCTGAACGTCTTCATGGGTGGGACCCTGCATCAGGACATCGCGGCGCGACATCCGGGGCAGGAACACGAGGTGACGATCCTGGGCGGGCATCTGGCGGAGATCTACGGGGTTGGTGCGGTCAAGGTCAACAGCCATCACCATCAAGCGGTCAAGGTGGCGGCGCCCGGGTTCGAGGTCACGGCGCGCACGGCCGACGGCCTCATCGAGGCGATTGAGCGGCCGGCGTCGAGGTTGGTGCTCGGGGTGCAGTGGCATCCGGAGAAGATTTTCTTCGAGGATGCCGCCGCCCGTAAACTGATCGAGCACTTCGTCGACGTGTGCCGGGGGTGAGCGCGGGGTTCCCCGGTTGCGGCTTCCGCGCGTGTCGCGGGGTCCCTGAGTCGAGCGTCGCGGTGCGCGATGGTCTTTCCTTGTAAAAGCAAACCCATGGTTTAGATTTACATGCTTATGATTTGCCGTGCGCTGCAATGTCAAGTTGAAGAGGCGCTGGGGCATGTCCCCGCGGTGGCCATCCTCGGGCCCCGGCAGGTGGGGAAGACAACGCTCGCGCGCGCAGTGGCCGGAGCGGTGGGTGATCGTGCGGTGTTTCTTGACTTGGAGCGTGCTGCCGACCTCGCGAAACTCACCGACCCCGAACTGTTTCTGGACGCGCACCGCGAGCGCCTGGTGATTCTGGACGAGGTCCAGCGACGTCCCGACCTTTTTCCCTGTCTCCGTGTGGTGATTGATCGGGATCGCAGGCCAGGGCGGTTTCTCATCCTGGGGTCAGCGTCACCCGCACTGCTTCGCCAAAGCAACGAGACGTTGGCGGGGCGGATCCGGTACCTGGAACTGGCTCCGTTCCATCTGGCCGAAGTGAGCGCCCGTGGCGGCGGCGGTGCGGACTCCGCACAAGTGCGTCTGTGGCTGCGTGGCGGGTTTCCGGAGAGCTATCTGGCGCCGTCCGACGATGCCGCGTTCGCCTGGCTGGATGCGTTCGTCGGCACGTTCCTGACGCGCGACATTCCGGGGTTGGGATCACGGGTGGCAGCAGAGCAGTTGCGGCGGTTTCTGAGTATGGTTGCACACTGCCACGGGCAGCTCTGGAACGGGGCGCCCATCGCTTCGAGTCTGGGCGTGTCGGCGCCCACGGTTCGCCATTATCTGGATCTGATGGCGGATTGTTTCATCGTGCGCGTCCTGCCGCCGTACCATCCGAACTTGAAGCGGCGGGTCATGAAGAGCCCCAAGGTCTATCTGCGTGATACCGGTCTGCTCCATCGGCTTCTGGGCGCTGAGACACGTGACGACCTTCTGGGCCGGACTCAGGCGGGTGCGTCGTGGGAGGGGTTTGTTGTGGAGCAGATCATCCGGCAGGCTCCGCCGCGCACGGAGTTTTTTTTCTACCGCAGTTCGGGGGGCGCGGAGATTGATCTTCTGGTTCGGCATCCGGGGCAGAAGGGCCTCACTGCCGTGGAAGTGAAGCTGTCGTTGGCTCCGAAACCGGAGCGCGGCTTCTGGCAAGCGTTCGCGGATCTGCAGTGCACCCGCGGCTTTGTTGTCTATCCTGGCTCCGACCGCTATGCATTGCGGGATCGTGTCCAGGTGATTCCTGTTGCCGACGTGGCGCAGGTGTTGAGGTAGGCGGCACGCATGGCCGCGGGGCCGCGTCAGATTCGGAATGAAAGAAGAATGACGAACCGATACTCCCAATCCCGCTCCTGATCCGTCTGGGGGCACTGGAAATCAGAGTGGGAGCCGACGTAAGAGCGCGAGCAGGCTGAAGGAGGCAGAAACATGGGTGATCCGCGTTACGACACTTACATGGGCCACGGTCCGAAGCAGCTCCCGCACTGGGAGCACTGGTCCTGCCCGGATGCGGAGACGTATCTGACCGGGATCGATGCCTACGACCACCCGAAGCTGTGCCGCGAGCGTCTGGCCAAACTCTACCCGGAACTCGGGCTGGGGATTCCGGCCGCCGACACGCCGCTGCCGCGGCCCGAGGCGCAGCAGGACAAGGGTTGGGGGCGCTGGGGCGGGGTGTACCGCGACCACTGGCAGCAGCACGATGCCAGCCACCGCTTCGCGAGTCAGGAAGACATGCTCAAGTTCAGTCCGCTGGCGCAGGGCGACTTCTCCGGCTGGCACGTGGTCGTGGACGGCGACTACAGCAGCGAGGAGATCATCTACCAGCGCTTCCGGAAACAGTACCCGGCGGAGTGGGGCGACAAGGCGCCGGCCGGCAGTTCCGCGTCGGTGGGCTTCTACAACACCATGTTCATGTGGCCGATGCTCGTGTTCGGCTACGAGAACTTCATGATGCTCTGCCTGGAACCCGAATTCGAGCGCATCATGGAGGAGTTTGCCGAGATCAACCGCCGCGTTTTCCGCGCCTTCGCGCGCCTGCCGGTGAACTTTGCCATCTGCCACGACGACATCGTTCTGACCTCCGGCCCGGTGGTCAGTCCGGCGTGGATGCGGCGGTTCATTTTCCCGCGCTACGAGGAGTACTGGAGCCTGCTCAAGGCGGCGGGCAAGGACGTGATCTTCATGGTGGACGGTTGCGTGGACGCGTTCGTGGACGACGTCATGGCCTGCGGCGCGCGCGGCATCATCAGCGAGCCGTACACGAACTACAAGGCCATGGCGCGGCGCTACAAGGACTGCTTCATTGCCGGCGAGGGCGATAACCGCGTGCTGATGCGCAACAAGCCGGACGAGATCCGGGCCATGGTCGAGTCCATGGCCGAGACCGGGCGTATGTCCGGCGGCTACATGATGTGCATCGGCAACCACATTCCGTACAACGTCCCGGGCGAAGCCATCAAGCGCTACCTCGAGTACTCCCGCGAACTGGCGCACCGGTAGGGCGTTCCGACGCCGGGCAAGGGCCAGTTGCTCGATGCCGGGGATCGGCCTGCGAGGCCGACGCTACAGCCGATCCCCAACTTGTGCCTTGTGGCTGCAGCGGTCGCGTTGCACGCGACTCCCGGCTTTTGGAGCAGGGCCGATTCAGCCGGTCGCCTTGTTCTGGCGGCGCGTTCTTCCTCGGTGTCTCCCCCGCACGGGCTGAGGCAGCACCTGCCGTTGATCAGGGCGTCCACCTTTCGCGTGATGGTGTCTTTGCATCCCGGCACGCTCAGAATGTCACACTCGCTGCCCAGAATGAACGGGTGGCCGACCGCATGCATCTTCTGTTCGAGCAGATCGGCCGCTCCGGCACCCGCGGGAGCGAGCCGCTCCCGCCACGTTGCCAGAACGACCCGGACAGGCAGTGAGTAACGCCCACACATGATCGGGCGCATCCGCCCGGAGCACGCTGACGCATTGCACGGCCCTTGCATTCCGCCGTTTTTCGCGGTACCCTTGATGGCCAGTGCGGGTGTTCCCGGCCTGTTCTTTACGTCTTGGGCGTCGTGCGGCGGGAAACGCGTCTCAGCCAAAGCGGTGTCGCGGCCGCCGAACGCGACCTTGCCACCGCACTCCATATGGCGTTGTCCACAGAAAACCTTAGTAGCATTGGGGGCACGCGGGCGGCAAGAGAAGCCGTGACCGCGGAAAGACCGCGCGCATCTGGCGGCCGCCCTGGGCGCTCCGAGCTGAGATCACACCGACCTGACCCCGCCGTCAGTTCCCGGCGGCGGGTTTCTTCCAGACCGCGGCCTGGCCGTCGCCGGCCAGGAAGGCTTTGAGGAGCGGGTCCATGGCGTCGGCCCACATCTCGTAGCCGTGGGGGGAGAAGTGCAGCAGGTCGCGCATGACCGTCTTGGTGATGGAGCCGTCGGGCTCCAGGAAGGCGTCGCCGATGTCGGCGAAGTAGATCTGCTTGTAGTCGGCCAGTTTCTGGACCTCGGCGTTCACGGCCTTGATCTTGGCGCGGATCGGGTTGTCGGCTTTCTCCCAGCACGGGAAGATCCCGAGCACCAGGATCTTGACGTCCGGCAACCGCTGCCGCAAGTACGCGACAATCGCTTTGATACCTGCAACCGTGTCCTCGGGCGTGTCGTTCTGGAGGAGGTTGTTGATGCCGATGAGCAGGACGATGTTCTTCGGCGTGTAGTCGTCCAGTGATTTGCCTTCCGTCAGGCGCCACAGGACCGTTTGGGTCTTGTCGCCCGTGACGCCGTGGTTGGTCGCGATGTCCTTGTAGCGTTTGTTCCAGGTGTCCAGGCCGCCGGGGTACTTGTGGTCTGCCGGGTAGGTCCAGAGATCCGTGATGGAATCGCCGATGAGGAGCAGGTCATGCTTGGGCTGTTTGAGTTTGTTCTGGAAGTAGGGGATCCACCACGAGTCGTTCTCGCCCCGGGTCTCCGGCGTGCAGGTCTTCAGGTTGCTCTGCGGCAATCCGTACGGCGTCCATTTCCAGTCTTCGGCCTTGGCCGGGGCGCCCACCAGAATACCGATCGTCGCGAAGACCAACAGATCTCTTGTTCTCATCGGGTTCTCCTTCCTTCAGAGACAAAGACTAGAGACGAAGATTTGAGACAAAGACTCAGATTTCGGTTTCCCATCTTCGTCTCTAGTCTTCGTCTCTCCGTCCAATCCGTTCTTCCGTTTTCATGCCAAGTTTGGCACTGCCATTGCTTCTCGCAATCCTCCTCGTAATCGTTCCTCGAGGACTGCCACCTTGCGACGTCTGGATCGAAGAGCGGTTGCGAAGACGATTGCGACCGCGATGACCTGTCTACTATTTCTCGTTTGGGGGTATCCACTTGACGCAACTACCCCCTACGGCTTGTGGCTGCGACTTCTCTCTGCG
>MHBL01000156.1 GCA_001803235.1 Lentisphaerae bacterium RIFOXYA12_64_32
CAGGCGGCAGGGGTCCGCGCCCCTACAGGTTGTGATAGGTTGCGTCAAGTGGATACCCCCATTTCTCTTTCATGTCGAGTTTTTCGCTATCCCGGGCAGGGCTCGGAGACGCTTCACGGGTTGTGCGCGCGGTCGAGGTTCGCGCGGGCACGCTTTTCGAGGAAGTCTGCGAAGGTACGCGCGGCCTCGATGCGAGTGACCGGCAGGGTCACGTTTGGCGGGGGTGTTTTGCCGTCGGCGAGGAGCTTGAGTGCCCCGGCGAGTTCGTCGTCGGCGAGCGGCTTCCCGGGGCCAAAGCTTCCGCCATCGATGGCCAGAAGATTGTGGGTCAGTACGAGTTGCACGACCTTCCTGTCGGGATGGTTCTGGCGGATATCGGCGACCGGAGTGAGGAACAGCGTGTCGCCCGCGTCGAGCAGTGCGAGTTGCACCAGCACGGGATCGAGTTGGCGCGGCTGGACCTGGTGTTGAACGGCGAGTGCGACGATCGCACCAACAGCCTGCCCCATCAGCAGCGTGTGCGGCTGCAGGCGCGTGGCGCCGTTCGCGAGGCGCGACTGCGAGATGTTCTTTTCCGCCGGCAGAAAGCCGTCCAACGTCTCGGGAATGAAGCACTCGAACGGGATGGGGAAGGGGCCGGTCCCACGCGAGCCGAATTTCTCGTCCGGAATGCTTTCTACCGGGTCGAGGTCGAGTTCGAGATACGCCGGCTTCTTGGATCCGTGCAGGTCGACGGGGTAGTCGCCGAGGGCAACGCAGGACGCGAAGCGTACGGGGCGCCCCGGGTAACGCTCGATCTCGCGGACGTTGAGCGTGTGCAGTCCGACGATGCGGCGGCTCTCGCGCGTGTAGGCCATGACCGGGAAATGATACAGGATTGGGCGGTACGGGGCGAGGTCGGGCTGGCTGGTGATCCACGCGTCGATCTCGGCGCGGTTGTAGGGCGTGTCGTAGCCCTCGTCGTCGGCCACTGACCAGTCTTTCTTGCCGAGCGTGTTCTGGATGTAATAGAGCAGGTGCAGGGTCTTGAGCCGCATGGCGCGCAGGGTTTGCAGCCGCTTGGCCGGGGCCTCCAGGTCACCGACGTCGTTGGGGAAGTCATTATTGTAGTTCATGTGCGTGCGGGTGATGGGTGGCGCGTCGCCACTGCGCGAACTGTCGGGCATGCCGCGGTAACCGATGAAGGTCGCGAAGTTCCACGGCCGGTTTGTGGAGGAGGTCACAGTGTCGCCCGCGATCAGCGACTTCAGGAAGGCCTTGTGCACGGCGTCCGTGTAGCCGGGTGGCGGCTGGGTGATGAGCAGGGCAGGGGGGACACCGTTCGGGTACTGCTTGACCACGGCGCACCAGGTGTTGTCCTGCACGCGCTGGGCGGGATTGACGGCAGTGCTGAGGCAGTTGCCCACGCGATAGCGCGCTCCGGTGAGCGGGATGACGTCGCCGCACTCCGTCGCATCGACCAGGATGTGGCTCTGCACCGTGCGTGTCTCACGACCCGCATCGCTGATGCATTCGATCTCCGCGCCGGTCACGGTGTCGCCGTTCTTCAGGACCTTGGTCACCCGGGCGCGCAACGCGAGGTCGAGCGTCCCGTCGCCTCGAGCATCTCCGAGCATGAGGTGCAGGAGTTGGCGGCCGACGCGCGGTTCGACGCAGACGTGACGGAACCAGTAGGCGGTTTCGCAGGTCATGTTGAGCGGCTGGTAATGCGCCACGATCAGGCCGCACAGTTCGCGGTAGATGCCGCGCTCGCGGCAGAGCGTTCCGCCTTCATCCATTGAGGTCACGGCCGCCGCGTTCATCTGTCCGCCGATCCAGTCGGTCTCCTCCAGCAGCAGTACGGAGCAACCCATGCGGGCGGCCTGAATCGCCGTGCCGCAGCCGCCCGTGCCCGCGCCGGCGATCACTACGTCGTAGCGCGGTTTGATTTGTGCGGCGGGGATCGCCGCCAGCGGTGCGGCGGTGAAGGGGCGTGTCTGACGGATGGGCAGGCGCGACGCGATGCGATTGAGAACGATGGCGAGGTTGGCGCTGCTGCACGTGCTGCCGGTCGCAGTGCCTTTGACCCAGTACTCCGGCGAACCGATCACCCCGCGCTGTGCAAGGACGTCGATGGCCTCCCGCACGTCCTTCACGGGCTTGAAGGCCTGCACCGCCTGCACCAGCAGGGCGGCCGCCTGTTCGCCGTCGCACGTCGGACTGGCGACCAGGCGTTCCGCCCACGCATCCGGCGCCGTGACCAGACCGCGCTCCGCCAGCAGCGCCAGATCGTAGCGCACCTGTTCCGAGACGGGTTCGGGGACCGCATTGGGCGCCGGTTGATCGGCAGCACACAGGACGCTTGTGCGCGTCAGCAACAGCATGACGAACAGACTGGTGAGCAGTGGTTTCATGATGAGTGCCTCGTGCTCTTGGGGTTCTGCCGCTGCCGGCCCGGTCCGCGCGGCGGATAGTCCCTTGATGACGGTGGCTTTCCTGGCCTTGTTCTATCGGCAACTACGAAACACGCTGATGGCGCGAAAACAACTCGGGTTGAGCGCATTTGTGCCGACGCGATCGGGCGCGCCCTATGAATGTCGCTGTGCGGTAATGCGTCACGGGTGGAACGACGGTGTGCTGGCCCATGTGTGAGCCCCCCATGGCCTTGTGCCACGGGTGAATCGGGTTTGTTCGCCAAACGTAGCCCCCCCTCTCTTCCCTTTCCCCCGTCCGCCGCCGGCGGACGGGGGAAAGGGAAGCGGGGGGACACGGTGCGGCGTAGTAACCAAGATGAACCCGTTCACCTGCCACACAAGGTGGCAGGGGTCTATGCTCCACCCTTTGCTGACGCACTACGCCGTGCGTGTGCGCCACCCCTTGCAGTTCCCCGGCCTTGCGCTATTTTCGTCGCCGCAGTTCCAGACAGAAGTTCTCCAAACAACAGAGAGGTCACGTGACGAGATGAAACATCAGCTTGCATTCAGCCGCACTACGTTTGCCGCCACTCTTGTCGGGTGCTTTCTCGTCGTTGCTGTCGGCTGCGGGAAGGAGAAGGCCGCGCCTGCCTCTGCTGATGCCGGGCAGGGGCCGGAGGGACCGGCCACGGCAGCCGCGTCAATGCCTGTCGATGGGTTCGCCGCGGGCACAGTCGTAGAAACCATGGACGCCAGCGGTTACACGTACGTGCAGGTTGACACCGGCAAGGAGAAGATCTGGGCTGCCGCCCCGCAGTGCAAGGTCAAGGTCGGCGACAAAGTCACTATTCCCGAAGGCAACCTGATGTCCAGTTTCCACAGCAAGACGCTGAATCGCGATTTCGAACAGATCTATTTTGTAGGCGCGATTGGCGGCGCCGAGCCCGTCGCGGGCGGGACGTCAGCGGCGGCCATGCCAGGGGCGATGGCGGGAATACCGCCCGGACACCCCCCCGTCCACGGCAAGACGGACATCGCGGGCGGTGCGGATCTTCCCGTGACCGGGATCGAGAAAGTGGAGGGTGGTCAGACGGTGGCTGAGATCTATGCCGGGAAGGCGTCCCTGGCCGGCAAGTCCGTGAAGGTGCGCGGCAAAGTCGTCAAAGTCAACACCGGCATCATGGGCAAGAACTGGCTGCATCTCCGCGACGGCACCGGCGACGCCGGCAGCAACGACCTGACGGTCACCACAGCCGCCACCGCGCAAGTGGGAGACGTGGTGGTGGTCACCGGGGCGGTGACGGTCGACAAGGATTTCGGCAGCGGCTACAAGTACGCCGTGCTGATCGAGGACGGTCAGGTCGCCGCTGAGAAGCCCTGACGCCGAGGTCGGCCAGGGAACAATAGGGGGGGGAAGTCAATACTACTAACTCACATTGCACATTTGTCATCGTTGATGTTATATTTTGCCGCACAATATGTTACATCACTGGCGGCACGGCAAGTCGGTGTTGTTGACCAGACGTAATGCGTCAGTCGCGGGTGGAGATAGGGTCGACGGTTGACCGGGGCTGGCGCCTAGA
>MHBL01000157.1 GCA_001803235.1 Lentisphaerae bacterium RIFOXYA12_64_32
CGTCCCCGTGAAGACCGTGCCAAACGCTGCGCCCGTCCAGGACGCCGTGGATGAGTGCGTCGACGAAGCCCCCGCCATACACGCGAGGCTCGGCGCTCGCTGCGCTACCAGGTTACTGATCGGTCCTGTCCCGCCATCCCGACGACTTGTTGTCGTCCGAGCGGCGGTGCTATATTGTCAGGGTGAACGGGCACAGGGTCCCGTCAGAGGTTTGATGATCGCCACGGTTCTCCATACGGATCTTGCGTGAGGACGTGCGTGCGCCTTAGGCGTTGATCGCCACGGCGCGCCTGCTTCAACCGCTGATCTCCGTCCGCCTGCCGCGCTTCGGCGTGCTGCGCGGGCGACCGGCTGTGCGTGCTTTGCGCCGCACACATGGAGAACGTCATCGTGTACTCATTATCTGCTCTGGGCTTCGGCCCATTCTTTGAACAACAGCTTCAATTACCAGATGGTCGCGAGCTCCTCCCCGCCCGGATCGCGGCCGAGCACCGCGGTGCCTACGAGGTGTGGTCCCAGACCGGCTCGGGTCGCGCGCAGCTCGCCGGGCGACTTCGTCTCGAGCTCGAAGATGCAGGCTTCCCCGGCGTCGGCGACTGGGTCGTCATCAAGGACCCACCCGGGCCCGATCGCACGGCCATCATCGAAAGCGTCCTGACGAGGCGCACGGTCTTCACCCGGGGAGCCGCTGGTCGCGAGGTTCGTGCTCAGGTGATCGCGGCCAACGTCGATCTGGTGTTCGCCGTCTGCGGCCTCGACGCGGACTTCAGCGTTCGTAGGATCGAGCGCTACCTCGCCCGCATCTGGGCGAGCGGCGCGCAGCCGGCGCTGATCCTCAACAAGGCCGACCTCTGCGCGGACGTTGTCGGCCGCATCACCGAGATCGAGAGCCATTGTGCAGGTGTCCCGATCTGCGTGACGAGTGCGCTTCGTGCCGAAGGCATTGCGGCGGTGCGCACCCATATCCACGACGGCATGACCGTGGCGTTGGTCGGCTCCTCCGGCGCCGGCAAATCGACGCTGGTCAACGCGTTGCTCGGTGAAGAGCGGATGCCCACGGGCGCGGTCCGCGCAAGCGACGGGCGGGGCTGTCATGTCACGACCCACCGCCAGCTCGTCGTCCTCCCCGGCGGCGGCCTTATGCTCGACACGCCGGGCATGCGAGAGCTGCAACTCGTCGATGACGAGGGCCTTGGCGCGGTCTTCGG
>MHBL01000158.1 GCA_001803235.1 Lentisphaerae bacterium RIFOXYA12_64_32
CTCGCTCCTCTCGACTCATGCCACGATCTTCATGCCCCGGCCGAATAAAATGGGGATACGCGGTATACTGCGGCTCCGCAGCCCCGGCACGACACCGACAGACGCCGCGTTAACGTCGTGATAGGCTGGGAACCGGCAGACGCCAGTTTCGCTCGAGGCGTCAGCCGGCCTCGTTGGGAGCTTCTTCCGTCTCGGGTTTCTGGTTCGGGGCCATTCTGCGGACGTCTGCAGGCACCGATCCAAACCGTCTGCACCGCGCCCGAACTACGGCACGAATTTGGCGTCGGTGAGGAGCCGGGCCGGGTCGGTGCCGACGTAGCCAGGCATGTTGTCGGAGAACCAGACGGTGAGGTCGTTGGTGATGTCCTCGCCGGTCAGGGCCCAGACGCGCTTCTGCATGCCGGCAGGAACAGTGACGGGCAGTTCCGTCGGCGTGCCCAGGTCGCCGGCCAACCGCGCCGCCACCTGACCGTCGGGCGAGTACACCACGAGCTTGCCGCCGCGCCCGGCTGCCTGCCTCGTCGCCTTGAAGAACAGCGAGAACGTGTCGACTCCGGCAGGGACGTAGAAGAAGACGCGCCCAAGGATGCCCTGGACCGTGAGCGGCATCTTCCGCGTGAGCCGGAACGCGAACGGCTGCTTGGTCACGACCTGGAGCTGGTAGCCGTTCAGGCTAGAGTCGGCCAGGAGCACATACTGACCGTCGCGGTCCGGGGTCCATTTCGCTACCGCACTCTCTCTGACCTTCATGACGCCCTCGAGAAGCCTATGCCCCTCGAGGTCGAACACGGCGTACTGGCTGCCGTCGCGGCAGTTCGGATTGAGCTGGCAGTTGGCGACGTTCACCTCGACCGACTCGCCCCCCTTGCACAGGAGATAGAGCGGATTGCGGTAGCGTAGGCGCGGCTGGGCTTCCGGCCCGAGCGCGAGCGGTTGCGCCTCGATGACCGGCGCCAGCGGCTCACACTTCAGATCGCCCGCCACGAGGGCCGGCAGCGACGGATCGTACGGGCGCACCCTGAGCACCGACTCGTACTTGCCTCCGGCGGCCACGAGTTGGTCCAACTCCGCGTTCGCCTGTTTCATCGCTGCCCAATAACGCTCGTTCGGCTCACGCAGGGCGTAGCCGGGCCGCTTCCTCGCACCCTCGACCAGGCTCTCGAACGTGTAGATCCAGTAGCCGTGCGAGTGCTGGGCGCAGGCGTAGCACTGCTCGGCGATGTTCTCGCTCGGAAACTTGGCCAGCCACAGGCCGGGTACGAACAGCACCTGCGCCGGGAATGCGGCAAACGTCTGCTGCTGTTTGTCGACGTAGTCCGTGTAGCCCGAGGGGTAGGTCGTCTCCGAGAAACCCAGGAGGGGGTGCGTCTCGGTCCCCAGCCCCTGCGCCATGCCGCGCATGAACGGCAAAGGAATGTCCAGGTTAAGGACACCGAGGACAAAGTCCGGATTGCGCTCGTGTACCGTCGTCTCGATCTGCACGCAGAGACCCTTGACACGGCCGACGAACCACTGCTCGAACGGCCCCGAGAGTTGGTGTTCCTTCAACCACGCCATGCGTGCCTCGGGTGCGGGCAGCGGTTGCGGCGCGGCTTGGCCGGACGCGGCGAAGAACTCGCGCAGGCAGTCGTCACAGTAGCAGGCGCCGCTGAACAACGAGTGGTCTGCGCCGTACATCTCCGTGTCGATGATGGCGCCGGCCAGGTGCAATTCCTTCGCACGCCCGGCGAGGTCGACGGCGCGGCCGAGGATGTAGGCCTGCCAGAACTGCTCGTCGAGCGGGCACGGCGTCTTCGCCATGCGCTGGCCGCCGGACGTCACCTCGCGTCGCGCGCTGAGGATTTTCTCCGTCTCGCCGCCGCGGAAGTTGAAGACCGGCAGCAGGTACATGCCGACCTTCTGCGTCGCCTCGCCCCACTCGCGCAGCAGCGCCAGGTTCCGCTCGTCGGGCGGACAGGTCAGACCGCCAAACTTGGGCAGCACGGCGTTCATCCCGATGGCCTTCATATCGGCCGCGGCACTGCGCGGGGCACCCGCGGCCAGGTACCCGCCGCGCAGCTTGTCGCGGACAATCCAGTCGTAGCACGACGCCGGCGCTGCCAGTGCGGAGTTCGCAGCGAGCAGGATCAACGGTGCGGAAAGAAGCAACGTGCCGAGTCTCATGGGCCATCCCTCCCTCGGTTTGGGTCTGGTACTGCCGTGTCCGTTCCGGGTGGACTTCCCAACGGGGTCCCCAACGGGGTCTGCGTAATCTAAGTCATTATGCGCAATAATATTAGCGTTACATGATATGCTTGTTTATGTCGTTAGGATGATTCTCCTGAGCACGATAGAACTATGGCGTCAGAATTATGGCTTCCGTAAGTTCTTCTAGGTAAGTA
>MHBL01000159.1 GCA_001803235.1 Lentisphaerae bacterium RIFOXYA12_64_32
GGGACACGCCGGGGGTACTCACCGCACGCGACGGTCACGGATCTTGAAACAGCCCTGCGGGGAGCGCGGTACAGGTTGACACCACCCGATGCCGCAGTACGATTAGGGTTTGCGAGCACGCATAACTAACGTGGGGTTCCGGAGGCAAAGCGGGAAAGGGACTGCGGATGAAAATCTCCATTCTTTCGAGTATCGCTCTCAGTGTCTCAGTGGCGTTCCTGGCGGCTGCGGAGTCCGCACACGCGCTGACGCTGGCCAAGGACGGCAAGGCGGCTGCGACCATCGTCCTCGCCAAAGACGCCGTGCTCGCGGAGCGCACGGCCGCGACCGAACTCGCCACCTATCTCAAAGCCATCAGCGGCGCGGAGTTCGCGGTCGCCGACGAGGCCGACGCCACGGCAACCGGCCCGTGCCTGTTCGTCGGGCCGACGGCCGTGGCGCGCCAGGCGATTGCGGACTTCGACAAGCTCGGGCCGGAGGAATGGCAGGTTCGCACGTCAGGCGGGAACCTGCTCCTGGCCGGCGGTCGGCCGCGCGGCACGCTCTACGCCGTCTACCATTTCCTCGAGGACGCGCTCGGTGTGCACTGGTGGAACCCGTGGGAAGAGACCGTACCGCAGAAGCCCGCACTCGAAGTCGGCGCTTTGGATCTGCACGGCAAACCAACCTTCCGCTACCGCGACATCTACATGCTCTACGGTAACGACAAGGGCCGCTTCGCCGCACGCAACCGCCTGAACCGGGACGGCGACGCCAGGATCGCCGGCGAGTACGGCGGCTGCATGGACTACGGCCCGCCCTACCACGTGCATACGTTCTACATGTACCTGCCGCCCAAGGAGTACTTCGACACGCATCCCGAGTACTACTCGCTCATCAACGGCAAACGCACGGCCGACAACGCCCAACTCTGCCTCACCAACCCCGAGGTACGCCAGCTCATCATCGAGAAACTGCGGAACTACATCGTCACCACGCGCGCCGAGGCTGAGAAGACCGGCAGCCCGCCGCCGCTGGTCTTCAGCATCTCGCAGAACGACTGGTACAACCCGTGCCAGTGCGAACGTTGCCACTCGGTCCTGGTCGCGGAAGGCAGTGAGGTGGGGTTGCTCATTCAGTTCCTGAACGCCGTCTCGGATGCCATCACCGCGGAATACCCCGACGTGTGCCTCGACACGCTCGCCTACCAGTACACGCAACAGCCGCCGCGCACCATGCGGCCGCGCGACAGCGTCATCTTCCGGCTCTGCGACACCGAAAGCGACCTTGGCAAGCCGGTCACCGCACCGCAGAACCGCGCCTTCCACGACACGCTGCTGACCTGGGCCGGGGTCGCGAAGAACCTGCGCATCTGGGACTATGCCGTCACGTACGCGCAGCCGTACGGCATGCCGTTCCCCAGCGCTCAGACGTACGCCGCCGACTACCGGTTCTACGCCGAACACAACGTTGAGGGCGTGTTCACCGAACTCGAGTTCCCGATCCTCGCCGACACACGCGACCTGAAGGTGTGGATGATGATGAAGCTGCTCGAGAACCCGTACCAGGACGACGCGCAACTCCTTCAGACCTTCACGGACGGTTTCTACGGCCCGGCCGCCGGGCCAATGGTCCGCGAGTACCTCGCCAAACTGCAGGCTGCCGTGGAACGGAAGGGCGCCATCATCAACTGGACGCTGTCCCCGTCCTCCCTGAGCTACATCGGGTTCGATTTCGCCGCCGACGCGCACGGCCTGTTCGACCGTGCCGAGCAGGCGGTGGCCAGCGACCCGGTCCTGCTCCGGCGCGTGCGTCATGCGCGGCTGCCCCTCGACCGCGCCACGGTCCTGACCTTCCGGCGCATCTGCCGTGACTGGATCGCCAAAGGCAACGACCCAGCCGCCCTGCCCCTGAAGCCGGCTGAAATCGCGAAGCGCTGCGGCGAAACCTGGCAGACCCAGATCGAACTCCGCATCCCGGAGAAGCAGCGTGCCGCCGAAAAGGCCAGCCTTGATGCGGAGTTGCTCAAGTATGCGGCGCTGCCCGCCATCACCCAGCTCCCGGAGAAGTTCCGCGGCCTGCCGCCGGCCAAGGTTTTCGACTTCACCGCCGATCTCACCCGCAACTGGAACGACATCGTCAAGCTCGCCAAAGACCCGGATGCGGAGAGTGGGATCACGAACCGGCTCGAATTCCCGACCGCCGTCGAATCCGACCGGCACCCGCTGGACAAGTACAAGCTGCCCATGCCGTGGGGACTGTACGGCCAGGCGACCAAGACGTTCGTCTCCAGCGCCGACATCAAGCCCGAGGACGTGCCCGGGCCTGGTTACCACTGGTACCGGTACGCCAAGGGGCCCGCCAAGATCGCCCCGTCGTACTACCTCTACTTCTTCTGGAGCTGGATCATCCAGCTCGACATCGACGCCGTCGTGGACACGCAGGCGCCGGACGTGACCTACGACATCTGGGCCAACATCAAGTTTGAAGGTCCGGCGTTCCCGCACGGCAAGCCCGAGCAGAAGAACGCCATCTGCGTCGAACGCGTCGTGTTGGTCCGCAGCGACGCCACCGCACCCGCCGCCCCGTGACGGGAGTGGTCTGCGACATCCGATCGCGCGCGGCAACGACAGTGGCGCGGGACCTCCGGGACCGCAGTAGGGTGCTCGGGTCCGTCCCGGACCGAGGCCCTCGGCCGGGGATCCGTCTTCGCCCAGGCAGCTTCGCCGGACAGGCCGGCCGGCGCACCCTGCTTCGGCGCGGGACGCGCCGAGCCACCGCCCCCGCACGGCGCTTGACGCAGGGCTGTTTCAAAGTCGGCGGTGCGCGCAGCCCTTGTGACGCCCCGTAGGCCCTGCCTGTCCCCAGGCTGGGCCTCTCCGCCGTGGGTGTTGGTGCGTTGGCCCGCGGCACTCTGGCTCGGTGTAGAGTGCATGGCGCAACGGGCCGTCGGAAGGCATCTCGGAACGCACCGCGCCCCGGCGTGGGGACACGCCGGGGGTACCCCAATCCGTCATTTGCCGCGCCACGCTCACGAACGGCCGACTTTGAAACAGCCCTGCGCTTGACGCGGCCCGGATTGACACGGCGCAGTCGCAGGGCTAGGCTTACTGACCATGCCCTTGAACGCCGACGTACGGATAAGGAGAACAGGACCATGATCTTCGACACACTCGACAATGCCCCCCTGTACTACGCCTGCGGCAAGCGCCTGGAGAAGGGACTGCGTTTCCTCGCCGAGACCGACCTGGCGAAGCTGCCCCTCGGCAAGCTCGCGATCGACGGCAGTGACGTCTACGCCATCGTGCAGGAGTACGACAGCAAGCCGCGCGACAAGGGCGCCTGGGAGGCGCACCGCAAGTACATCGACATCCAGTACATCGCCGCCGGCCTCGAGCGCATGGGCTTCGCCAGCATCAAGCAGGTAAAGCCCGGCGCGTACAACGAGGAGAAGGACATGCTCCCGGCCGAAGGCCAGGGCGATTTCGTGACGACTCCGGCCGGGACGTTCGTCATCTTCCATCCGCACGACGTACACATGCCCGGGATGGCCATCGACGCCCCGACGCGCGTGAGGAAGGTGGTGGTGAAGGTTCGGGCCTGAAGGACGCAAGTCATGTTGTTTAGGCTGTAGGCTGTTAGGCTGTAGGTGCCGAAGCCACGGCTGTACACAGAATGCCGCCCAACTACTAGGGCGATTCCGAGATTGGAACCGAACGTCGAACGCTGAACTTCGAACGCCGAACGCTGAAGTAAGACTGGAGAGCAGGGCCCCACCGTGCGGCATTCGACCTGGCCTGACTTCACTTCGGCGTTCAGAGTTCGACGTTCGGAGTTCGGCGTTCCTTGAGTTGGGTGTCATTGGGACAGACCCTCACACCTCTTTCCACGGCCATGTCGTCCAGATTAGGTGGCATTGAGGTCACGCATCGTTTTCCCTAACAGCCTATCCACCTACAGCCTTCCCGAGCCGCGACCATGACCGAACCGCACACAGCGCCGCGACCCGACGCAGGAGCCCGTCCACCCGGCGCGGCGTTCCGAACCACGCTGTTCGCGCTCCTGTTCGCCTTGGCGGCCATGGCATTTGTCCACACCCTCACCTACCAACCGGACGCCGACTTCTCGTGCGACGGACCCTATCACGTGGGCATGGCTGACCTCCTGCCCCAGGCGGCGCTCGGCAAGACCTTTCCGTGGACACGCCTGTCCATCTGGCGCGAGGTCTTCTACGACAAGGAACTCGGGTTCCACATCCTGCTGCTCAGTGTCCGCCGCTGGGCCGGAATGTTCGGCTACACGGGCTCGCCGCCGTTCTTGCTCGAGACGTTCTTCCTCGTCACGCTGTGGCTCGGGGTCTTCTGGTGGTGCCTGGCGCGCCTCGGCGTGTCCCGACCTGCCCTCTTCCTGCCCGCGGTCCTGCTGCTGTCGCCACTGTTCACCGACCGGATCAACCTGGTCCGCCCGCACGTCATCGCCATTGCGCTGCTGCTGGTCGTTGCCGCCCTGCTCTGCCGCCCGCCCGCCCGTGGCGGGCGTCTGCCGTGGCTCTTCGGGCTCGGGTTCGCTCTGGCCTACTTCCACTCGAACCCGCACTTCATCCTCCTGCCGACCGGCCTGTACGCACTGCTGCGACTCCGGGACGATAGGTGGCATGCCTTGACCGTGCCCGCCGTGGCCGTGGCGGGAGTCGGTGCCGGACTGCTGATCCATCCGCAGTTCCCGAATACCTTCCTGCTCTGGAAAATCCAGTGCATCGACGTGCCGCTGCACTTCCTCCACGGCTCGGCCTCGGACCTCAGCAGCCCGGCCGAAATCTTCGCGCCATCATTCGCGTGCCTGGCGACGAACGGACTGGTTTTTCTCCCGCCCCTGGTGGTCATCGTGATGCTGCAGCGCCGCCGCGCCTGGCGTGACGTGGGGCTGCCCCTGCAGTTCTTCCTGCTCCTGTCGATCGTCGCGTGCGTGGGGTTCGTGCTGTCCAAACGCGCCATCGAGTACGCCTGGCCGTTCTCGGTCATCCTCGCCGCGCTGGCCTACGAGGAATGGACGCGGCAAAGGAGTGCGCGTTTCCACGTCGCAGTGTTCGCCGGCGTGCTCGCGCTCTGCCTCGCCTTCCTGCCCCTGCAACTCCGGCAGTTCGGGGCGCCGCGCCTGCCCATGCCGCGCCCGTTCGCGGCCTGGGCGCGCGCCAACCTGCCCCAGGGCACGTACATCGCCAATCTCTACTGGGAGGATTTCCCGCGCCTGTTCTACACCGCTCCGGACTATGTCTACTCCTGCGGCCTGGACTCCATGTTCGGGTACGCGGCAGAGGGCGAGCGGTACGTCCGCATCGACGCGCTCTGCCGCGGCACCGCCGAATTCCCCGCGCCCGGCGAACTGAAGGAGCTGCTCGGCACCGACCTGGTGTTCCTGTACTGCAACCACGCCCACACCGCGCGCCGCATGGCTGAGCGCGGGTACTCGCTCGCCTACCAGGGCCTGGACGGCTGGGTGTTCAATCTCGCCGCACCCCTGGTCGACCACCGACTGAACCCCGCGGCGCCGTAATCCGCCAGTCTCGCTGGGCGTTGGCATTGGCCAGATTGTTTCGCGTTGGGCGAGTTCGGATGCCCATGTGGTACAGCGCGTCCGCTCGGGCACCAAGGCACGTGACCAAATCGCGGAGACTGGCCCGGTGGGTCAACTGCCCAAAGGTCATGGAACCGAACTGGTCGTAGCAGGAGAAGTCTTTGACCTTGCAGTCGCCCCGGTAACGGTTGACACACCTCTGGAACTCCGGGTGCGGGACAAAATCCATGATCTGCGAGAATACGGGTCGGCCGTGGTTCATAGATGGCCTCCATGGTTGGAGGCCAACGTCGGACCGGCATCCGCAGATTCAAATCGTTTTTGGGCATGCGTGCCATATGTTCCTCGGATTCAAGGGCGTCTGAATCCGCCACAAAAAACGTTGGGACAGCAGTGACCCGAAAATCAGGTTTTTCCTTGGCCCGGGCCGTTGGCACCATGCAGCGATGGGCCTATGGTGACGACCAAGGTCTTCATGAATCGTGCGGGTTCGGCGGGCCACCGGGCACATGCCGGTGCCCCCGGGAAGGCATGGACGTCAGAGGCGGAATGCGGAGGTCAAGGCCTGACCGGAAAATAACAAACAAAGAGTTGCATTCCGTCAGGCGCCGTGTAGTGTGCCGGGAGAAGAAGGATTGACGCCCGGATGGAAAGCAAGGACGGAAGGCGTGTGTCGAATTCGAGTCCCGAAATGCACGGGGCTCGTGGACAGTAACTGGCAGAACCTGTGTCCGGGGCGGCAGGCCGAGTGCGGTCCGCAACGAAAAGGGCAAGGACGTGGATTCCTTCAGTAACTGAAGATCGGGCTGCGGGGTTCTTCAGTAACTGAAGATATGGGGGACACGACCACGATCAGCGCCAGAACCATAGACCCGTTGAGCGGCGTGAACTTCTCGGAGTTCAAGGTCGAAGTAGCACCGATCTCGGAGTTGGTGTTCGACCCGCGCTTCCAGCCGCGCCGCCAGGCCCCGGAGTCGGACAAGGAGGCTTACGAGGCGCTCAAAGCGTCGATCGCCGCCGAGGGAGTCCGGGATCCGGTCAAGGTGCTGCCGGAAGGCGGCAAGTACGTGGTTCTTGGCGGTCACAGCCGATGCCTTGCGGCAAGGGAACTGGGGCTGACCGAGATACCGGTGCAGGTCTGCGACCGGCTCACCGAAGACCAGGCCGCGACCCTGTGCCTCGTTGACAACCTCCAGCGCAAGAACCTGTCTCCCATCGACCTGGCCTACTATTTCCAGAGGCTGGCGAGCCAGTTCGGCTTCACCCAGGCTGACTTGGCCGCGATCACCTCACTGTCCGAGGCGAGCGTCTCCACGTATCTGAGTCTGGCCGAGCTGCCCGAGGAAATCCAGCAGCGAGTGGCCAGCGGCCACTTGCCGGTGTGCAAGGCGGGGGCGCTGGCGCCCATGTTGCGCGCCAACGCTCCGGCCCACGCTGTGCTGCGGCTGGCGCGAAAGGCGGAGAACCCGAGCGTTTCCGAGGAGAGCCTCCGCGGCATCGGCAGGCTGTTCAGGGTCTCCCAGGGGACCGGCGACGGCTCGGCGTTCGGGCGCCTGCCCACCGTGCTGCAGAACGCGATCCTGGATACTGCGCACGTCACTTCCGCCCATGCTGAGGCCTGGCTCAACCCGGCCACGTTCCTCACGACGCACGGCAGGGAACGAGGGAAACCTGTGTCCGTGCCGGCCGGCCTGATGAGCGCCTTTGCGGAGCGGTTGCGCAGGACCCCGGCGGGAAAGTTGGGGACCGTGGCTGAGTGGCTTGCGGCCGCATTGGACCAGGCCGCCGCCGTCAAGACGACGCCCAGCGAGTTCTCCTCCTCGATCGGCGGCATGGTGAAGACCGCCCGCAGGCTCGCGGAACTCCAGATTGCCCGGCGCGACGTACCGGCCGGAGAGCGAGCTCCGGTGCTGTCCGACCTTCTTTTCCTGTCAGCCTGGGTACGCGAGCAGTTGGAATTGATGAAGCCCTCCGTTGCGTCGGCGGGCGTTGCTGACAGCGCTATCGTGTCCCGGGCCGCAGCGGCCACAGTGCCGGTGCCAGACACCACGGACGCGGATGCGCCTGCGCCAGATTCGCCGCAGGTCTTCTCCCCCGGTCTGCCCGGGGAGCCGGCTCGTTCTCCGTTGCTGCGGGGCGGGCGGCCGAGTGGAACTCCGCGAAGGGCGAAGAAAGACAGTCGGACCGAGTTCCCCGCGATGAGTGCGTCGCGCCGGTTCACCGGCGCCGGTGAAAGCAAGGGAGTACCCGTATCATGACGTGCCATACGTCTGTCATTCTCCGTGCCCTGTGCCTTGCCGCCATGCCGCTGCTGGCGTGGCTTCCGTCGGCCCGGGCCTTCGACCAGCAGATGACGGTCCGCGAAGACGCCCAGGATGGCGACACGGCCGGCTGGGACGTGTATGACCAGACCCAGCCTGGGACCATCACCAATGTGGTTGACCCCGCCGATGCCGCGAATCGCCTCATCCGGCTCCAGGGCGGTGGTTGTGTCACGGGCTACCGGCTGACCTTCCCGACGTCTTCGACGGTCGAGTTCAAGGTCCAATGGCGCATGCGGTTCAGCGAGTTCTATGTCATCTACATCGGCTGCAGCACGACCGCCGGATACCGTTACCTCTATTACACTCCGGAGGACAGCAGCTATCTCGGGGCGGGAACCGAGGTCCAGCACGGGTTGGGTGTCATGACGAAGAACGGACGCTGGAGCATGTTCCGGCGTGATGTCCAGCGTGACCTCTGGGACGCACAGCCCACGGCGAACATCATTTCCGTTAACACGGTGCTCATCCGCGGCAGCGGCTGCATGGATGACATCCGGACCTACGACTATGCCGACGCCGATCGCGACCTGCTGCCCGACGAAACCGAGATGGCCTTGGGTCTGAATCCCCAGGATGCCACCGACGGGCATGGGGATCTCGATAGTGACGGGGCGGAGAACGCCCGGGAGTTCGTGCTCGGCACCGGGCTGACCGATGCCGACAGCGACGACGACGGGCTTAACGACGGGGCCGAGATCAATACCTGGGGCAGCGACCCTCTGGTTCAGGACACGGACCAGGATGGCCTGACTGACGGGGTCGAGGTGACACATTCCATGGACCCGCTGAGGCCCGCTGTGCAAGGCAACGGGTACACGTACGAGGCCACGGTTCTGGAGAATGCAGAGGACGGCAACGCTGCCGGCTGGGACGTCTATACCGGCAGCTCGACCGGCACCGTGACCAATGTTGCGGACCCCGTGAATGCGGCCAACCGCACGATCCGGGTTCAGGGGAATGCGACCGCCTCGGGGTATCGCTACACCTTCCCGACGCCGGCCAAGACCGGGTTCAAACTCGAATGGCGTCTGCGCTACAGCGAGTTCTACGTCATCTTTGTCAGTTGCACGACCACGGCCGGGCACCGGTACGTCTACTACAGCTCGGAAAACCCGAACTACCTGGGCAGCGGCGAGTACGTGCACCACGGCCTGGGCGCCTCGGCGTACAACGGGACGTGGACCACCTTCCGGCGCGACATTCAGCGTGACCTCTGGGACGCGCAGCCGACCGTCAACATTCTGTCCATCAGCGCCTTTCTGATCTGCGGCAGCGGCTACGTGGATGACCTCACCCTCCTGGCGTATGCGGACGGAGACCGTGACCTCGTCCCCGACGACGTGGAGACCGCGGCGGGGTTGAACCCGAACAGTCCGAGCGATGCCCACAGTGATGCCGACGCCGACGGACTCGACAACCTGCGGGAGCTCCTCCTGGGCACCGGCATCACCGACGCCGACACCGATGACGACGGGCTCGGCGACGGGCTGGAGGTCAACTCCTACGGCAGCGATCCCTTCGATTCGGATACCGACGACGACGGCATTCCCGATGGCGCGGAAGTCGAGTACGGCATGGACCCGCTGCAGCCCGCTATACAGGGTAACGGGTTCAAGTACGAGGCCACGGTCCAGGAGGATGCCGAGGATGGCAACACCGCGGGTTGGGAGATCTACGCCAGCATTTCACCGAGCACGATCACGAACGAAGCGGACCCGGCCAACGCGGCGAACCGTGCGATCCGACTGCAGGGCGCGCCGGGGACCGGGTTCCGGTACTGGTTCCCGGCGCCCGATGAGGCGGCGTTCAAGCTGCAATGGCGGATGCGCTTCAGCGAGCAGTTCTTTATCTTTGTCAACTGCAACACCACGGCCGGGCATCGTTATCTCTACTACACCTCCGACAGTGCCGATCCCCTCGGCAACACGGAGTACGTTCACCACGGCCTGGGCGCCGTGACGCAGAGCGGCCGCTGGGTCACGGTTCGCCGTGACCTGCAGCGTGACCTCTGGGACACGCAGCCGACGGTAAACATTCTCTCCGTAACGGCGTTCCTGGTCTGGGGCAGCGGTTACTTCGACGACATCACCACCCTGGCGTATGCTGATGTGGACCGGGACCTGATCCCCGACGCGATCGAGACGGCCGCCGGGCTCGATCCCGAAGACCCGGCCGACGCACTGAGCGATGACGATAGCGACGGCCTCACCAATGCGGCGGAGTTCCTGGCCGGCACGGATATGTTCGACCCGGATTCCGACCACGACGGTCTGAACGACGGAATCGAGTTCACCACGTACGGCACCGACCTGCTGGATCCTGATACCGATGGGGATGGGCTCTCGGATGGCGTGGAATCCGGCTGCGGCATGGATCCTCTGACGCCTGCAACCCAAGGCCCGGGCTACAGCTTTGAGAAACGCGTGATCGAAGACGCCGAGGATGGCGATACGGCCGGGTGGGATCTGTTCGACGCCGATCCGCCGGGGACACTGGCGAACGCTCCCGACCCCGACAACGCGCCGAACCGGGTCATCCAGTTCCAGGCGACCTTCGACACCGGCTTCCGGTTCACCGTGTCACCGTACGAGGCCCGGCGCTTCGTGCTCGAATGGCGGATGCGCGTTACCGGCAACTACCTGATCTATGCCACCTGCTACACCAGCGTGGGGTGGTTGAATGTGCGGTACGTGCCGTCCACGGCATCCCCGAATCTTGGCCTTGACCCGATTGTTGCGCTGGGTCCGGAACTGGCGAACGGTGAATGGGTGACCGTGCGGCGTGACCTCCTGGCCGATGTGCAGCGCTTGCACGCCGGCGCCTCCATCCTCGGGTTCTACGGCTTCATGGTGCGCGCTGCCGGTTGCGTCGACGATGTCGCGTTGCTGGCTTACCCCGACGCCGACCACGACAGGCTGCCCGACAGCGTCGAGACCGCCGCCGGCCTAGACCCCAGCGATCCGGCCGATGGCGCGGGTGATGCGGACGGCGACGGCCTGACGAACCTCGACGAGTTCATGCGGGGAACGCAGATCGGCGATGCCGACTCGGACCATGACAACCTGAATGACGGGCCCGAGGTCAACAGTTGGGGCAGTGACCCGTTGGCCGAGGACACGGACAACGACGGACTCATCGACGGCTGGGAAGTCGCGCACGGCATGGATCCGCTGAAGCCGGCGGTGCAGGGCGACGGGTACATGTACGAGTTCACCGTCCAGGAGGATGCCGAAGACGGGGACACGGCCGGGTGGGATGTGTATGACCAGACCCAGCCGGGCACTGTCACCAACGTTGTGGACCCGGACAACCCGTCGAACCGCCTGATCCGGCTCCTGGGCGGGACGCGCGCCACGGGTTACCGGTTGACCTTCGCGAAGCCGGAGCGGTTCGAGTTCAAACTGCAGTGGCGCATGCGCTACAGCGAGGACTTCACCATCTACGTCAGTTGCAGCACGACCGCCGGGCATCGTTACATCTACTACACCGCCGCCGAGACCGACGACCTCGGGACCGGCGAGTACGTCGCCCACGGTCTCGGGACCGCGAGCAAGTCAGGCGTGTGGATGAAGATACGCCGCGACCTGCAGCGGGATATCTGGGACGCGCAGCCTGACGTGGATATCATCTCCGTCGACGCGTTCCTGGTCCGCGGCAGCGGCTATCTGGACGACATCGTCACCTATGCGTACGCCGACGCCGACCGCGACCTGATCCCCGACGAGACCGAGACGGCAGCCGGCCTGGAGCCCGATGACCCGGCCGACGGGGCGGCAGACCTGGACGGCGACGGGCTCAGCAACGCGGACGAGATCGCGTGGGGCACGGACCTGCAGGCCGCCGACAGCGACGGGGACGGCATCCCCGACGGTAACGAAGTCAACCTCGGGCTGGACCCCACCGTGCCCTACACCGGGCCGGACCTCATGCACGCGGCGACAGAGGTCACGGACGCCGAAGCCGGCCTGGTGGCCTCATACTACAAGGGCGACTGGCGGTACTTGCCCTCGTTCGAGTTCTTCCCGCACTACGGGAGCGGGGTAGTCACCCAACTCGATATGGCCAAGTCCACGGGCCAGGTGTTCGACAGCGGCCGCACTGACACGGTTGGCGCGGTCTTTGCCGGCTGGATCGGGGTGCCCGCCGACGGCTGGTACACGTTCCACCTGACGAATGACGACGGGGCGTTCCTGTACATTGACAACATGCGGGTCGCGGGCACGGACGGCTACGTCTGGCACCTGGGCGAACCGTGGCAGTCGCAGGGCGATATCGGCCTGCGCGGCGGTAAGCACGCCCTGCGCATTGAGTACTTCGAAACCTACGGCAACGCAGCGCTGGTTCTCGAATGGGAAGCCATCGGCTTGGTGCGGGAGGCCGTGCCCGCCGTGAACCTGTTCCACTCGCCGGCGTACCTGCAGCAGATGCAGGCGTCTGATGACAGTGACGGGGACGGGTTGTCGGACGTCGCCGAGAACGCCGCCGGCTCCGACCCGGCAAAGATGGATACGGACGGTGAGGGCCTGATGGATGGCATGGAAGTAAACGAACTCGGCACCAACCCCTTGAGCGCGGACACGGACTCGGACGGTGTGAGCGACTTCGATGAAGCGGAACTGGTTCTCAGCAACCCGCTGGTTCCCGATATCGACGCCGTTCCCGTCACGGAGCAGGAACTCAACGGCTCCGACGGCACGGTGCTGTCCGGAACCTGGCACACGAGAGCCACCGAGCTATGCGCCGTCAGCAAACGCGGCGAGGTGGCGTTCCAATTGGCCGTCGCCGCCGCGGGCTGCTATCGCGTGGAGATCCAGGGCACGCAGTTCCTCGGCAACTCGACGTACACAGCATTCTCCATCATCGGCCACATCGACGACGAGTATGTCGGCACCGCCGTCCTCAACGCGCCGTTCGGCACGTCCGGCACAATCCAATTCCACACACCCTGGCTCCTGCCGGGAAACCACACCGCGCGTGTGCTGTGGGACAATGTCTACGAAGGCACGTCCCTTGACATCCAGGCGGTCCGGCTCCAGAAGGCGGGCGGCCCAGACACCGATGGGAACGGACGTCCCGACTGGATCGACCATCGCCTCGCGGTCATGTGCTCCCTGGATGCCGTGGCGGCGACCAGCAAGGTCTCGCCGCTCTGCATCGAGGGCATTGCCCACTTCCTTTCGGGCATGAGCATCTCGGATGGTACACCGGTCAAGCGCGCCACGTGGCGGCGCTGGCACGCCGACCTGCCACTATCCGAGGCTGGTCCGACGGCCGCTACAGTCTCATTCCAGAACGGCGCGAGTGCCGCGGCAGTCAGCACCGCCTGGGTGGCAACGAATGTGCTCAGCGAGCCGGACCTGACGCTGCGCAAAGGCGACGCACTGCGGCTGATCGCGCTTCCCGAGGGCGCCACGGGGGGAACCGTGCAGATCACGGTCGGTGCGGACACGTTCAGCACCACGCTTGACGCACCGGTCCTGCATCGTTTCGAAGCCGCCGGGATCTTCGTGGTGAACGGTACCTGCACGCCGCCCGAAGGCGCTCCCGTCACGGGAAGCATGCAGGTGACGGTCGTCGAATGCAGCCAGCCCGAGGCCCCGGCCATCTGGCGCGACCGCGAACGGACCTGGACCTGGAACGGCCTGCCCCCGGTCGCGGTCCTCGATGCCGCGCAGATCAGCCTGTCGCAGACCGCGCGCTCAGAGAATTCGGCAAGCTTCCAGCTCCGGCGCAGTGAAGTGATCGAGGACGTCCATCTCGTGGCGCGTCTCGGCGCTGGCGGCCCGATCCTGGCCAGTGTGCCCACGGACGGATTCTGGCTGCGCTCCGCCGTCGAAGGGCACGTCGTTTCTGTCGAGCAGTACCCTGACAACAGCGACAGACTCGAGGTCGAGGTCTTCACCGGCGGGCTGCCCGCCAGCGTGCACCTCAACATCAAGGTGTTTCCGACCGGGATCAGCTTCGACGACGGCGCCATTGAGCGCAACGTGCTTCCCTCGGACTTCAACGCCGCCGGCTGGTACATCTACTACATGCTGCGGGCGGACATGGCCCTGTCCATCTGCCGCATCACGACGGTATACCAGGGCTCGGAGATCGTGGGCGAGCTTAACTGACCGCTGCGACGGAGATGGCCGAACGGACACTGAAGTCAGAGAACTTGGCGGACGGGACTGACGTATGAAACATCGAACTGCAATTGCAGCGCTCCTCATCGTGGCGGTGTTCGCCGCCGGGCTTTGCCTTGTCGTGCTTCACTCCCGATCGGCGCTGGAAAGCCGTCGGGCCGGGGCGCCACCCGGGAAGCCGGCCGAGTCCACCGCGCCCCGCGAACCTGCGGTCCAGGTTGCTCCGGCTGCTCCTGCGGCTGAACCGCGCCTTCCCGACGTCCCGGGAAACACACCGGAATTGCGCCCCGAACAGGTGACGGCACACCCCGCGCCGGGGCCCGGCGCTATGCTGCCGCCCCCACCCGACCCGGTTGCCCGGGCTCGCGGCTTCGTTGCCCGCCTCTCACGCCCCGGCGATGCGGACCTGCGGGAGAGTGTCCGCGCCGCCATTCGGACCGGTGCGGCCGGCGATCATCAGACCCGACTTCGCGCTGTACAGGCACTGCCGCCGGCTTCAGAGCTGGCCCCCGAGGAACTGCAGGCACTCTACTGGTTTCTTGCCTCGAACGAGCCGGAACTCCACGGGTCGACGTCAGAGAACGCCATTAAGAACGACATTCTGACCCACCTCATCAAAGGGGGCAGCCCTGTTCCCGCGGATTTGCTCGATCTGCTGCTCGGCGTCTTCTACGACACGACACAGGACCGGACTTGGCGCGACTACATCGTGCAGCATTTCCGGTTCTATGTTCAGCAGCGCTGGCCTGATGTACGTGCCGCCAGCTTGCCCGGCGATGCGGATTTGACAGCTCTGTCCGATGCCTACGGGGCCGCAACCCGCGAGACCGGGACAGGTCTGGCCGGCACGGCGCTGATCGGACTCGAGTTCCTGTCCAGAGAGTATCCCGCTTTCGAGCGGGCAAAGATCCTGGAGACAGCCGAAGCCCTGGCACGGTCAGCCGACGCCAAGGAGACGGTTCGTGCCACGGCGCTTCAGGTCTGTTCGCTCGCCCGCATCCCGGCCGTGCTGCCGCTCGCCCTCGATATCGTGCGCGGGACGGGCGCGGGCGTTCCCCTGCGCATGGCCGCGGTCGCCATGGTTGGCGATCTGGGCGGGACTGGGGACGTACCGATTCTTGAGAGTCTCCTGGCGCAGGGCGATACGCGACTGCACACCGCGGCCGCTACGGCCATAGACCGGATCAGACGTCGCGAAGCATTGTGAGGTGTCGCGGTAGGTCCGGCCTGCCCTCAGGCCGGCCAGTTTGGCGTTGGATGCACGAGGAAGACCACATGACGCACAGCAGACAGTACATGCGGATAAGGTTCGGAGCGTTCGACGGCGCGCTGCTCGGGCTTGCCCTGGCTCTGGCCCTTGCCTCGGTGTCTCGAATCCGGGCGGATGCCGGTGACGGCGGCAACAACCCGCAGATTGTTGTGCTAGATCCGCAACCCACGAGCAGCACTCTGATGGTTGCCTCGGCCAGCGCCGCGGGCAAAGCCGCCATTGCCGCAGGTGGGACCCCGGAGCAGGTTGGCCGGGCTGTGGCCCGGGTTGTGTATCGAACCACGCCAGGCGACGTCACGCACGAGGAACTGGCATTGCAGATGCTGGAAACGCTGCTGGTGGAACTGACAGCGGCGCAGATGACCCCAGTCCAGATAGCCCGTGCCGTGCTTGCCGCCTATCTGGAGCTGGCCGCTTTGGCTGACATTGAGGGCGCCACCGGAAAGGCGTTCGACCTTGCCGTCCGCGCCTTGCTCCTTGCTGGGTTGGAGCCCGCCGAGATCGGGGCGGTACTCGCCGCCATTGCCGAGAGTGACTACGGCCTGGACGCGACAGAGTACGGCGCCCGTTGCGCCGGTTTTGCCGCTGCTTTGCAGGTTCTGGACGGTGGCGGGAACGCGGCAGATGCTGCCTCCGCTGCCGCTGCCGCGGCCCACGCGTTCGCCCTCAGCCAAGGGGCGGCGCCGGCGGATGCGCTCCTGGCCGGTGCGGCGGCCGCAGGCCGTGCCTGCACGGCCGCGGGTGAATCCCCCCAATTCGCCGGTGCAGCCGCCGCGCAGGCGATCCTGGCGCTGGGTGGGGACGCTTCCCTTGCCATCGCCGCGGCCGGGAAGGCAGCCGGGGCGGCAGCGCAAGAGGCGGGATACGACGTCTCTGACATTGGCGCGGAGGCTGCGGCGGCCACTGCGGTGGCGGGCGGCACGCCTGCTCAGGCGGGCTCGGCGGCAGCCGCTGCCGTTCTCGCGGCCGGTGGCGCCCCCGAGGAAGCGTGGACCGCTGCGGGTCTTGGGGCAGGCGGTGCGGTCGTTGCAGATGGAGGAACACCCGCCGAAGCGGCCGCGGCCGCGGCGCAAGCCGTCGTTACAGGTGGTGGAAGTGTCGCCCAGGCGGCGAGCGTCGCCGGGGCAGCGGCCGGCGCTGCTGTGGTGGCACAAGGGGGGACTCCCGCCGCCGCGGGTGCTGCCGCCGCTGCCGCCGTCCTGGCAAACGGTGGTGATTCGGCTGGCGCTGTCGTTGCGGCAGGCGCTGCTGCCGGCAAGGCCGTCGTCATTGCAGGCGGAGATCCGGTCACAGCCGGGGCCGCGGCCGGGGCCGCTGCCATCGCCGCGGGGGGCGGTGTACAGCAGGCGGCCGATGCCGGCGCCGCAGGGGCGCTTGCCGCCGGCGGCAATGCCCTGGACGCTGGATTGGCTGCCGGGAGCGCTGCTCTCCTTGCCGGGGCCGGCGTTTCCGTTGTGGGTGAACTCGCAGGGCACGCGGCGGCCGACGCCGGGGGGACTGCTCAGGTCGTCGGCCGCGCGGCCGGCGCGGCGGTGACTGCCGCTGGCGGTACAGCCGCCGCAGCCGGGGCCGCGGCTTTCGATGCCGTGAGCGCCGCGGGCGGGGCACCGGCCGAGGCAAGGAAAGCTGGGGGCGCTGCGGCCGCCGCCAACGTGCTGGGCGCCGGGGGGGAAGTTGAGGAAGCCGTTGCTGCTGCTGTTGCTGCGGTCACTGCCGAGTCTGGGCCCGTCAACGAAATCGCGGCGGCGGCCGGGCGTGCGGCGGCAGAGTACTACCTCGCGAAGGGAGAAAGCGCCGAAGGCATCGGCGAACTGGTTGCCACCGTGGTCACCGAGCACCAGGGGGATGTCACGACGGCATCTGCCGTTGCGGGGGAGGCCGCGGGTCTGGCGGTTCTCCGAGGCAACGGGACTCCTGATGCGGCGGCGTTGGCCGCCGGCGGTGCGGCGAAGGCCGCAGGGGGCGATTCCACGGCCGTGGCACGCGCTGTGGCGGCGATGATCATGTCGCAGGGAGGCAATCTTGAACATGCCGCGACTCTGGCGGCCGACGCCGTGGCGCAGATGGGCGGGACGCCCGCGGCCGCCGGCGCGGCCGCGGCAACCATCATCCGGGACGGGGGCGGCACAGTGAGCGACGCCGCGTTGGCGGCTGCCGCCGCAGCCGGTGCAGCGGCGGTTGCCTTGGGAAAAACGCCGGCACAGGTCGGTGCGGAGGCCAGAACCGCCGCCATTGCCGCAGGCGCCGATACCGCTACCGCTGCCATGGCCGCCGGCGCGGCAGCCGGGGCGGCGGCCGCCGCCGGACGAGAGAACCAGAGCCAAAGCGTGGTCGCTCATGACGCCGCCGTGGCCGCCAAGGCTGCGGTGCTGGCGGCGGGAGGAAGTGCGAGTGTCGCGGCCGCCGCCGCGGCCGACGCTGCGGCAAGGGTGATCGTCGAGCGGGGCGGAGCGCCTTCGCTGGCCGGGACGACCGCCGCCAATGAGGCCATGAGCGCCGGGGGCGATGTCGCGACGGTTGCGGCGGCAGCCGGTCGGGCCGCTGCGCTTGCGGCAAAGGCCACTGGGGATGAAGCGCGAGCTGCGACGGAGGCAGCCGCAGCAGCCGGGAAGGCGGCGCGCCTGGCTGGCGGTTCCGCGAGCGGGATCCGCGACGCGGCTTTCTCCGCGGCCGTCGATGCCGGGGCGACTCAGGAACTTGCCCGAGCATCGGCCGGTGCCGCTGTCGCGCAGGACGCGGCCCAAGACGTGTACGACGGCGGGGGTGCCATGGCGGCGGCGCGCGATGCCGCACGGGATGCCGCCTACGCCGCGGTCATCGCCAAGGGCGGCACTCAGACAGAGGCGGTCCGTGCGGGGGCCGCGGCGGCCGGTCTTGTCGTCTCTTCGGCCGGCGGCAGCAGCGCCGATGCCGGCGCCGCGGCTGCAGCGGCGGCACTGGCGCTCGGAGGAACGCAGGAGGATGCCGTCTTCGCTGCTGCCGATGGCGCAACCACCGAAGTTGTCGCCAACACCAGCTTCTTCGTACTGAGCATCACGAGCGAGCACGGCAACCCGAAGGGCGCGGGAACGTATCCGGCCGACACGATTGTGAACTGGTATGTCGAGGAAACGGTCCTGGCCCCGGACAACAGCGGGATCCGGTACAGAGGAAGTCCGAGTACAGGAATGGTTCGCATGAATTCAAACAAGACCATTGTCATTGCGTGGAGCAGGGAGTATCGGTTCCGCGCCTCAGCCGCGTGGGGCGGATCGGTTGCCATGGACTCGACCGCTGGCCTGACAGGCATGAGTTGGGGGGCTTCGTCCATTTCGGCGTGGGCACGGGAAGGGATATCGGTGCGACTCCGTCCCGTGAATGAAGGGGGATCTCACTTCACAGAATGGTCCGGCGATATCCCGGTGGGGTTGAGGTATGTTCCGGAGATCTCCCTGCCCGCCGACCGACCGCGGGATGTCGTGGCTCACTTCGATGGGGCGCCCCCTGGCGGGCCTGGCGGGGGCTCCACGCTGACAATCAACAGCAATTACGGCAACCCGCGCGGGGCCGGGTCCTACCCGGACGGGACCTGGGCCTCATGGTCTGTTACCTCACCTTGGCCTGGTGGCGAGGGGCAGAGGTTTGTGGCCGATCCGGCCTCCGGTTCCGTGTGGCTGCACGGCGGCAGGACCGTGGTTGTCAACTGGCGGACACAGTGGGCGCTCCTGGTGGATGCGACCAATGGCTCGGTGGACGTGCCTGACGGGTGGTACTATGCCGGTGCCACTGCCACGCTCACGGCAACGCCTGACCCAGGCTGGCACTTCGTCGGTTGGGTCGGAGACGTTCCGGACGGACTCGAGACGGACATGCCTCTGGCTGTTACGATGGACCAGCCGCGGAGACTGACGGCGCAATTCGGGACTTCCTACAATCGGCTCTCCGTTGATAGCGCCGTAGTCCAGCCTTGGACGCAGTGCGCCACGAACCCGAACGAGGGATGGCGTTCAGATGTCTCGCTCTACGGACCGGAGTCGGGTGTGCCGGCCACGTTCGATGCCGTGCATCTGACCACCAACGGCAGCCCCGCCTTCGACGAGACGTTCGAGACCGGAACGGTCGGGCAGCCGCCACAGGATTGGACTCCCCAGTTCCCGGGCAACGGCGCCATTCATGTGACGGACTCGCCCGTCTATGAAGGAGCGCGGGCGCTCGCGGTGGCCGGGGCTCCGACACAGGGACAGGGCGTTTACCGCGGCGGCACGTTCAGTCTGTTTCCGTCCGTCCTGTCTGTGCGTGTCTACGTTCCGGCAGGCCAGCCCCAAGGACAGCTCGCCCCCGCCTTCTGGTATGGCGGCCGGTGTGTGTCACTGCGGACCGCGGCCAACGACACTCTTGATGTATATCTGGGCGACGACGTGGCGGACGGCACGGGCGCGCCCGTCCTTTCAGCGCTGACCACCAATGCGTGGCATGAGTTCACTCTGGAGTTGTTCTCGACTCAGGTCTTGGACGGAGATACGGACGGCGACGGGCTCGCAGACGCTGATGAGATTGACATCTACGATACCGAACCCTTGGATCCGGACACCGATCACGACGGCCTGGGTGATGGGTGGGAAGTGGCCAACGGAACCGACCCGCTGGGCAATGAAACTCCGCTGATCGCCGAGGGGGAACGCGTGTCCGTCACCATGGATCATGACGGTGTACTGACGCCGTTCTCACTGACGCTCAATGCGTCGGACCTCGATGGCGATACGATCTCGTGGGCCGTTTCGTCACCGGCTCAGCATGGGACGGCTTCGGTCAACGGGTCAGGCACGGAGAAGGCCATCAACTACACTCCTGCCGCCGGCTACTTCGGCGCCGACAGCTTCGTGGTCCGGGTCGACGACGGAGAAGGGGGTTCCGACACGATCACGGTCGATGTCAACGTTTGCCGGGAGTCTCTCGTTGTGACGACCGACGAGGACACGAACGTGTCCGTCAGTCTCCTGCCCGGAGACGGCAGCGGCGACCAGCTTGCCTACACCGTGGTCGTCTGGCCGGCGCACGGCAATCTCTCAGCTTCAGGCATACCGCCGCACCTCACTCACGTGTACGAGTACAGCCCCAACAGCGACGACAACGGAGTGGACCGGTTCACCTACCGTGCGGCGGATGGTGAACATACCGTCTACATGGGCAGCGTGACCATCATTGTCAACCCTGTCAACGATCCACCCGCAGCCAGCGTCTTGACGGCACAAACCACCGAGGATCAACATGTGACCGTGACGCTCCAGGGGAGTGATCCTGTCGAGGGTTCGCCGGTGACCTACGCCATCGGCGCCCAACCCGCACACGGAAGCGTCACCCTCTCCGGCACCCAGGCAACCTATACGCCGAACCCGGATTTCCGCGGCCAGGACTCCTTCCTGTACGCGGTGTCCGACGGCACGGCCAGCGCCTCGGCCAACGTTACTGTCACGGTCACTCCGGTGAACGATGCTCCCGAGGCAGTGGCGCTGACTCTGACATTCGTACCTGCGCCCGACAGGCTCTCCGTGCAGTTCAACCTCCGGGCACGGGATGTCGATTCCAGCGAGTTCACGTTCGCGATTCCCTCGGGGGCTGAGCCGAAACGCGGGACGGCTGTTATTGCGGGTTCCGCCTGCACCTACACCCCGAGCCAGGGGTTCACGGGTACGGACGTCTTCTCGTACATTGCCACGGACCAGGATCTCCCCAGCGCGCCGGCCACGGTCACCGTTCTGGTCGGCATGGCGGAACCAGTTTACCTGTTGGAGTTCAACGAGCACTGGCTCGGAAACAGCGCGGCGGAAGCACATTTCGTGAACGCCGGGTTCAGCGATTCCGGCGACTACTCCCTGCCGGTCGGCGCCAGCGGCGTCAGCTTCGCGTATAACGACCGCGGCGGTACAGCGCTGCATTTCGATGCCGCGGCGCCGCATTACATTGACGCGAACAACTCCGGCGTCTCCGTCCGGGGCCCGGTCCTGACCTATGGCCGGGAGTTCGTAATGGAAGTCGGACTGCGCACCCGTCCGCTCGGTCCGGTCGATCTCATTGTCGATGAAGTCAATGGTCTGCGCACGCTGCACTGGTATCTGGACGTCGACGGGAAGATGCATGTCGACCTCGGCGAGACCGCTCCGGGCGCCTTCGCTCTCTCAGCCGTCAGCAGCGCCCCCGTGCTCGGGGCCGATGCCTGGACCCGGCTCGAACTGGTCGTCGACTTGGACGCCCAGACCCGCGGTGAAGTCGTCGGGATGTATGTGAACGGCCAGGCAACCGACATTGCGGCAGCGGCCGAACAGGCGCCAAGTCTGGAACTGGATCTCACGGGGTTGCCGGTCACCATGCTCCGACGCCGCGCGGCCATCGCCCTCGATGTGGACTTCATCCGTGTCATCACCGACCTGAAGACCCATTCCGCCACCGAGTTCCACCCCGGCGAAGTGCACACCGAAGAAGACACGGGCACGCCCCCCGAGTACTCCTCTGTGTCCATCATGGCGCCTGCAACCACCGCGCTGCGGCGGACCAGGTTCACCATGGTGGAACTCAACGCGATGTCCTCGGCAACGATCGAGAATGACCGCAACGGTGTCGGCGTCGCGTCGCTCTACGATACCCACCCGAACCCGCCCTGCGTTTTCCACGGCGTGTTCGAGATCAACTTTGCCCTTGAGAAACAGGCGTTCACGGCCGAAACATTCACCGTTGATGTGTATGCCCAGTACGGAGAGACGCCGAGCGCCTGGAAGAAGATCGCGGAAGTCCCGCTCACCAGGCAAGCCTTGGTTGACGACACCAACCCGGCCGGAATCTGCTGGGTGCACCGCTTCTGGGACTCCCACGTTCCGGCTTTCGACTGGACCGCCGCCGATACCGCCGCGTGCGGCCCGGCTGCGACGTTCAACCTGAAGTTCAAGGTGCGCTGACAGCACCCTCGAGGTCAGAGCCATGTTGACGCAGAATACAGGCAGGAGAACGCACACCATGCGGCCTTTCCCGATGCTTCCGGTGTTGGCTTTGATCGTGTTCATGGGTTGCTTCACGCCGGCCCGCGCCGACTCGCGGACCAAGCTGCTGGCGTCAGACGGGGCGGCCAATCACAGCTTCGGCAAGTCGGTCGCCGTCGACGGCGATCTCGCCATCGTGGGAGCTCCGGATGCCGGAAAGGCGTATATTTTCCGGCGCGAGGGTGACGCGTGGGTCGAGGAACAGAAGCTGACAAATGCGACGCCCGGCTTCGGGTGCTCGGTCAGCATCTCGGGCGACCGTGCCGTGGTCGGCGCCCGCGGCAAGTATGACGCCAAGAACTACTTCGCCGCCTCCATCCCGGGGCACGCATTCGTTTACCGGTGCGACCCCGGGGGCTGGACGCTGGAGGCAGACTTGACCTACCAGTTCGTCACGGACTGGTTCAACCATACGTATGAGGCCTTCGGCCAGGCGGTGGCCATCTCTGGAGAACGCCTCATCGTCGGAGCCCCGTTCACTTCAAGTTCCGGTCCTCACGCCCCAGATGCCGGTGCAGTCCACATCTACCGCCGGAACGGGACCATATGGACGAAGCAGAATACACAGCCGCTCTTCTCGCAGAATTGGCGACCTTCCGAGCACTTCGGCACGTCGGTGGCGATCTGCGGCGACTATGCCATCGCCGGTGCGCCCGACCGTGACGCTGGCGCGGTGTGCGTCATCGGCCTGTCCCGCGGTATGTATGTGAGTAAGGTCAAGATCAACGAGGCCGGCTACGGTGACCAAGTCGGTGCTGCCGTGAGTATCTCCGGTTCCTATGCACTTGTCGGAGCGCCCGGCAGCGGTTCTGTGCACGTGCTGAAACGCTTCCCTGTCGGTGGCTGGGCCTGGCAGGCCAAGTACACCGCGAGTGACCGCGCCGCAGGTTCCAGGTTCGGCTGTGCCGTTGCCATCACCGATACGGCCGCTGCCGTCGGCGCCTACGCCGACTGGGGCCGCGGTTCAGCGTATCTGTTCCTCTGCATCGCCGGACGGTTGGTCGAGGTCGGCAAGTTCACTCCTGCTGGGACTGCCCTTGGCGACTCCTGCGGGTATGCGGTTGCGGCCGACGTCGATGATCTGATCGTCGGCGCCTATGGCGACGATGACAAGGGCTCCGCGTCCGGTTCCGCTTGGGCCCTGCATGCCGCCCCCCTGTTCGCCCAGTGTCCGACCGCCGTCAGCCGAACCCTTTTCACCGCCGAGGACGTCCCGGTGGCTGTGGACCTGCAAGCGACCGACCCAGGGGGCGCGGCGTTGACGTTCGAGCTCGTCCATCGCCCCTCTCACGGGACGCTTTCCGGCGTCGCCCCGGCCCTCGTTTACACGCCCGCCGCGAACTACCAGGCCTTCACGCCGCCGGGCCCGGACTACGCCGGCTGGGAGAGCGTCGCTTTCTATGCGTCCAACGGCGCCTGGCGCAGCAATCTTGCCGTGAACTCCATCACCGTGTACCCGGTGAACGACCCGCCCGTCATCCCCCCGCCCGCCCAGGGCGAGAGCGTCTCGGTCATCATGGCCGAAGACGGGACGCCTGCCCCGTTCTCTCTTACCCTCAGCGCGGGGGACCTGGATGGGGACAACCTGAACTGGTCCATCGTCACACCAGCCGGTCACGGCACAGCGTCGGCCTCGGGCTCTGAGGACTGGACAACGATCGACTACTCGCCCGCTGCCAACTACTACGGCGCCGATTCCTTTGACGTCCAGGTGTCCGACGGCCACGGCGGCGCCGACACGACAACCGTCAATGTCACGATCCAGCCTGTGAACGATCCACTCGTGATCGTCGCCACCCCGGTCCCGGACGCGACCGAGGACATACCCTATTCGTACCAAGTCGAAGTCCAGGACCCCGACGACCGTAATGACGGCGTCGACCTCGTCTTCTCTCTCAGCAGTCCCGGTCCCGGAATGACGATCGACTCGATCGGGACCATCACCTGGACGCCGCCGGAAGGCGTCCCATCGCCCGTGACCGTGACCGTCACCGTACGCGACGGCGGCGAGGACGGCGTTCAGCCTGCGACGCGGACGTTCACCATCACCGTCCGGCGCGATAACGAACCCCCGGTCATCTCCGGGACCCCGTCGGAAACGATAGACCAGAACGCCCCCTACACCTTCACTCCGTCAGTGACGGACTCGGATATTGGCGACGCTCACACGTTCAGCATCGAGAATCCGCCCGCCTGGGCCTCGTTCGACACCGCCACCGGCGCCCTGTCCGGCACACCGGCGCAGGCGGATGTTGGCGCCACGACCGGCATTGGGATCACCGTGACCGACTCGTGCGGTGTTTCCGCCTCGCTCCCTGCCTTTGACCTGATTGTCGTCGATGTCAACGACGCGCCGGTCGTCTCTGGCACGCCAGGTACGCGCATCACGCTCGGGATGCCTTACAGTTTCACTCCCGAGGCTTCGGATGTCGATCCGGCCGACACCACCGCCGCCCTCACGTTCAGCATCGTCAACAAGCCCGCATGGGCCAGCTTCAACGACCCGCGCCTGCCGGACTATGACTCGAACTACCTGCCTTGGACGCTCCACGGCACCCCCGCCGAAACCGACATCGGGACGACTACCGACATTGTTATCACCGCCACTGACGCTCATGGCGCATCGGGCTCCCTGCCGCCATTCGACCTGACCGTGCTCCCGCGCCAGACCGTCGTTACCCTCGACGACGTGGACATGCGTAAGCGCTTCGTCTACGATCTGCGTCCCGTGGCACAGGATCCGGACCGCGTGTTCAGTAAGATCGATGTCCACTTCAGTGACATTCATGTAAGCGACGGTCAGCCCGTCCCGTACGATTCGCTTGAGAATATCGTCGTGCGGTACTACGGAGACAATGACTTGGCCTCCGAGATCGGTCTCGGGGTTCTGCAGGCGTTTGAAGCGAGTCAGGGGCGCCATGTTCAGGCGAGAGATGTCCTTGGCGGCAACGAGGTAGTCTATGTCGGTGACCTTATGGGACTTCTCCATTCCATACCTCCAAACGAGCCCACAGACCACTTCACCACCGACGCCCCGCCAACAGTGGCGACCTACACCTATCGTGTCTATACGTGGCTCACGGGGCGCAACGACGACCTGGCGGGCTCTGATCTTAACACGGTTCTGGTCGCCGGCGACCTCGCCCGGCTCGATACGTCCAATGGCGCCCGTCACGACGGCACGGAACAGGCCGCCGGTGACATCGTCGCATTCCTCGATGGCTCGGCCGGCAACGGTTCCGTCCATGTCATCTGGTCATATCGAGACTGGCAGACCGGCGAGACCGTTGGGATCCAGGCCCTGCTGGCTGTGCTCTACGTTGCGCCTTACGGGTATCCGGCGAACGCGCAGTACCTCGATGTGGACCCCGCGGCGGGTGCACTCCAGATCAGCGGCCTTCAGAACGGTATCCCCCATGACGTCGTGCTCTGCGTGCTCCATGCCGACGGCAACCTGATCGTCTCTAACACACTCACCCTGACACCGGCAACCAGCCCCACGCCGCCTGCCGAAGACGACACGGTCATCCAGGACGTGGCGCCGCCGCCTGTCGCCGTCCTGACGGGCATGGCCGGCGATGGCCGCGTCCGCCTGTCCTGGCGCTTCCTGGCCCCCGTGACCCGGGCCGAGACAGACATCGAGGTCAGCAAGCAGACGCTCGTCTACGGCACTGGCTCGAGTCTGGCGCCGGTTTCCCTTTCCGACCCCGCGGACCGATGGAAGGAGGTCGCCGGACTGAAAAACGGGACCCCGTACCGGTTCACACTCAAGGTCGAAGACGCCGCGGGCAACGTCAGTGTCTCGGACACCATCACCCTGACGCCCGAGTCGGGGGCGCCCGCGCTCTATGACGTCGCCGGGTTCGAAGTCTACGCGGGCGCGGATGCTGCCACAGGCGTGGGCACGGCGTTCCTGCACTGGAGCTTCAAAGACCTCACGCTCGGTCCTGATCCCGACACCATCGGCTTCCTCGTTGTGCGCGACGGCAACGGCGCCGCCGAACTCGTGGCCGCCCTGCCCATCGATGGCTCGACCTCGGGGGTTGCCACGGTCTTGCGGCAGTACAGTTTCATCGACAGGAATCTCGCGGCCGCGATCCCCTACTCCTACACCATCTACACCATCGACAAAGCCAACCACCGCTCGCTCGGCGTCACGCGTTCGACCGTCACCGGCGAGGACACCGCCGGCGTCGTGTCGGCGAACTTCACCGAAGGAACCTCTGTGCCCCAGGCTGCGCCGGGCAACCCTCAGTGGACCGGGTCAGCCAAAGGCGCCAAGCCCGGTCGCGACGCAACGGCGGTGGTCACACCTGACCCGTCCGACCCGTATGACCTCGTAATCGCCAGCGGGGTCATGCCCATCCGCGCTTCGAATGCCATCAGCCTCGATGGCTACCCAGGAAAGTTCTTCCAGAACATCATCCCCGAGGCCGATGTCTTCGCCGTCCGGTTCACGCTGACCATCACCGGCGAGGATCCCTACAACGCCCCGGTCACCGTTCTGCAGTTCCAGGCCAAGGACTACCAGAATTCTGCCTCGACTCCCACCTCTCGCCCCACGACCCTCGCGATCTACCAGGACCGCGTCGCATTCGGCAACCGCGTTGCCCCCTTCGTCCACGGTGGCGTCGAACACAAGTACGCCATCACCCAGTTCTACGATGACCTCTACCTGTGCATCGACGGCAAGGCCGTGAGCCCGCTTGCCCCCACCCCCGGCAAGACGTATCCCGAGGACCTCGCTCCAGCCCCGGCCGCCACGCCCGAAGTGGGTAACGCCTTCGTCCGCTTCGGCGCCCGCGGCGCTAACACGGACATTGTCACTAAGTGGTCCGCCTTCGAGTATGTCGTCGGCGTCGCCGGACTGTTCCCACTCGGCGAGCCGTGGGTTGACCCAAACCCGCCTGGCGGTGTCTCGTCTCTGGCCGTTGGCGTCATCTCCGCGCCTGCGGGTTCCGTCACTGCCAGTTGGACGGCCCCGCTAGATCCCGACGTCCACACCTACCGCATCACCATCGACGGTCTGCCCCAATTCAAGGTCTTCACACATGACACCGCGGTCACCGTCGCCGTCCCAGATCCGAACCCCGTGCCGCACACGCTCTCGGTTCAGGCGCTCGATACCTTCGGCAACCGCGGGCCGGCCGCCTCGGCGCCCTTCCAGATTCTGCCCTACGCCGCTGGCGGCACAGCACTCATGATCGTGACCAACCCGACGGAGACCGGCTTCGACATGGTGGGCTTCTCGCAGGTTACACCGGGGACGATCTCCGAGAGTCAGGACCACCAGTGGTTGTCGTTCAGCGAAGGGGCAACGTACGGCCTGACTCCACAATTAGACCCTGCCCGGGACACGTGGAGTATCGAGTTGACCTACGCCATCAGTCCGGCGCCGGTGACCGTGGGCGGCGTGGCCTGCAGCAAGATGAGCGACGGCACGATCCTCCGCCTCAATGGCACGGCCGATCTGCGGATCGCCCCGGACAAGCTCTTCTTCCGCAATGCGGCGGTCGGGACCTTCGTGTCCGGCGGTGACTCCCACGTTCTGCGCCTGATTAACCACGACAACGCTCTCCACGTCTTTGCCGACGGTCGCTACCTCCAGACCGTGACCGGGCTCGATCTTGCGGACCTGCAGGCGGGGGATGTCTTGTCCACGAACGCATCGAAGCCCAACATCAACAAGCTGATCCTCGTCCATGGCGCTACCAAGGCGGACGGGATGGCGGACCTCTTGCATCCAAGCGCGCTCTGGCCCACCCCGGTCTTCTCCCTCGGGACGTGCACCCCCAGCGTCGCCAACGGCGTGGCCTCCGTCACGTGGGATGCCCTGAACACGATTGTCACCGGCACGGCTACCGTCGACTTGTACCTGCTCGAACCGAAGTTCACGGCTCTCAACCAGGCCGGCACGAACTCGCTTTACCGTGATGCCGCCAACGTCGCGACCCCGGCTGTTGCCTTTGTTCCCGTCCGGTTCCTCAATACATCGAGTGGCCAATTCGACCCGGTCACCACCGTCGCGGCGTCCTACCCGGATACCGCGTTCCCGCGCCTCGGCAAACTCGTGCCCAGGAACGCCCGGGGCGACACCGGCCTCGGTGACGCGATCGGCCTGCCCGCAACGCTGCCCCTGTCCGGCGGCGCCGTCGCCACGGACACGGCCATCGACTCGCCGGTACTCGCTGGCGCCTGGGATTATGTCTTCGACGGCCAAACCCACGACACAATCCTGCGCCCGTCGGCGTTCGTCCCCGCCTACGCCGAACGCACCGGGGCCACCGAAGCGCTGCTGGTCCGCAACGCCGCCAACACCGTCATCGACCGCGTTCCGGACGGCTACCAGTCGGACCCGGCCGCGGCGCCGATCTCCGGCGCCTGGACCTTCTCGGCCTACGTCAAGTTCGCCCCGGGCTTCCGCGGTACGTTCTTCGAGGCCGTTCCCGCCACGGCGGAACCCATCCGGCTCAACTATGACGGCAGCGCCGTGACCTTCCGCGGACTCCGCAAGGTGCTGAGCGCCGCCAACATCCACCACGTCGCTGTCACCGTCTGGCCTGCCAGCGACCCCGACGTGCCCAACACCCGTTTCGTCCGTGTCTACCTCAATCATGTGCTGCTGACCGCCGACGTGGCGCCGCCTGCTGACGCCGTCACCGCCCTCACCGAGCTGGACTTCAACGCCACCTCGACGCTGCGGTTCGGCAACCTCGCCTACACCCCGACCAGCACGACCGGCGCCCCCGGCGACACGCCAGTCAAACTCGCACCGCTGACGTGGTCGGAAGTAACGTTCGCCGACCACGACGCCAACCGCACGGATGCCTCCGCCACCGCCCCGAGCAACCCGCTGTCGGCGGTCTGGACGTACTTCCCCGCCAGCGTCAGCCCCGCCGCGCCCGGGCTCGATCCCAGCCGCGGGTTCGTGCACATCGAGGGCACGCCCGGCACGCCTGCCGAACTGCGCTACACGCGCGGCGCCGGTGCACTGGGCGACATGTGGTCCGCCGAGTTCTGGGCCGCGACACGCGCAGGCGCCGCCACGGTCGAGATCCAGAGCTCAGGCATGCGCGTCCGTATCGAACCCGCGACCATGACGTCCGGACTGCGTCTCTACCGCGTCCTGGTCAGCCCGGACCTGGTCAGCCTCTTCGTCGACGGCAAACAGTACGACGTACGCACTCCGCAACCGGGCGCCGCATTCCCCGTCGGCGCGCCTGCCGCGCTGCTCGAACCCGAGTCCGGCTCGACGTTCACGCTGTGCGTCAGCGCCAGTGCGGACTCCGCTGTCGTGTTCAAGGACTTCCATCTCGTTGCCGGCGCGGTCGATGCCAGCGACGCCGGGTTCGCCACCATGGGCGGCGTCATTTACACCGAGACCGCGCTCGTTGACGGCGCCACGCAGCATGCGACCGACTCGGATTTCCTTTTCCTCCCGGCGCTCCTGTCCTGCCCTGCGACCATCGCCAACGCGCGCTGGGTCTTCGACAGCACGCACCCGAATGAACTCTCGAACCCTGTGCCCGTCGCCGATCTGGTCGCCCACGCCTTCGGGCCCGGCGTCTACGGTGTCACCATGGTCCTCGACGATCCGGCGCTGGCGCCGTTCACGTCCCTGGCTCAGCTCGTTTCCGGCCACCCCTACTTCGCGGTTGGACTCGGCAACCTGCGCACTTCGGGGCGCTACACGATCGACACCAGCCTGCAACCGCCCGAGAACCTGGTCGTCACGCCCGCCGCCGACAGTCTCACCCTCGATTGGACGCCGTTCCGCAATCAGGCGCCGGACAACTACCTGCTCGTGCTGTACGACCCGGCGCCCAAGCCCGGCGCCAACCTGGCGAACGTCTATGTCCAGCAAACGGTCGCGCCGGGCGACCTGCCCGTCACCATCCCCGTGCATTCCGACCTGCGCGCCCGCAATCTGACGCTCGAACTGTACGCACAGACTGCCAACGGCCGCTCCGCGCCACTCGAACGCCGCGTCTCGACGCTCGATGCGCATTCGGTCGACCTGCAAACTGGCGTCGCACCTATCTACACCGCCGCCACCGGCGACCGCCTCATCGACCTCAGCCTGAACGCCCACCCCGAAGACCTCCAGGGCTACGTACTCTGGCGCAACGAGCCCGAAACGCGCAATGACGGCCAGCCCGACGGACCGCAGGCGACCGTCGACCGCTTCCTTGTCAGTCTCGAGACCAACGCCGTGCCGCGCTTCGGCAAACTCCTCGAGCGCTGGCCAACCTACACCCACATCACACCGCCCCAGGCCGGCTCGATCACGCCCATGCTGAGTGCCGTGGACCAGGCCGCGATCCTCGCCGCGCTGGACCGGAACGTCTTCTTCTTCGACGCGGCCCGGGGCGAGTTCACGATCCCCATGTCGCGCATCGTGAACACGGTCGCGGGTGCGCCGGCCGTGTACCGGTTCACCGTTGATCCCTGGGACGATGCGCTGCCCAACGCCGACCCCGACGGGCCGGGCCCCGTCCCGAACCTGGGCTCGACCGAACCGGGCGACAACGACGTCCCCGCTGGCACGCTCCCAGGCAACGGCGTCAACACCGCCGGCATCGAAGCCCAGGCCGCCAACCTCTGGCCGGAAGTGCTCTCCGACCGGTACGCCATCGTCATCGCCGGCACGCCGGTGCAAACCCTGCGCCAGCTCGCGTCTGACGCCGGCGCCCCCATCCCAAACTGGATCGTCAACAACATCGACCTCGATATGCCGGCCATTCCGGCCGCCGCCGCCGCGAGCGCCGCCACGCTCTCGGGCCCGCGCGCCAGCGACCGCACCCTGCTGTACGCCCGACTCGCCACCGGCGCCACCACCCTGGCCGAGTTCTCGCGCCTGCTCGAGCCCGGTCACGAGGACGACCCCAACCTGCCGGCGCCGTTCGTCTACAAGCCCGCGGCGCGCTGCGTGCAGGCCGCGCCCACGGCCACGTTCGTGTCGGCCGCCGCGCTCCGGCCCGGCCTGAACAGCTTCAACTTCACCGTCCGCGACGCCGATGGCGCGCAGTACACCGCACCACTCTACTTCGATGCCGGGCTCGACCCGGCCGGCAACCCCATTCGCGCTCAGTACCTGCTGCTCGACACCGAGCCGCCCGACGTCGCCGTGCTCGCGCCCGCGCCGAACGCGGCGGGCGACACGGTGGCGCTGCGCGACCTCACGGTCAGCGGCACGTACTCCGACCTCAGCGGCGTGCGCGCCGCGCGCCTGCTCATTGACGGCGCGCCGGTCGCTCTCGATGCGGCCAACGCGTCGGTCAAGAACGGCGGGTTCTGGTTCCATGCCGGCCAGCTCGGGGCGCCCGGCACGCACACGTTCAGCGTCGAGTTCACCGACCTGACGGGCAACGTCAGCGCCACCGAACCATGCATCTTCCAGTACTGGCCCCAGGACGTCCGTCTGAGCGCCAGCCTGGTCCGCGAGTCGCCCGGCGCGCCACTGCAACTGCAAACCATCCTGACCGGAGTCGATATCGACGGGACAGGCCCGGCCGACATGGCCGATCTGGTCTCGATCGCCATCGAACGCAAGACGGCCTCGGACGCGCTCAAAGCCCAACTCGGGGCCGGGGCTGCCGTACCGCTGGCCGAGCTGCTCGACACCGATCCCGCCACGCCCGGCCCGCACGCAGCGACCGTCGAGGTCGTCATCTCGCTGCCCGGCGCCACGCCGGTGACCACCATCCTGCGCGCCACCGTGACCTGGTACAACAACGACGCGGCGCCCGAACTGTCGAGCGTCAGCGTGCCCGTCGAGCGCGTGCTGTTCGCGACCGGCAACGCTTACACCTTCACCAGCCTGCTCATCACCTGGTTTGACGAAGCGCCCGGCGTCGATACCAGTCGCGTGCGCATCCGCATCGCCGACCCGGCGCATCCGGACCAGTTCCTCGACGTCACCGCCAAGTTCGAGATCACGCCGGCCTACGCGCGACTCAAGCCCGGCGAGACGCTCGCGGTCGCCAGCGTCAACCCGGTCATCGAAGTCCTGGCGCCTGAGTTCGGCGATGCGTACGGCGCCACGCCCATCCTGCTGCGCTACATGGTCCTGGACGCGGCGTTCGCGGCCGGCCCGGTCATCGAGCATATGGATGCCTTTGCGTTTGCCGCCGGCCAGACTCAGACCGTCACGCTTTACGGCCGCAACCTGGCGGGGCTCGACACGGTCGAGGTCGCCGCCGCGGACGGGTCCTGGATGCTCAGCCTGCCGGTCGTGCATTCCGAGGTCGGTCTGGTCCGCGACCCCGCCATTCCCGGCGACGTGTGGGACGCGATCACCGTCGAGTTCGCGCCGCCCGCCGCGGGCGCGGCCGTGTTCAGCCTCGCAGGTACGGCCCAGACGCATACGCCGGTCATCGCGGTCAACGCCGCCAGCGCCGCCGCCGTGGCCGCGGCCGTCGCCGGGCTCGAAGATACTGACGGTGACGGCCACATCACGGTCTCCGATCTCGATACGGACGGCGACGGCACGCCCGAAGTCGGCCCGCTCGAAGCCGCGCTGCCACCCGCGACCGCGACCACTGACGCGGCCGGCCCGGGCGCTGACGTGGGTAGCGGCATCAGCATCGTCACGCCGCCGGTGGACACTTCCGGGCCAACGCCCACCCTGATCACCGGCAGTAACCTCATCGACTTGGTCGGGTTTGTCCCGGACGGCGCGGCGCGCGTCATTGTCACCGCCGACCCCGACCCCGCGGTGACTGGCGACGAGAAAGAGGAGACCGCGGTCATCTGCAAGTCGGACGTGGCCGGCAAACTCAAGTTCTGGGCCCGCAACGTCCGGCTCGACCGGCCCGAGTACACCGTCACCATCACCGCTGAGATGGAAGACGCGCTCATCCCCTCGCCCACGGCCACGCTCCGGCTCCTGGTCGATCTCGACAAACCGGTCGTTGTTTTCGATTTCGCGCCGCCGCTCGACACCGTCTATGGTTTCCACAGCCTGTACCACGGCCTCGCCCTCGGCGACGCGGCCACGGCCACGTCCCAGACCCAGTACGTGGTCAGCGGCACGGTGACCGACAATTTCCAGGTCGATCCGGCGTCGATCGAAATCCGACTCGACAACGCGCCGGTCAGCGCCGCCGACTACCGCGTCATTCCGGTCAGTCCCACCGAGGTCAAGTTCATCCTCAAGACCAACCACACCCTCGACATCTGGCGCCGCTGGGCCGGGTCGGCGCTCAATGCCTTCCTCGACCTGGACGATATCGTCTACGGCACGCATAACCTGCACGTCATCGCCAAGGACGTGACCGGCAAAGCCGCCAACGCGGTCAAAGTCTTCAACTTCGACCGCGGCCAGAAGGTGACCTTCGCCATCGCGCACACCGTCACCACCGACGCCCCGCCCGTCGTCACCGGGCCGCTGGCCGAACCGGCGGCGTCAGGCGCCGCCGCGATCGTCGAGGCGCTCGCGTTCACGCTCGGCTACACTGGCCACACCCCGCCCGAACCGCGGAACGTCGGCCAGTACGGGCTCGAACTCCAGACCGCCATGCTCGACGTGCGCGACTACGGCGTGTCCTACGCACTGCTCCGACATTGGGAACTCGACGGGTGGCTCGATGCCGGCCCCAGCGAGACGAACCAGTTCGCCGACCCGAACAGCGTCCTGCGCACCGCGACCGATTTCGCGACCTGGCAGGCCCTGTTCTTCGGCGACGCCCCCGCGTTCACGCGCAGCGGCATCCTGAGCGCCGCGCCGTTCGGCGCGCCGGCCTACGAAGGCGGCGCCATCGAGCAGCTCCATCTGGTCGCGCTCGGGTACCCGCTCGATCCGACGCTGGTGCCCGCCCTCGATGTCGCGGCCTCCACGCGCCTGCCCGCACCCATGCATCTGGAGTACGAGAAGGAGGTCACCACCTACGGCGCTACGACGGTCACCACCACCACCTATACCGGCGCCTACGACGTGACCCCGTCCGACCACCGCGTCGCGGTCAGCCTGCTGAGCATCTTCACCGCGGCCACCGACCGGTTCAATCCCGCCAACAACCTCGGCGCGCTCGCCAATCACGTCGCCGTGACCTGGAGCGAGAGCAGCACCTCCACGACCGTGGCCTACACACCCGGCAGCGGCGGCGGCGGTGGGACGGGTGGCGCCGGTGGGGGGGGCGGCGGCGGCGGGTTCGGCGGCGGTGGTGGTGGGGGTGACGGTTCCGGCGGGGACGGCGGCGCGGGCAGCGGCGGCGATGACCCGCCCATTGCGCGCAGTGCCACGATGACACCGCGCGTCGCCACGCTGCATCCGGGCCAGACGGCCAGTTTCGCTCTCAACGTCACCGGCGGCGACTACGGCGTGTGGCACAACTGGTACCACGTGCCCGGCGACGCCGAGGGCCACGCGGCCGCCGCGCCCGGGCTCGAACTCAGCGTGCCCGACCCGGACCTCGGTCAGGAGTTCAGCGCCTCCGCCGCTTGGGACGTTACCTGCAATCTGCCCTGCATCCGCGGCAGTCCCGTGAACGCTCTGCTGACCAACGAGAACCCGCTCTACCCGGTCCTGGGCAGCTACTACTACGACATGGAGTACTGCTTCAAGTACAAGGTCTACGGTGTCGGGTTCGGCGTGACCCGCGCGGAGTCGCCGGCCGGCCTAACCCCGCGCGACTTCGCGTACCAGTTCCTGCCCGTGTCGCAGCCGTACGCCGAGATCGGCATCGACGAGCGCACGCTGCTGCTGGACAGCACCGCGGTCCCCGGCAAGTCCACCGCCGCGTTCGACATCCTCGTGCACGACCCGCTGCTGTCCGGCTCGGAAGACCCGTTCGCGCGCACCATGGACGCGTGGCTGGACGGTGTCCCGGTCACGACGCTGTACATCGTCGATCCGGACACGGTCGCGCCCGCGTTCCGGTTCACCGTCACGGGCCGCGAGGTCCGCTACGGCACGAACCGGTTCGCGTTCACGTTCCGCAACGAGCTGGGCGTGGTCAGTCACCAGGTCTTCTCGCTCGAGATCGGCGACGCGGACGGCCTGCGCACCACGCTCGACGACCTCTACATTGCCGGGACCGGTACGGACATCCGCTACGTGCAGCGGCCCGACACGCACCTGGCACACGTGTTCGCCGAGTACCGCAATCCGGCCCAGACCCTCAGCATGTCCGGCGGCGCGAACGCCGCCACGTTCCAACTCAAGCGCCAGGACTCGCGTTTCGGCCGCTTCCAGCGCCCGATCTACGTCACTGACGCGCACCCCGCCTCCGGCGCGCTCACGCTGCCCACCACGTCCGGACTCGACATGCCCACCGTGGCCGCCGATCCCGGCGCCACGGTCACGCTCGGGGACGGTACGCAGACGGTCAAGCTCTACGCCGAAGGCGTCTCCTTCCTCCAGAACGGCGCGCCCACGCACCAGCTCGAGTCCCTGCCCGACACCACGGTCACGCCGCCAGTCCCCAAGACCTTCATCCCCCTGGCCTGGCTCGGCGCCGACCGCATCGGCGCCGCGCCGCCGGACCATTTCGAACTCCAGATTCTTTCACCGACCCAGGCCGCGCTCGAACTCGGACTCGATTCGGCCGTCATCTCGCTCGACGTGACCGGAACCGACACCACGGTGTTCGACAGTCGCGGCACGGAGTTCTTCGGCCCGACCGTCAACCTGGTCCAGTTCATCGATGGCTATCCGCGCTATCACTACGACAGCGCCACCGGCACGCGCAGTCTGGTCGTGCTGCCGGGCGAAACGCTCCTGCTGCGCTGCGGCGAACTCGAATCGCGCGCCATCGTCACACCGTACGCGACCCTCGACGACTTCGAGGCCGTGACCGGCGTCACGCCGTCCGTGACGTACGACTTCCCGACCCGCGCCATGTCCGTCACCCCGGAAGTACTGCTGCACAACCGGCAACTCAAGCTCACGCACGCCCTGTTTGCCATCCCCGGCAGGAGACTGCCCACCGTCGCGGCCCTGACCTACCGCTCCGGCCAGCCCGGCAGCGGCATCTGCGGCCACGGCTGGTACGCGAGCTGGGATGAATGCTTCGTGCCCCAGGGCAGCGATTACGTCTACTGCGGTCCGGATGGCCGCCGCGACCTGTTCGCCCTGTCCTCGACCTCGGCTGCGGCCCTGGAGATCCCGCCCGGATACGACATCAAGGCTGAGGTGGAGAACGCCGGCACGCAGATCGTCGTCACCCGCACCGACGGCACCAAAGCCACCTATCGCTCGGGAAAGGGCCGGCTCGAACTCAAGCTGCGCGAGGTCCGGGACCGCTACGACAACACCGTGCGCTACGAGTACGACGCATATGACGTGCTCCAGCGCATCGTTGACGACATGGACCGCGCCTACACGTTCAGGTTCGAGCAGCTCGGCGCCAACGGCCTGCGCCTGGAGAGCATCCAGGACTTCGAATACCGCGTCTATAGCTTCAACTACAACGACGTCGGGCAACTCAAGTCCATCGCTGCCGACGCGGGCAGCGAAGCCTTTGCCGTGCACTACGCCTACACCGACCTGTCCGCCACAGGGCTGCTCCAAGGCATCGGCTATGGCAGCCTGCTCGACAGCTTCGTGACTGTCCAGTACGACGATCCGGCTACCGCCTACGGCCAAGTCCACTTCGTCCTGGTCGGCGAAGGCGCCACGCACACGACCGACACGTTCACGCGCTCCGGCCTCGACACCACGCACACCGACGCGAACGGCGTGGTCACACGCTACACCTTCAACGACCCGAACGGCGTCATGCTCTGCTCGAACGTGACCGTCGATCCGGGCGCGGTCCCGCCGCACCTGGACCTGGAGACCGTCTTTGTGCACAATGGCGAGCAACGCGTCGCCAGCGTCACCTATCCGCTCGGCAACCTGACCTCGACCGGCTATTCGACCACCGGTAGCACCGACAAACGCGGCGCGGCCAATGTCACCGCCGTGACCCGCGACCCCGGCGCGCGGCTGTACCCGGCCGGCGGCGTCACCACCGACCCGACCGGCGTGGCCGGGACCGGCAACTCGACTACCGCACTCTATGACACGTTCAGCTACGGCGGCGAGGCCCAGTACTTCCAGATCACCTCGGCGACCGCGGCCGACGGCAGTTACACCGAGTATGACTACTACACCCACGGCGGACTCTGGCACAGCAGAGCCCAGGACCAGGCGGGCGTGCTCCTGTCGACCACGTACACCTACCCCGTGCCCCCCGTGCCCAACTATGGCCAGATCGAGACCGAGACCACGCCCGACGGTACGGTCACCACGTACAACTACTACCAGTCCAACGACCAGTACCTCAATACCCGCGACCTCGAAGGTTACCTCTACTCGATCACCGTCACCGACCCGAACACCGGCGAGGACTGGACCACCTACACCGGCCACGACTTGCGCGGCAACCGCGTCTGCGAGGTCAACCGCAAGGGCGCCGCCACGTTCTACGTCTACGACGCGTTCGACAACCTTATCGAGACGCACGCCCCGCCCATCCGCGAGGGCGACGTCTCGAGCCGGCTCGTGACCGTCAATACGTACGACGCGTGTGGCCGGCTCGTCGCACGGACCGTCCGCAACCCGGTCGCCACCAGCGGCACGGCCGACAACCCCGTCTACACGCAGCAGGACGCCGTCTCGACCACCGCGTATGACGATGCCGGCCGCGTCACCAGCACCACCGCGCCGGGCCAGAACGAGACCCTCACCACCACGTACAACTACACCGGCGACCAGACCCGCCCCGCCTACGTCCTCCACCCGAACGGCGCCTACACGCACTACCACTACGACAGCGCCGGCCGCGGCACCACCACCGTCATGGCGCACGGCAGCCCCACCCTCCCGGCCGCTCTCCCCCTCGGCGCGGTCGCGGCGATCGCAACCCTGAACGAGAACGGCGAGGTGACGCTTGTCTCGCGCTTCTACGGCAACGGCTCGACCGTCTTCAACCCCGCCAGCCCCACCGGCGCCGAGCCCGAGGCGGACATCACCCGCGACTGGGCCGGCCGCGCCGCGACCACTGAGGACCTCATCTCCGGCGCCGTCACCCGCTCGAAGTGGAACGCCAAAGGCCAGCTCGATGAGACCTGGACCGAAGCCGCGGGAGCCGAACTCCTCACCGACGTCACCTACACCTACCACGCGAACGGCGACCAGGCGACCGCCACCCAGCACGTCGCGGGTGTGACCACCACCGCCACCACCGCCGACTACGCCACCCGCACCCAGACCACGCAGACCACCGCCGGCACGGCCCTGGACATCGCGCGCACCGACACGTTCAACAGCGTCGGGGACGGGACTGAAACCCAGATCACCGCCGGCACAAGCAGCCCCATTCCCGTGCACATCCGGCGTGAATTCGACAAGAACGGCCTCATGACCCGGGCCACGACAGGTGACGATTCCACGCGGAGTCAGGCCAACCTTCCCAACGCGCCGGTCTCGGCGTTCACCCGCACCGACCACCTCGCCCGCATGGAAGTCCCCGAACTCGGCGCCACCGGCGACCACGCCACGCGCGTCACGCCATCCGGCATAGGCGCGCCGGGCATCGTCGAAGACCCGCTCGATGTCGTCAACACTCGCACCATTGCCGTCGACGGTTCGAGCCAGAGCACCGGTGAAGCGCGCGGCACCGGCGACCAGCGCGATACCGGCACGTTCACCTACACCGCCGACAACAAGAGTTTGCTCATCCGCGGCAGCCAGGCCACGGAGACGCTCTACGACCTCGCGGGCCGCGCACGCCAGGCCAACTTCTACTACGGCGCCACCGGCGAGGAAACGCTCGGCGCCCTGACCTGCAGCGAAGTCCACACTTACGACCGGTACGGTCACCTCATCGAGTTCATCCGCAAGGACGCGAGCAAACTCACCTATACTTACTATGAACGGGACGTCAGCAACAGGAACAACCGCGACCGGCTTGCCCAGGTCAAGGACGGCGACGACCACCTCCTGCGCAGTTTCCAAGACTACAACTGCTTCGGCAAGCCCAGGTTCCTCAAGGAGTTCTACGCCCCAGGCGACGATACCTCCTACGTCCAACTCGAACACGTCTACTACGGCGAGACGGGCACCGGCGTCGGAGCCGCAGACCCCGGCTACGGACAGCTCATGTCCGAGACCACCAGCGTCTACAGCGCCGGCACGCTGACCAGCGCTGCGCTCGCCGTGACCTACGTCTACGACGCGGCCGGACGCCGCAGCGAACTGCGCTTCCCCGGCAACGACCGCCGCCTCGCCTACGCCTACGACGACGCCAGCCGCCTCGATACGCTCACCAAGCAGGACGGCGCTGGCACACCCATGGCAACGCTCCTCGATCTGGACTACGACCTCGACTTCCCGAACCTGGTCACGACAAAGACCATCCTGGCCCACTCGATCCTGATCCAGCACTACGCGGCCAAGCACCTCGGGCTCATCGACTACATCCGGTTCGGCGCCGAATACCCCTGTACGTTCGGGTACGACGAACGCGGCCTGAAAGACAGGACCGGCCAGTGGCAGACCTCGCTCAACAGCACGACCCGCGAGTACGTCTACGACGGACTCGAACGCCTGCGCGCCGCGGTCACCGATGCCAGCGACAAGTTCGGGACCGAGTCCGCCCCGCTCGATCCCGTCGAGAACCTCGACACGAGCGAAGACCCGGTCCTGGTCGACGGCAGGACCATCACCTACACCCCCGGCGAGAACCGCAACCAGTACGCACAGTTGGTGGACAACGATGCCGCCGTCAAACTCACCGGCACGCCGGGGTATGCCGTGCCGTCCACTTGGTTCCAATACGACTTCGACTTCGCCCAAGGAGATAGCGCGGCGCCTTCCGCGACGCCCGCCACCAACACTGTAGCCGTCACCGACTTCGGTAATGCCTACGGCCTCCAGGCCAGCGGCTACACCTGCGGCTGGATCAATGCCGCCACGGGCACGCCCGTCGATCTGACCGCCCTGGCCGTGAACCGCGACCCGATCACCGGCAAGGACACCAGTTTCGTGCCCATGGCGGACAGCTCCGCCAACGCCTGCTCCTGGGAGCTGGCGGTCGCCAGCGGCTGGTACAGCGTCAGCGTCGTGGCCGGCGACTCCGCCGACACCTCCGCGACCACCTACCACATCGCGGTCGAGGGCGAGACCGCCGTCAACGCCGCCAATGACCCGGCCACGGAGCAGTACTGGGTTGCTGGTTCAGTTACGGTCCAGGTGACCGATGGAAGACTCACCGTCGAGATCGGCGGCGCCACCGCGGCCAACAAGCTCTGCGGAGTCAGCATCACCGCCGCCGCACGTGCCATTTCCGGACCGGCCCCGACCGGGGCGCTGCCGGACCTGCTCGCCGGGCCACGCACCTACACCCTCAGCTACACCGGCCGCGGCGACTTAACCGAGAACCATCAGCTCAAGTTCACTTGGGACGCGTTCGGCCGCGTCACCAGCGTCGAGGACAAGCGCTACGACGCCAACTCGCGCGTACACCTCACCCCGCAGACGGTCGACTATTTCTACGACGCACTCGGCCGACGCATCATGCGCCTCTACAGCGGCCAGGATCCGAACACCGGCTGGCAGGACGAGCGCCAAGTCTACGACGGACTCGCCGTCATCGAAGAGTGTTCCGCCGACGGCACGGTTCCGCTGCGCCGCTACTACTACGAGGACGGTCTGCACAAGCCCATCGCTGTCGAAGAGAACCTCGATGGCAACGGCACAGTGGATGGCGCCGCCGATGCGACGTATGTTGTCCTGTGCGACGACCGCGGCACCGTCATGGGCATTGCGGACAACGCGGGCAACGTCGTCGAAAAGCTCTTTTATAACTCCACCGGCTTGGCCAAGGCCTGCAACGCCGCCGGGATCGAACTCACCAACACCTACGGCGAGCCGGTCTACAAGTCCCGCTATGTCCGCCTCGGCTGGACCGGTATGCACCGCGACCCGTTCACCGGCCTGTACCACACCCATTTCCGGGACTTTGACCCACTCACCGCCAGATGGACCTCCGAAGACCCCGCGGGGTATGCGGATGGGCTGAACCTCTACGCCGCGTACTTCGGGGTGAATGGGGTCGATGCGCTGGGGTTGTTGGACGAGCCGGAACTGCTCGCGAACATTCAGGAAATAGTCAACAGGCGTGGGAAGTACTACGAGGCCTTCCTCTCCCGAGGCTTTTCCGCATCCGAAGCGGGGAGAATTGTACATGGTTACGTGGAGCAGGATCTCGCCTTGCTCCTCAAGGACTACCCGGAATGGCAAGGCCGGGTTCTCACCGAGCAGAGCATCAACCGGTTGGGACTCCCAATCAAGAAGCGACCAGGGGGGCTCTTCTTTGCCGGCAGCCGGCGGCCGGACCTGGTAATCCTCGCCCAGAAGGACTACGACCTTGCTACCGAACTTGCTAAGGATGCCAGAGAGCGGCGTAGCCTGCGTGGCGCTGTGTCCAAGGTCATAGATCTCAAGTTTGGGGAGGTGGGGTTGAACCCGAGAGTCACGCTCGACGTATGTGAACGGCTTGGAGTTCAACCACAGCAGATCCAGAAGGGGGTACCCGGGGGGAATCTGGCTACCGCGTTCGGCAGCGTCGATCAGGACGTCGTGGCGTACCTTGAGCGGCAAGCACAGCGAGCCGAGAAGATGGGGAAGCTGAAGCGCGTGGCAGGGAAACTGGCCCCTCCCGTGCTGTCTGCCGGACTTGCCTACCTCGTCTATGATCGATATCTGAAGAAGGGCGCATCCCAACGGGACGCTATGGCCATGGCCGTGGCTTCGATTGTGGATTTCGATACCGCATACGAGGCGGCTGGGGCCGCGGCCGACTTCGGTTGGTCCAAACTGGAAAGAATGGACCGCAATATCGTGGGAGGTCACGTCGCGAGACTCCGCGCATATGCTGAGGACTCTGAGTGAGAATACACCGTGCGTGGAGGGCTCTCGAAGTGAAGAAGATGATTCTGCGGGGACGTGGTCTGTCGAGTTGGGCGCCCAGTCCGCGTTGGTACAGCACCCTGGAACTCCTTGATTTGGGAAAGAACGACCTCACCGAACTGCCGCCTGAGATTGGTTGCTGTCTTCGCCTGAAGGTTCTGGAGGCGTCAAACAACCGACTGGTGGGACTTCCGAGAGAGGTGGAGAACCTGCAGGAACTGGAAATGGTCGGTGTGAACGCCAACCTGTTCCAAGAGTTTCCGTGTGTCCTCTTGCGTTTGAAGTCACTGGAGTGGCTGATCATGGGCGCCAGTGCCATCTCCAGTCTTCCGCAGGGCATCTCCGCGCTTGAGGGACTCCGTGTTCTCGACCTGAACGGCAACCGTATCCGGGAACTCCCCACTGAACTTGAGTCACTGCCCAGGCTAGAGCATCTGGACTTGCGGCGGAATCCACTGCCAACATGCCAGGTTCTAAACTTTCGCAGGCGGCGCCCGGACGTGGAGGTGCTATTCGAGTGTCCGTGATGGCGTCTTCTCCGGCCCCGTTGCTCATTGACAACGTATCCCCATTTTATTCGGCCGGGGCATGAAGATCGTGGCATGAGTCGAGAGGAGCGAGGCGCGGCAAGCGGAAATCGGCCGAGAGCTCGGCCGGATTTGCAGAGATTCGCGTTGCGCGAGAAGGTGTTAAGCAAGATGCAATGGGCCGGATCGGTTTGAACGCGGTGTCCGGGCA
>MHBL01000160.1 GCA_001803235.1 Lentisphaerae bacterium RIFOXYA12_64_32
GCACGAGTAACACCAACCTATGATCGGCCGGTCCGCCGACCGGAGGCGCTGACGCATTACGTTGGCGCCCCGGCCCACCGTTGACTTCATCCCGACCGCGCAATACACGAATACACTACCCAGCAGGCTGGACGGCCACGACGGAATCAATTGCCCCGGCCCCTCGCGCCTATCCCATCCTTGACTTCGAGTGGCAGCAGGTTATCGTGTCACGGGGTTTCTTCCGCGCTGTGCGTCTTGCGTCCGTAGATTGGGGAGGCAACATGAAGTTCAGACGTTCGTCCGGCCTCGCGCCGCAGTTTAGCGGTTACCCGTTGGTCGTGTTCTGTCTGCCGCTGTTGCTGGTCCTGCTCGCCAGCGCGTGGGCCCCGGCGCAGGAGCAGCCTAGGAAGCTGTCACTCACGCTCAGCCCGATCAACACGCAGACCGTCGAGGACCCCAAGGACAAGTCCAAAGCGACCACGCACCGCCAGTCAGCCACCTTCCCGCTTGGCCCGGCCACCTACACCATTTCCTACTACGCGAAGTTCGCCGAGGGCGATTCGTCGAAGATGCTCGGGACGGAAGGCGCGATCGGCATGCCCGCCCCCACGAGCTGCAACTGGTACCACAGCGGGTTCCTGTTCATCGAACTGAATGGGGTCGACATCGCCGCCACAAGTTTCATCCACAGCATGACCGTCTCGGAGATCGGCCAACGAGGCATCCTCGACATGGTCTGGCAGCACGAACTGGCGGACGTGCGGATCCGGTTCCTCGGCCTGCCGGACGCGGACCATTTGCCGTGCGAGATCACGCTCGAACCGAAGACGGAACTGACCTCGATCAAGGTACACGCCCGCTGCTATCCGAGCTTCTTCACGTCGTGGCACAAGCGCCAGGGCGCGCGCCGCATCCAGACGCCCGCGACACTGGTGAAGGAAGGCGAGAAGGCCACGGTCCCCGCCAAGGACAACGGGTGGGCCGTCTTCTACGATGAAGTCTTCGACGTCGCCAAGGGCGAAGGCGAGGGTCCGTGCGCCATGCTGCTGCTGCCCGAGGAGGGCCAGGAGATCAGTTTTGTGCCGACCGGCTACCCGGTCGAGACGTACATCACGTTCCCGCCCGCGACCCGCACCATTCGCATGGCGTTCTGGGACTTCAAGGGCAAGACCAACGCGGACGCGCTCGAACGCCTGAGAACCGGCGCCGAGGCGGTACGCCAAGCCCTGCAGACCGCCGATTTCACACCCCAGCCGGTACGCAGCTTCGACGCGAACCTGTTCCGGACCGAACTCGAGAAGGCGCTTCAGTCCGCGGCGGTCAAGGAACTGCTGGGGGCAAAGACCGCTGAAGTACAGGCGTGGTTCGACGCGAACAAGACCTCCTTCCAGCCCGGCGCTGGCCCCATGCCGATCCGCATGCAGGAGGAGCTCCTGCAGTCGGTGGAGAAGCTCAACTCGTTCATCTGGGAAGTGCGCCTGGCCGAACTCGTCTCGGAACTGTAGCCGGAGTGGCGCGGGACCTCCGGGACCGCAGCAGGGTGCTCGGGGCCGTCTCGGCCCGAGGTCCTCGGCCGGGGACCGGCCGACGCACTCCACTTCGGCGCGGGACGCGCCGAGCCACTGCGCGCCCGCCCCGCCTACTGCCACCGGCCGACGTTGATGATATCGCCCTCGTCGTCGTAGCCGCGCTCGTCGGCAAACTGCTTGGGGCGGAACTGGTAGATCAGGCGCCGCGCCTCCTCCAACGCCGCCGGATCCTTGGCCTCTTCGACAGCCTTCCACTTCTCCTCGGAGAACTCGTTCAGGTCAACGTCACGCTTGCCATCCGGTCCAACGCTCACCAGGATCCAGCCGCTGCCGCCCGTAGATATCCCGTACCCGAACTCCGCACCGCCCGCGAACGGATCGCCCGGGAGTTCCTCGATGTAGGCCGGCACGAGTTGCACCAGCGTGTCCGGCGGCGCCTGGTTGCGCTGGTAGTACCGTCGCAGCGCCCCGGCGACCTCCTTCATCCGTTCCTCGGCGCGCTTGGCCTTTCGGGCCACAATCGGTTTACCAAAGTAGTCGCCGGCCGCCGCGCCCATCAGGGCCGAGCCGAGCGGTATGGCCAAGTCGCCATCGGTGACAATACCCCGCGGGGACGACCGCCCCACCACACGGATCTCGCCGGTCTGCGCCATCACGCTGGCGATCGCCGCCACGAACGGCTCCAGCTTCGGTTGATTCGCCCGGATCAGCCCCGACACGACCTCAGCAAGAACCCCGGACAGGTTCACGTACTCGCTGAACACCACCGGTCCGGAGAACGGAGCGGGCGCCGATGCGAACCGGGGTGTGGCCGCCAGATTCTCCCCCGACGCCTGCGCCTTGATGACCGCCTTGAGCGACTCCGCATCCCGCGCAATCACCAGGAAACTGCCAACAAACGCATACGCCCGGCTGCCGCCCGGAAGGTTGGGCGCGCTGACAATGTGCAGGTCCGTGTCCTGGAAGTTCTGCACCGCCAGACTCACGCCCTGCACGGTCATGAACGGTGACTCGACAATGAAACGCAACGTCTCGCGCGCCGCCTTGGGGTCCTTGACCTCCAGGCCCACCAGGATGTCGAAATCACGCAGGTTGGGACGACGTTTCGACGCCACGAGTTCCTGCAGATTGATGGGGGCGACGGCCATGAACGTCTCCGCCGCGAGCTGCCCCATGATGTCCTTCTCCAGGTCCACCTGCAACTGGGTGCGGATGAACTCCAGGCCCTGGTCGATTTGAGCGTTCGCCGCCTGCCCTTGCACCGCCACCACCAGGTCACGAATGTTCGTCCACAACTCCTTGCCGCTGGTGATCGACATGGCCCCGTGAAACACGTAGTTCTTGGGAATCAGCGCCGCGCTCTTCACGCTCATCGGCTCGCGCGTGTTGACCATCCCCAACAGTCCGGGCTGTGCGTTCTCGCCCAGATTGACAAACACGCGCTCCTGGAACCGTCCCCCCAGCGGCGCGGCACTGGAACTGACACCCTGACAGGACTCCAACCCGGTGACCCACATGTCCCGACGTTGCTTGGACTTCTCCGGCAGGTCCGCCAATTGCCGCTTGATCACCGGCGCCACGTCCGCGTACGCCGTCACTAGCGCATTGGGCAGGAACTGCTCCACGGCGGCCTTGTAGCTGTCCTTCTGCGCCAGCGCGGCCTGGGGTTTGGCGCCGCCGCTGATGAACCCCGCCACGCCCGAGGTCGACCCGGCCAGCATCATTCCGTGCGCGAACGCGATCTCGAGGACCGACTCGCCCGGCTTCTGGAACCGGTATGCCACCGTGCCGCCTTCGTCCGCCGTCTCGATCTTGGCGTCGCTCATCAGCGTCTTGAGCCGCGGGAACAGGCGCGTGGACCAGAGCTCCTCCAACGCCTTTCCGTCCCCGGTCAACCGCCCCATGAACAGCACCGGGGGTTGGTCGAAATCCCCAGCTGAGTCTGGCAGGTCCTGCACGCACAGCGCCCACTGCGACGGCAGCATGGCCTCCAGTTCGCTCGCGTTCATGTCGCCGAGGTACTGCGTCGCCAGACCTTCGGCCGCATCGATGAGGGTCCAGACCGACTGCAGGATCGGCGCCGTGGTCGCACTCTTACCGAATTCCGAGTCGCGCAGCGCCTGACGCAGTTTCCCGATGTCCGGAATCTCAACGAACAGCGCTGTATTGTCCGGAACGACATTCGCCAGGCTGTCGGCACCGTGAACGCGCGGCGTCCCGACCATACCCAGAACGCAAACCACTCCGGTCGCCACAATCGCTCGTTGGATCCATCCCCACGTCTTCATCGTTACTCGGCCTCCTGCATCACGTATCTGGTTTTGCGGCGCCCCCGCGAACTCGGGATCGCCTCGCCTGCTGCCGGAAACATGCCGCCAGCCGGACTGTCGAAGAACCGCTGTCCAACTCCCGCTACCCTCGCGGTGCGCCGGTTCTACTGAATATACAGCTGCAACCCCCGGAAGGTTACACCGCGCCGCGTCGAAACGTAATGCGTCAGTGGCGGGTGGAACGACGGCGCGCTGGCCCATGCGTGAGACCCCCGTGGCCTTGTGCCACGGGTGAATCGGGTTCGCCCGCCAAACGTGCGCGCCCCCCCCCCTCTCTTCCCTTTCCCCCGTCCGCCGGCGGCGGACGGGGGAAAGGGAAGAGAGGCGACGATGTGCGGTGTAGTAGCCAACTGAACCCGTTCACCTGCCACACAAGGTGGCAGGGGTCTATGCTCCACCCTTAGCTGACGCATTACAGAGACGCCGCCCCCCGCGTTGCGGGGGCGTGAGTTCGTGCTACATTCAAAGCTCCGGCCATGTTCGGTCGGAGCTTTGGCGTCTCAGGGGTCTGGTGTCCACCAAGTCCACACGTGAGCAAATCGGCTGAACATCCCAGCAGTTCCGGCGTTCTGGTCATCACGCCGGCCTTCAACGAGGAAGCGCATGTCGGCCGCCTCGTGACCGAGATCCGGCAGGTGCTTCCGGCCGCGGAGATCGTCGTTGTCAATGACGGCTCGACGGACGCGACGGCCAGCGCCGCGCGCGCCGCTGGCGCCGTAGTGCTCTCTCACCCCTTCAATATGGGCTACGGTGTCGCTCTTCAGACGGGGTACAAGTACGCCAGAACCCGGGGAGCAGACTACATCCTGCAATTGGACGCGGACGGACAGCACGAACCCGCCTCGTGCCGCGACATGCTGGCCGTGCTCCAAGCCGGGACCGCCGACGTCGTCATCGGATCCCGGCACATGGCCGCGGCCAGCTACACGCCGCCGCTGGTGCGTCGCGTCGCCATGCGCTTCTTCGCCGTCCTCGCCTCGCTGGTCCTGCGCCAGCGCATCACGGACCCCACGTCCGGACTGCAAGGGTTCCGCCGTGACGTGCTCCGCTTCCTGGTCTCGGACTACTTCCCGGTCGACTATCCGGACGCCGATGTCATCATCATGCTGCACCGCTGCGGATACCGCATCGCCGAGATTCCGGCGGTGATGCGGGCCGGAACGGGCAAGTCGATGCACAGCGGCTTTGCCCCGGTCTACTACGTGTTCAAAATGCTGCTCAGCATGTTCGTGTCGCTGCTGAGACGCGTGCAGTGAAGGCAGGCTGTAGGGGATTAGGCTGTAGGCTGTAGGTAAGAATCGCCCAAGAAACCGCGAGACTCGGAGCGGCTGAATGAGGCGTGTGCCAATCCAATCCGGAAACCCCCGGTCCAGGCTCGATGCTCGGGAACCTACAGCCTAACAGCCTACAGCCTAAACAACCTGGTTTTTGCCAGTGATGAGGTGTCGCGTGCTGCTCCTCCAGCAGAAAATGTTCATGGCCATCTTTGCCTTGGTGGTTTTCGTGTTTGTGGTCGAACTGGTGCGCCGCAAGAAACTGGGCGAGGAGTTCTCCTGGGCGTGGCTGCTCGGCGGTGTGGCCCTGGTGGTCGCCGCGTCCACCGAACAGGTGTTCGTCTGGCTCGGACGGCTGACCGGCATTGTGGAACCAACCTCTATTGTGTTCTTCTTCGGCATCGTGTTCCTGATGTTCGTCTGCCTGCAGCTCTCTGCCTGCCTGTCGGACAACCGGACCCGCATCAAGAACCTGGCACAGCAGTTGGCCCTTCAGCAGCAGGAGTTGGAGCGGCTCCGCGCCGAACGGTTACGACCCCCGCAACAGGGCGATTGAGATGCCTTTGTGGTCTCAGGATCAGCGGCTTAAACTGGCCATCTCGGTGCTGGCGGCGCTTGTCGCGGTCTATGCCGTCGCGACCCACCGCCGCAACGCCGTGTGGCAAACCGACCTGTCACTCTGGGACGACGCGGTTCGGAAAGCCCCCGGCCACGCCAGGTCGTACTGGGGACGCGCCCTGGCCTACCAGGCACGCGGCGAACATGACAAGGCGCTGCAGGACTACAACCGCGCCATCGAGCTCTGCCCCTGGGCGGACCAGGCCTACGTCAACCGTGGCACGCTTTACGAGACCATGGGCGAAACGGAACTGGCGTTCCGCGACTATGCCCAGGCCATGACCTGCAATCCGAGACTCGCTGAGCCTCATTACAACCGCGGCGCTCTCTACCTGAAGCTCGGCCGCCCACAGGACGCCATCGCCGATCTGGACCGAGCGGTCGCCCTCAGTTCGTTGAGCCCCGGCACCTACGTCAACCGCGGGCTGGCGCATCTGGCCTTGGGCGACCGCGACAAGGCCATGCAGGATTACGACCGGGCCCTCGCGTTCGACCCGCGGTCGGCAGCCGCTTACAGCAACCGCGGCAGCCTGCTCGAACTGCAGGGGCAGACGTCACAGGCGCTGGACGACTACACGCGCGCCATCGCGTGCGACCCGGAGTTTGCCGACGCGCTGTACAACCGCGGAACACTCCTCCTGAAGCTCGACAGGCTGGCGGAAGCTCTGGCCGATCTGGACCGGGCGTCCAGACTGCAGCCGGAGCGCGCGGCGGTCTTCATCAACCGCGGTTCGGCCCATCTGAAAATGGGCCGGCTCGGCAACGCCGTCGCCGATCTCAGTCGCGGTCTTGAGCTGGATTCCGGCAACGCCGGGGCCTATCTCAACCGGGCCTTGGCGTACCTTCTGGCGGGTAACCGGGAAGCGGCTCAGGCCGACGCGGAATCCTGTCGGCGCCTGGGCGGCGACGCGTCGGAATTCGAACGAATGAAGGGCGTCCTGGCAACCGGAAAGCCGGCCGTGCCGCCGGATCGGAAGTAGGGCAAGCCTGTCCTCCGCGCGGCCTCCGGGCGGTTCTGTCCGTGACCGCCGATGGGAGGGGCGGGCGGGGGGTGCCGCACTTTCCACAACGACACACTCCACTCCCCTTCACATCATCGGCGTCAGGACGGGCCCCACCGCCTTGTACAGGCGTGTCACGATCTCTTTGTGGGACAGCGCGCCGTCGGCACCCGGGAAATCCCCGGCTTCGCGGTAGTTCCGGTAGAAGTCCGGGTGGCCGGGTGCGACTTCCGCGGCGCCGGGCAGCAGCTCGAAGCTGGTCGTGTTCTGCAGCGGCCAGGCATCGACGGGCGTGAGGTTCGAGAGCCCGTCGACGAGGCGGTTGACGACGTCGAGATGCAGCGGCACCTGGCGCTTGGCGAGGACCCAACTGTTGCGGGCGCTGGCGTCGGCCAGAATGTCACCCTTCAACTCGCGGGCAAACGCCGCGTCCTCGACCAGGAGCCCGACCTCGGTGTTCAGGTTCTCCGAGCGCGGGTCCAGGTTGTACGACCCGACGAAGGCCACCCGGTCGTCGACCACCAGCGACTTGGCGTGGATGCAGAGAAGCGGCAGGCCCTCCTGCTTGCCCTCCGCCTGTTTTCGGGCTGCCAGTGCGTGCAGGTCCGGGTACTGGGGAAAGACCTGGAGCAGGTCAGCCGGCAGGGCCCGGTATTCGTGGACTTCCAGTCCCAGGTCTTCGACATAGCGGCCGCGCAGTCGGTAGTTCGCCGAGTAGGCCAGGATGTTGTCGGTCGATGCGAAGCTGTTGGTTGAGACGACGAACCGGAGTTGCGGCGACTGCGCCTTCAGGCTGCGGAACAGGTTTGCTGCCGCCGGACTCAGGACCAGGTATGGCGACTGGATGACGACCGACTCGCGCGCCGAGGCGAGCACGTCGGCCAAGTCCCGGGTGATGCGGCCCTGGCCCCAGAACAGGAACCCCTGGTTCTTGCCCGGCTTGTCGGCCAGGAACTGAACGCGCGCGACGGGTCGCAGCCGCGACACAAAGCGAGACTGAATCTGTGGCGCCGAATCGGCCTGCCGCGTGAGTTCGCCGAAGAATGGGCCGAAGGCGAAATCCTCCCACGTCTCGTACGTCCGGAACGTGCCGGCCGCGATGGCCGCCGCCACGTCGGTCAGCTTGCGGCTGCTGACGCTGTGCCGGTAGTCCCAGAACTCCTCGAACGAGTCGCGCGCCAGTGCCACGACCGGCCCCACGGCCAGAACGTCGCGGTCGCGGAAGTTCATCGCGGTCGAATGGTTGAAGTAGGTGTTTTCAATGTTGCGCCCGCCCGTGATCAGCGCCGCACCGTCCACCAGCATGATCTTGTTGTGCATGCGCTGGTTCATGCTCTTGGGCGCGAACACCCCGTGCAGCAGTTGGGTGAACCTGGATGTCTTCAGTCGCTGCGCCGTGGGACGGTAGTGCCGGATCTCGAGGTTGGGGTGCACCGTGGCCAGAAACGCCACGGTCTGCGGGTCCTGATCGGAAAACAGGTTGTCGGCAATGATGCGGACCTTCACGCCGCGGCGGGCGGCGGCGATCAGCTCGTACATCATCAGGCGGCCGCATTCGTCGTTGGTCCAGATGAACGTCTGCATCCCGATGGACCGCTGCGCGTTCCGGATCAGGTGCACCCGCAGCAGCAGCGCGTCGTACCCGTTGTCGATGATCGCCAGGTGGTTGCCGCGTGAGGCGTCGCCGACGGTGGTGAACGCCGGGCTGTCCCGCCCCAGTACGGCAGCGAACGGCGACCCGCAAAGCGGCGTGCCGCCGCCGACCGTGACGGCTCCGTTCAGAAGGCAGCTACAGGCACAGAGCAACCAGGTCAGACGCGTGAACGGCGCAGTGTACATGGCAGCGACTGTCTCCCCTGCCCAAACCCCGCACGACTCGTCCCCGGGCCTGGTTCACATGGGCCATTGCGGGCTCGAGGGCAACCTCGGAATGTAGCGACCTGTGCGGGCAAGTCCAGCCCTGGCAGCCCACAGCAGGTTGACCCGCACCAAAGGTGTGGCAGATTTCCTGACTTTCGGGGACGGCATGCCAATCTGCCAACGGAGACACCCCATGGGCAACACACACGATTCGACGCCCGACAGCGGCGAGCAGGACGTGTTCCACCTCCGCGATCTGTCGAACGCCGAGTTTCTGGCGCAATACGCGCAGCCGGGCCGTATCGGCCTGGCCAGCGGCCTGACCGTGGTGGACAAGGCCATCTGCCTGGCCGAGCGGCACCTGGATGCGAAAGGTCAATGGGGGCAGTGGTCGCATGCGTTCGTGTTCGAGGGCGAGCGCGTGGACGGGCACTCGTGGGTGATCGAGTCCGACCTGCAGGTGGAGCACAAGCACATCCAACTCGGCGCCCAGGAGAACCGGGTCAGCAAGTACTACGACGAGGAGTTCTACTCCAACCTGGCGATTCTCGATCTGGGCCTGTCGCAGGAACAGACGAACCTGGTGCTGAGGCACGGACTTGACCTGGTGGCCACGCACAGCCGCTACTCGCTGCGCGAACTGCTCGGCGCCTATGCAGCACTGCGTCGGCGCGAACTGCGCAGCAGGGCTAACGCCCTGTCGCGGGAGAACAGTTTCTTCTGCTCCGCGTTCGTGGTCCACCTCTTCCGCCAGGCAGGCATTGATCTGACTCCCGGCGTCAATGAGAAAGCGTCCGCACCCGAGGACATCTTCCGCTCGCCCGTGCCGCACCGCACGTTCCTGCTGGTCCGGCACCGGGTCCGCAGCGCCGCGGCCAAAGCGGTGCGGCAGGTCCATCGCCGCATCCGGGCCGGTGTCCGCCACACCGCGCGTCGGCTCAAACGGGCCAGGCCGGATCGCGATTGACGGTTGCCCGCCGCTCGCTTTCCGGCGGCTTCGCGACCAGCCCTTCCGGAATCACCACGTCCTGCCCCGTGTGCCGCTCCGCCTGGCGCAGCACCTGCAAAACCCCGGGCAACGGGCGGCACACCACCATGAACTGGAAGGCGAACAGGGGCGGCCAGGCATAGGCAAGGACATGCGCAATCCGGTCCAGTACGCGCCCGAGGCCGCCGGACATGACCGCCTCGAACGGGACTTGGACCGGGATCACCTTCTCGACCCGGTACCCGCAGTCCCGCAGCATGCGCAGCAGCGAGGCGCGGGTGAACAGTCGCTTGTGCGTGACGTCCAGAATGCCGCGCTCGGCGTAGTTGAACCGACCCAGCAGCAGATTGAGCCGGACCGCCGCGAAAGCCACGTTCGGAACACTGAGGATGACCGTGGGCGATGGCTGCCCCGCCTGCAGCGACCGGCTTTCGTTGCGCAGCCGGACCAGGAATGCCTCGGGCTCGGCCAGGTGCTCAATGACATCCAGCAACAGCACGGCGTCGTAGGCGAATGGGTCGACAGGCAGTGGGTCCTTCTCCAAGTCGAGTTGCCGGAACTCACTCATCACCCCCGGTTGCGGCGCTACCCGGTCCAGTCCGGTGACCCGGCACCCGAGCGCCTCGCAGCGCTGGGCGACAAACCCCGGCCCGCAACCCACATCGAGCAGCCGCTTGGGCAGCGCTTCCTCGATGAGTCCCAGCGCCAGGGCGTGCGACGAGTACCGCAGGTGGCCCTTGTCCGGGTATCGCAACGGACTGAGGTTGCGGTACTTCAGCGAGCAGACCATGCCGCGGCGGTGCATGGCATACCGCGCTGTGGCCAGAAGCACGTTGATCCCGTACTGGACGCTGTTTACGTGGCAGACCTCGTCGCCGTAGTGTGTCGGGATGTCCAGTTCCTCGACGCGCGCGCCGACGTAGTGCGCCTGCAGCAGGATCTCGGTGTCGAAGTGGAAATCATTTGTATTCACCTCGAACGGCACCGCGCGCAGGAGTCGCGTCGAGTACGCCCGGTATCCGGTGTGGTACTCGGAGAGGGCCTGGCCGGTAAGGCGATTTTGGAACCACGTCAAGGTGCGGTTGCCGGCAATCTTGTACAGAGGCATGCCGCCGACACGCGCCTTGGCCACGTACTTCATCCGCGACCCGAGAATGACATCGGCGTCCGTACGCCGCCACGTGTCGATGAAGGAGGGGAGCATCTCCGGCGCGTACTGTCCGTCCCCGTGCAGGAGAATCACCAGGCCGAAGCCCTGATCCACGGCGACGCGGTAGCCGAGTTTCTGGTTGCCGCCGTACCCCTGGTTCACGGGGTTCCGCAGTACGGTGATGTTGCGGATGGCGTGCGCCTCGACCCACCGAGCCAGGATGTCCGCCGAGCCATCGCCGGACGCATCGTCAATCACCAGGAACGCGACGTCCGGGGCGTTGAACAGCGGTTTGGGGACGCGCTCGAACACGCTGACAATGTGCTTCTCGGCGTGGTAGGCGACGACAAAGACCAGAACCCGGCCAGCGTCTAGAACAGGCTGTCCTCCGTTGGCCATTCGTTGCTTCCCTTCGCTGTCGCGTCAGGTGCACCCCGTTCCAGCAAGAGCATTCCGTACCGCGCGTCAGGCACCGGTCGCGGCGCCAGGCACGCCTTGACACGGTAGTTGGCGTGGAGCCACTCCGCAAGCGCTTGCCCGAAGTCGCGGCCGAAGTAATCCGCCCCGAAGTCGGTGAACTTATCGTCCTGGAACACCAGGAAGTCCGGCGGGGTCCCTTGAAAGCTGGGGAGGATTACCCCCCCCGTGCGCCGCGGAATGGGATCCCCGAAGGGGCCAGGCGACAAGCGGGCATGGGCACTGTAAAATAGGGCATACGCGGCGGGAGCGTCCGAGCCCGGGGCAGCCCGGCAAGATGAGGGCCACGCGGAGCGTGGGGCCGTTCTGAGACTGGAATACGAACGCCGAACACTGAAGTAAGACCGGAATGTCGGTAACGCTTGCTCATATCGTTCGACGTGGCCCGGCTTCACTCCGAGGTTCGGCGCTCTCTGCATTGGGTGTCATTCGGGTCACGCCCGCCCGGTCGCGCTCATTAGGGTTCTGTCAAGCAGAGCCGGCGCGCGAGTAGGAGTAGAAGCTCAGGAGCCCAGTTCATGGCATTCCGGGTCGCCGATGCCGTTACGCGAGGCGAGATTGACAATCGCCGTCGCGGCCTGGTCACGGGCCGGCTTTGGCTGGTCGGGCAGGCGGAGCCGGTCGTGTTGGAGCTCAAAGGTGACTGCCGGCGCGACCTGGCGGGGTGTCTGCTCACGTTCGAAAACCCGCGCCCCGTGCCCGCTCCTCCCGCTGCGGACCTCGCACTCGTGCAGGAGGGGGTGACGGGAGATATGACCGCGTCGCGGAAGGTCCGAGTCGCCGCCGTGCCCGCCGCCACGGCCGTGGAGATGGCATGGCGCGCCGAGACGGTTCCGGAGCGCTTTGCCAACTGCCTCTACCTCGAATGGTACAGCGCCGCCAACGGCCGCGTCGTCATCGAATCCGTCGACTGCCGGATCTCCGTCTCCGAGCCGGAATGGACCTTGACCGCAGGCGAGGATCAGGCCCTCGGTCTGGCCAACAGCCAGACCTTTGTCCAGTGGATGGAACGGCTGGCGCGGGGCCTGCAGTCGCAGGAAGATGAGACTCCCGACGAGGATGACATCCCGCCCCATTGAGCACGACACCCGCCGAGAAGACACGCCGGGCGTACTGGGGCGCATGTCACTTCCGCAGGGGCGGGCGCCGTCAGCGTGCATTGTGCCTGAGTCCCG
>MHBL01000161.1 GCA_001803235.1 Lentisphaerae bacterium RIFOXYA12_64_32
CTGCCGACCGCGAGTACGCGTCGGCAGACCGTAGCGTTCGGTGCCGAGACCAGCGCCAGCGAAACCCGTAGAATCAGGCCCGCTGCGAGGCGACCATGTACTTGCCCTGAAGGGGCAACGCATACCAGCCCAGGGCAGAGCGACAGCGTCACCCTGGGACCACGTGTCGCCCGGTGGCAAACGGTTGCCAGCCCGGGGGCGATTCAATACCGACTCGGGTCGCACCGGGTGAAACGGACGATCGGGAACCCGAACGAGGGCGCTGTTGCCGACTCGCGAGTACGCTCGCGGCAGAGGCCGGCGTTCAGTGCCAAGAACAGCGCCAGCGAAACCGTCAGAATCAGGCCCGCTGCGAGGCGACCATGTACTTGCCCTGAAGGGGCAACGCATACCAGCCCAGGGCAGAGCGACAGCGTCACCCTGGGACCACGTGTCGCCCGGTGGCAAACGGTTGCCAACACGGGACCGAGTCAATGGTGTGCGTCGTGGTCCACGAGGGCGTGAAGCAACCCGCTCACTCCACCGTCAAGGTCAGAGGCAAAGCCTTGTCCGGGATCCCACCCAGTAGGTCCCACACGCCCATGGCGCCGAACACCTGGCCCTTGCGGCAGTCGGCCGGGACAGTGAAGGTCCTGGAGAACGAACGCGTGGCGCTCGCCCCCAAGTCACCGAAGTAGAACGTCTTGCCATCCAGCCACGCATGACGCGACACGGTCCGGCACATGACTTTCGCGGCCGGGGTCGCGCTGGTGTTCTGAAGTTGCAAGGTCAGGACAAACGTCTTGCCCGGGCTCACGCGCGCCGGCCCGTCCACCTTCAGCCGCAGTCCCTCGCGCGCGCCCTTCGGCGCCGATGTATCGGACAACTGGATCCCGAGTGACTTGAGCAGATCCTCGCGACTGACCTCGAGCAAGACATCGCCGATCCGCGCCTGAGACAACGTCACGGTCACCTTGGGCCGGGACAGATCGTCGAAAAGGGCTAGGATCTGCTCGTCAGCGTCCACCACCATGCCGCCGGCATCCGACCTGACCGGCACGCCGTTCAGCCGAAATTCCTCATTGGGCCACGGCCCCAAGTCGGTCTTGTCGTTGCGGACCGCCGGGTCGCCGCGAATGGACTCGCCTTCCACCGCGCGGTGCCGGATCTTCTCACGGTCTGTCTCGTCGGGGGCCTTCAACTCCAAGACCTTCTGGTAGACCGGCACTTCGTAGTAGTTGGCCAATTCCTGTCGCGTGACCAACAGGCGCGGTTTGCCGTCCGAGGACGGCGCCAACTGGAATGAGAACGCCTCCCATTTCTCCGTCCGCAGCACCTCCTTGCGGATGACTTGCCCACGGTAAGTGGTGGACTCGACGTTGGTGCAACCTGCGATGAACAACGCCACGACGCCGACGACTGGCGCAAGCCAACTCAGGTTGCGCCGGTCGACCGTACCCCGGCACAACCGCCGGTCCGCCTGGGAGGTAGAAATATGTGACTTCACTTTTCGGTCTTCCCTTTCAGCCGGTTCAGTCGGTCCTGAATCCCACAGTCTTTGCTGGCCACCACGACAAAACCAATCTGCGGATAGGTGGCAAACGGCAGTTCGCCAAACGCCTCCCCGCTCGCCATGTGCAGGGCCGGATCCCAGACGGAGTACATGCTCACCGCAAAACGTTCACGCATCCGCCGCACCGTGATGTCTGTGCCCTCCCATACCGACGAGGTCCACACCGCGACAGGCAGACGCCGCTTGAAACTCCTCATCTCCTCCAAGGTCGGCAGGCTAAACACCTGCCGGTTCTGATCCGTCACCCAACGGCAGAACTCGTTCGCCTTGTCCCAAGTCACCGCCTTGATGGGAGTGTCAGGAAGCATATCGGGGCCCTGACCGCCTGTCACCTTGACCCAATGGCCATACTCCTTCTCGGACACCGGAGCCTGGGAGATGTAGAAGGAGTTCTTCTCGGATTCCACCAGGACCATGCTCAACCCCGTCGCATCGGTGAACTGCCTGGGTGGAGGCACCTCACGTATCTTTCGCTCCACCAACTCCAACTCCTTCTTCAACTGCGGCTCGGGTTTCTCAGCCCAGATCTTCTGGAGCAAGTCCTGGGCCTGCAGGTAACCCCTGACCTTCTCGTCGTCGCTGTCCTGCAGGGACGCGCGCTTGACCAGAAGTCGAATGTCATCAAGCTGCTTCTTCCGACGCTGTTCGACCTTCTGCCGCTCCAACTCCTTTTGGCGGCGCTTGATCTCCTCCAGGGCCGGGAAGTCGCCTCTGTCGCCGCCCTCCTGCACCTTGGCGGGCGCAGCCGGCACGGCCCTTTCAGCCGGAATCGCCGGTTGCGACCTCGACATCGGAACAGCCAAGACCGTCACGGCCACACCCGTCAGACAAAGCCAGCGGATTCGCATGGTTCGACTCACCTCTCTGTGCCCCTGTGCCAAGAGTTTGTTGGTGTTGGGATCAGGATGAGACCTTCACACTCCACATACTTTTCTATAGTATTAAAGCAAACCGCGACATGTCGTTCCTGTGGACGGAACCGAACGGGAAACCCATCGACACGCTCCGCATCACTGCAATTCTCAGAAATGACACGACTCCAAGATCGATCGCAGGGACCTCCCGACCGCTTCAGCAATGGTGCTAGCATTCCGCATGCCAGTGCGCGGCTGCCGACAACCTGAAACCACCCCACCACCACCCCGTGCCACGCAGGAGATGCTATCCATCGCTCTCCGGCTCGGCTAACAGGCCGTTATTTCCGCCCCACGGCCCTCGTTGTCTTTACTATACCCAACGCGCAAGGCAACTGCAACCTTGGGGAAGGTTCGGCCCGAGATGATCCGGCCACTTTGCAGGGCAGAGCCTCCGCAATCGGAGCTGGTGACAGCTAGCGCGCCACCACGAGGTCATCTTGCACAACGACAGCAAGGCGGAAACCTTACTCCACTTCCCCAAACGCCGTTCTGCGGTGTGCTCGCTTGACACGGATATCGGCCCGCCATGCTGGTCAACGCTTACCCCGGTAGTTCCCGCCGATCGGGATGTCACGGTCCTCGAAATAGTTGTCGTCAATTACGCACGGTCTGGAGACTTCAAGGAGCAGCGCCGGCCCGACGCCGGTGAACGAGTGCAGTTCGCCCGGCGCGACCGGCAACACGTCACCGGTGGTCATCTCGCGGGTTGTGCCTTTCCAGCGCATGCGCACCGTGCCTCTGACGATGTAGAATGTCTCGTGTTTCTCGCGGTGCTGGTGCATCGGGCAGGTCTGGCCATCGAACACGAACAGGAACTTGCCGCAATACCCGGCCTCTACTTCATTGGCGATCCACCATTCGATCTCGCCGACCTCGCGGAACTTCTTCAGTCCGAAATCGATCGGCAACGGTTCAACCGCGGGCATGGCCAGGCCCCAGCACGCAATCTGCGCCCGCGCTGCCGTCACCGCCTGCTCCGCCTCAGCGCCCTTCAACGAAATGTCCAGCGCCTTGTTCAGTTCGTCCATGTGCGACCTCCGTCGTCTATGTCAGTAGGCCCGCCGTGTCCCCACGCCCGCCGTCCCCATCGGCGGCACTCGATGGCAGTCGATTGCAATCGATCGCCGCCGATTGCGGTCGGCAGCGGTCGGGCTGAGGAGCGCGCCCAAGCCCCGCCCAGCCACCCTCCGATTCCGCCGCCAACGCCCGTCCCACGGGCACCCGGCGGCGGACGGCTCCGCCACGGGGACTGCGCGGGGAGGCGGCGCGGCTCGGCACGCCGTCGCCCCGCGCAGTTCCCGTGGCAACCCCGAGGGGGTCCAGGGGGAGTCAACGACGCCCCCTGGTCGGGGGTTCGGGGGCGAGTCGCCCCCGATTCCCGCGTCGCCCACTCACGGTGCCACATCACCCACGAACACGCCATTGCCGCCCGTCCCGACGTAGACGCGGTCCGGGCGTTGCGGGTCCAGCGCCACCACCGTCGCGTGCCGGCAGGTCAGGCGCGGCGCGTTCAGCGAGACCCACGTCGCACCGCCGTCACGGCTGCACGCCACGCCGCTGCCGAGGCACTCATCGTGGTACGGGTGATCCGTCATCCCCGCATGGACAACATTCGCATCGCGCGGGTCCACCGTCACACTCTGCACGAACCGGTCCGCCAGCACCTGCCGCCACGTCGCGCCTGCGTCGTCACTGCGCCACACCCCGCCCGGGAACGCCGTTTCCCCGCGCTTGCCCTGGCGCGCTGCCATGTACAGGCGCTCCGGCGCGCTCGCCGCGACCGTGATCGCCTTCACATCCGCCACGGGCAGGTCTGCGTTCACCGGCGTCCAGTGCTGGCCCGCGTCGTCCGTGCGGAACAGCCCGGGCGGCAACTCCTTGGTCGCCGCCAGCAGGCACCAGTATACACCTGCCTTCTGCGGGTGCGCCACCAGTCCGCGCACCTCGCCGTGCGGCAAGCCCTGGTTCCGCGCCTGCCACGACTTGCCGCCGTCGCCGCTCGCAAACACGCCCTGCGCGTCGCACGCGGCCAGCAGCGTCACCGCGCCCGGCGTACTCGCCTTGTCCACAAGCAGCGTCCGGCAGCGCGCCTTGGGCAGTCCGGTTTCAGGAGTCCCGACCTGTTTCCACGTCTTACCGCCGTCCGTGGACTCCGCCACCACGCCCTCGTTCGCGCCCCAGGACCCGAACCCGCCCCAGCAGTGCGCCGGGTCCGCCGGGTCGAACGCAATCGCGAAGCACGAGTTGCTGAACTTGTAGTCGATTCCGTCCATGCAGCGGCGGAACGACTGCCCGCCGTCCTCCGACACGAGCAGTCCGATGTCGTAGTAGCCGAAGTACAGCGTCTGCGAATTCCGCGGGTGCACAATGATGTTGTGCAGGCACGTCACTTCCAGGCCCGTGCCCCGAAACCGTCCGTCCGGCAGCGTCTGGCAGTAGGCCTGCTGCCAGGTCTTGGCGCCGTCTATCGTCTTGAAGATGTGCCCGGACGTGCCGAAGTACAGCGTGTCCGGCGCCAGCGGCGACAGCGTCAGGCACTCGGTGCTCGGCCCCCACATCTTGATCCAGCCGCGCTCGAAATTGCCGTCCTTCCCGTCCTTGAACGTCTCCACCCAGGCCTGACCGCCGTCCACCGTCTTGTACATCATGGCATTGACCCACGAACAGCCGCCGACATAGGCAATGTCCGGGTTCTCCGGGTGCGCGACGATCCGGTCGTAGTTCGCGGTCATCGGTGCCGGTTGTCCGGGCTTGCCGACCTGTTGCCGCAGGCCGTTCAGGCATGCTTGCCAGGTCTGGCCGCTGTCCGTCGACTTGTACACACCGCCCTGCCACGGTTCCTTCGCCGGTTCCGACTCCACGGTCGCGTACAGCACGTTCGGCTTGGCGCGGCATACGGCCAGGCGCCGCACGCGCGGGTGCGGCAGCCCGTTCACGGTCAACTGCCAGGTTACGCCCGCGTCGCGGCTCTGGAACACGCCCTTCTGACACGCGAGATACAGATGCCGGCTGTCCGCCGGGTCAATGACCAGGTCAGTGACCCACGCATCCTCGGGCAGGCTGCCCGGCGCGTTGACCTTCGCCCAATGCGCGCCGCCGTCCGTGGTCTTGTGGACCGCGCCGCAGCCCGACTTGCGCCAGCGCGGCCGGCCAATCCCCGCGTAGACCGTTTCCGGATTCGTCGCATCGACGACCAGCGCCCCGACCGGCGCCGACCAGCTATAGCCCTGGATCGCCGGGAACCCCTCGCGCAGCCAGCGCCACGTGCGGCCACCGTCGCTCGATTTGTACATGCCGCTCTCGCAGCCGAGGTAGATCGTCTTCGGGTCGACCGGGTGCGGCGCAATGCACTCGACGAAGTAGTCCTGCAACCCGTCATTGAAGATGCGGTAGTTCGCGCCCGCGTCCGTCGAGAGGTAGAACCCGCCCACATCACACCCGACCAGCAGCGTATCGCGCTCGTGCGGACTGGCGCAGATCGACTGGATCCAGCCGCCGCCGCCCGGCCCGATGTTCTTCCACTCGGGCAACCGCGCGGCCAGCGGCAGGCTCGCGGCATCGGGAATGCCGCCCGTCGCCGCAACCGGCGGCGCGGCAGCAGCGCCCGCCGTTGCCGGCGCCTCCGCGCCCGACTGGCACCCGCCCGTCAACAGCAGCGCCCCGCACAACCCCAGTCCCAACCAGCCCAAGGACCGTCCGTGCATGTCGTTTCCTCCAAAGATTTGGGCTCGAACTCGCGCCCGTGTCGTTGCGCACCGCAAACCGCTCTGCTCCGGACCGAAGTCGCCATCTGTCCGAGGTCAGGGAACCGCTCGACCACCGTACCGCATCCGCCACTGCCCTCCTACCATAGGCGTGGCGCACCAACACCGCAAGGGATCCTGTTCTGTGGCGGTGCATGAAAACAACTTGCAACTTCATGAATTGTGGCTATGGTCTTTATTGAGGTGGCAAAGGCCACGCGCGGAATCACCCAAGGAGCCTGACCATGGCCATCCTGCAGGTCAAAGGCATCGATGACCAACTCTATGAAGCACTGCGCCGCCGGGCGACTCGGGACCACCGCTCCATCTCGCAGGAGGTGACCGCCATCGTCCGCGAGTTCCTGGCTCAACCCCCCGGTGTACCGAACGCGACCGATGAGTTTCTGAAACTTGCCGGGACCTGGTCCGATCCGCGCCCCGCGGCGGAGATCGCCAAGGAGATCCGGGCTGCACGCAGAACCGGGCGCCGCTTCACGGAGGAGGCGTTCTAGTGTACCTGCTGGACACCGATATCGTCATCTGCGCCCTCAAGGGTGTCCCGGCGGTCCTTCGCAACTTTGAACACCACCGCGAGGACCGGATGGCCATCTCGGTCATCACCTATGGTGAGCTCGTGTTCGGCGCCGAAAAATCGGCGCGCCGCACAGAGAACCTGGCGCGAGTGGCCAAAACGGCAGAGCTGTACCCCGTGATCGACGTATCGCGCCCGGTCATGGACACCTTCGGCCGGCTCAAGGCGGAACTGGCGCGACGCGGCAAACCGATTGACGATTTCGACTTGCTGATCGCCGCCACGACACTCACCGAGGGCTGCTGCCTCGTGACGGGCAACACGGACCACTTCAGTCGTATTCCGAACCTGCGCATTGAGAACTGGACGATTCCGCAAGCGCGCTGACGTTCCCGCCCCGGCGCAATCGGACGCCAAGATGAGCGTCCAGGTTCCATCTCTTCTCCCTCGCCCCTCGTCCCCCGCTTGCCACGGCGATGCCTCTGAGCGAAGCCGGGCCCCCTCCCCACGCCCGCGTCACTCGAACTCGATGCGTGCGAACAGCGCTTCGCACTTCCACTCGTCGCCCTGGGTGGCGACCATGGCGGACTTGGGCAGGTCGCGCTGCGTGCGGGCAATGTTGAGCGTCCAGCCGCTCGCGGCGGTGGCGCCCTTGGCCAGGACATCGAACGGGATCGCAATCTCCGCCACCCAGCCGTCGGCCACGACGGCCGCGGCCGCCTGCCACTCCGCGTTCCAGCCCAGGTTGCCGCCGAGCAGGTCCGTGCGGCTGCCGCCCGCGTTCACGGCCAACTGCGCGTGGCCCTTGTCGCCCATGGCCGGCGAGCGCACGAACACCTCGACCGCGTCGTCGTTCGCCCAGACCGGCGCGTCGCGCAGACCCGCCTTCACAACGATCTTCGCCGGTGCACTGTCCTTGCAGTGCACGCCGACGTAGAGGTTCTTGTCGTCGTACAGCAGGCGCACATTCATCGCTTCCGTTGCGGGCTTGGCGAGCACCGCGCCGCGCACGGCGAGGAAGTTGGACATGGCCGCGGACTCCGGCGCCCTGGCCCAGGCCGGTTCGTCGAACGTCGCGTCCACCTGCACCGGTCCGCCCGCCTTCACGGCGCGCAGCGTCCGCACCGTCTGCACGCCCTGCAGGTACCCCGGCGGCGCCTGCAGGAAGGCGGGCAGGTTCGGGTCCGACGTCATGCGTGCGAGATTCGCACACCAGGATTCCTGCAGCAGGAAGTACAGCCGTGCGTAGCGCTTGGCCGCACGGCACTCGCCGGCGTATTTCAGGTACGGCTCCATGTCGTTCAGTGACACACCGGTCGCCTTGAGCGTCTCGAACTTGCGTGCCGCCTCGTCCAGCGCGTCGCTGAGCTGCGGCGCAAACCCCTCGGGCAGGCGCGTGTCCGCGCCCATCACCACCGGCTCGGCACCAGCACTGCGGTAAGCGTAGAGCTGGTACGGCTCGAGCGTGACCCGGAACGCGTCCTGTTCACGTGTCACCGGCGCGCCGGCCACGAGGTCGGCCACCTCGCCGCCGCCCTTGAGCGCGACCGTCGCCTCGACCGGCACGGGCAACCGATTCTGGAGGTAGATGTAGTTCTTGCCGTCCACGACCTTCTGCCGCGCCCGCACCGGGTCGCTCACGCCGTCAATGTCATCGAACCGCACCGCGGGCAGGGCACGGAACGCCTGCGCATAGCGCGCCAGGTACGGCTCCATGCCGTTCAGACCAACGACGAACCCGCCCTTGGCGATCGACACCGGGTCGAGCCCGTCCATGCCGCAGGCGTAGCGTTCCAGACTGAAGAACGTGTTCGGATTGAGCTGCGACACGCGCCAGCCGTGCTCCTTGATGCCTTTCAGCGGCTGCCGGCTGCCGATATCGCACTCCCAGTAGACGTCGTGCAGGTTCAGCGCCACAGCCGGGAGCTGCCGGTACGGCGCGACGATTTCCGGCGCCAGTGACGCGGTGCGCAGGTCCTCGACATCCATCAGATCGCCGCGCCAGCCGCGCGTGACCCGCTGCCGGACGTCCGTGTGCCGGATCAGTTCGATGTCCGTGTCGTTGATGTACAGCGCCGGGTCGATGCCCTGCTCGCGGTACCAGTCGAGCGCGTGCCGCTGCGAGGTCAGGTAGTCGACCGGCTGCGGGCTCTGGCCGTAGTAGACCGGGTAGACATAGAGGCTGACGCCGAGTTTCAGGTCTGGCCTCTTCGCGCGCAGCACTCCCGCCAGGTCCTTGTAGTAGTCGTGGATCTTGCGGCAGCGCCAGGCGATCCACGGCTCGCGCGCGTTCGCCAGCAGCCACTGTGCGCTCTTCGCAAACCGGTCCTTGTCCGTCGGGTCCACGGGGATGCGGACTCCGCTCTCGTCCTGGAACCGCTTCAGGTTCACATCGTTGTATCCGGCCTGGATCGAGCCAAACGCGAGGATCGAGCACTCGACGATGTTCAGCGTCACCCCCTCGAACGCCGGTTCACCGCCGAAGCGCTCGGCGATCTCGGCCACGACTGCCGTCACGGCCGCCTGCACGCGCGGGTCGATCGGGTTGTAGGCCGGGTCCTTGTGGTGCCAGCCGCCATAGAACAGGTGCCCATCGGCGCGCATGTCCAGCACCGTCTCCTCGCCGGCCAGAACGCGCGCCTCGTCGATCAGGCAGTACGGGATCAGGCTGCTGAGCTGGTGCAGGTGCAGCCAGCCGTTGAACTTCATACCGCGCGCCTGCAGGCGCTTGGCCAGGTACTGCGGGTAGTTGTAGGGGTGCGGCCGCGACGCGAGCGTGATCTGCTCCACGTCCGAGCCGTACAGCGGCCCACCGTACCACGCGATCGGGTAGCGCAGCGTGTCCTGCCCGAACGACTGCAGGTAGTCGAGCATCCGATCCACGGTCGTCTGGAACCCCGGGAACGCCTCCATGCTCGCGCCCGGCGCAGCCGCCGCCCGGCCGAAGTTCATGGGCAGCACCGGGTCTTCGTAGTACATGCCGATCGAGCGCGCCGGGACGCTGCCGACGAAAGGCTGCACCGGCGTGGCGGCCAGCCCCTCGGGCAGACGGTAGACCTTGAACCCCTGCACCGCGGCCGGCGCGCCGCGCTCCGCCGTCATGAAGATGAACGCGTTTTCCTTGCACAGCGGCCAGAACGTGATGACGTGTTCCTGCAGTTTGCCCGAGAGCGGGTACTCACGGCCCGCAAACACACCCGTCTGGCCCTGGTAGTCCGCCCTGCCCTCGAGCGGCTGGTACAGTACTTCCATGGTACGCGCCTTGTCGTCCGGCCAGGCGAACACCGCGACGTGCAGCGCGTGCGGTTCGGCGATCGTGAACGTCATCGCGAACCGGTCCCGGTCCCCCGCACCCGCCTCGCGGTACTTGCCCGCCGCCGCCTCGACCACGCGCGACGGTGCGGACTCCGCCACCGGCGCCTGCGTCGTCGCGTCGACCGCGGCCACCAACTCGCGCTTGCCCGTCCCGGCCAGGGCTTCCTTCTGCGGCAGCGCCAGGACGCTGGCCGAAAACGGCGCCAGCCCGTCGGCGTCCGCGAAGGCGATCGCCAGGGTGTAAACGCCCGGCTGCGCCATCGTCAGCTTCAGCGCCGCGACACCGCGCTCGAGCGGCTTCACGTCGACCACGCCCGCGTCGCCCGCGGCGATCTCCGCACCTGCCCCATCCTTGAGCGAATAGCGCGGGTGCACGGTAGCCGGCGCCGCGCGCAGGTTGTCGAACGCGACCCGGCAGGTCTCCGTCGTGCCGGCGTAGAGATACGGGTCCAGCACCTTGGTCCGAATGCTGAACTGCCGGATGCGTGCGAACTCCGCACGCACCTCTGCGACGGTCAGCGGCCGGTCGAAGATGCGCACCTCGTCAAGCGCGCCGCACCAGGCCATGCGGCCCTTCGCGTCAAGCGCGCCGAGGAGGAACGCCGGCGGTTCCGGGATGTTCCACTGGATCGGCAGGAACGCTTTGCCGCTGTCCGAGGTCTTGTTGTACGTGGCCGGCAACCCGTCCACGTACGAGGCGGCAGACGCCGCGTTGTCCCAGAGCAGCACGACGTGGTGCCACTCGCCCGGGCGCCAGTCCAGCGCGGGACGCAGGTGCGAGATCATGTCCATGTTCGGGCGGTCGCGGATGTCGTAGCGCAGGCCGTGCGTGCCGACCGACCACAGACAGAACGGCAGTTCGCCGGGCCCCTTCGGCGCCTCGGTGCCGAACAGGTAGATCCACTTGTCCATCAGGTACGACTCATCCGACTGTACCCAGACGGAGATCGAACCGCGCACCATGGACAGGTTTCCCGGCGCCAGGTAGCGGAGCACCTTGCCCTCGGGGAAACGCGCGCCCTTGCCCGCGACGCCGTCAACCAGTTCGGGCAGGTTCTCGTTGGTCGGCTTCGGATCACCCGCCGCCTTCGCGGCCGTGAAGCCGTTCTCGAAATCGAGGGTGAACACGGGCTCGGGCGCACGTGGCGCGGCCGCGCCGTCTACCGCCTGGGCGCGAACACAGAGCCCGCAGGCCGCGAGCAGGCACAGACCTGCCGCCACCGCCCGGTCCCATCGCCGTCGCGACACAATCCGTCGCGCGATCGTGCCGTCCAGTCTCGTCACCACTCGGGCTAACGGGTTGGTCATCGAACGCCGCTCCATGGGTTTGGTGGTCCGTGGTCCGGCCAGTCTCTTGGCCGGAACTGCCGGGCGACGGCGGGCAAGGCACTGCCCGCGCCACCGGTTCAGCGCCGCGCGGTCGGCGCGGCAGGAACGGTCGCGGCCGGGGCCCGGGCGCCAGCCGCCGGGGCGACGGCCACGGCGGGCGCGGCGTTCTGCGCGTACGCCCACTCGAGGAACTGGCGCACCAGGTTGTCGCGGATCCCGCCGTACGGCCGGCCGCGCGGGCAGCCGGTGACGACCACGATCATCGTGCGACCATTGCGCGTGCAGGTGACCGTGGTGCAGTACATCGACTTGGCCGTGTAGCCCGTCTTCATGCCGTTGACGCCGGGGCAGTCGCCGACCAAGTCATTGTGGTTCATCAGTTGCGTGATGGGGTTCTTGCCGATCTGGTGCACCAGCTTGTCCTCCTTGGTCGACGCCCAGCGCACCACGTCCGGATACTCGAGCAAGAGGCTGGCCAGGAACGCAAGTTCGCGCGCACTGGCTTCGTTCTCCGGCTGCTTGCGGGCCTTGTCGGGCGGCAGGCCGTGGGCGTTGTAGAACTTCATGTGCACGAGGCCGAGTTGCTGCGCCTTCTCGTTCATGGAGGTCACAAAGGCGTCGGCGCTGCCGCCGGCCAGGTATTCCCCGATGAGATGACTGGCGTCGTTGGCGCTCTTGATCATCATGCAGCGAGCCAGCTCTTCGAGGGTAAAGCGTTCTCCCTCGGCGAGCCAGACCTGGCTGCCGCCAATGCCCGCGGCCGTGCGCGAGACTGGGACTACGTCGGTCAGCTTCACACGCTTGTCCACCTCGATGGCGCGCATCATCAGGTAAGCGGTCATCATTTTGGTCATGGACGCGATTTCGACCGGTTCGTCGGGGTTCTTTTCCCAGAGGATCTGCCGGTTCGTGAGGTCAACCACGAGGCCGGTCCGGCTCACCCGCGCGGCCGTCTCCAGCGCGGGCGGCAATGGCCGAATGGCGGGCGTCAGGGTGAAGTCGGCAAGCGTCGGCTCGGGCGGCGGCCCAGGCGGCTGAACGGCCACAGGCGGCGGACTGGCGACCGTGGTGGTATCCTTCCCGCCATGGCCCTTCCCGCACGACCAACCGCCGAGAGCCAGCAGCAGAGCAGACACAACGACGCGGGTGACGAACCGAACCTTTTCCATAGGTCTCCTCTCAGCAGAACCTGATTCTCCGTTCCCAGGAACCCAGAGCCTGCAACCGCCAAAGGCTTCGCGCCGCCGCGGCCCGCGCACGGGGCTCCGTCCCGCGAGCATCAGCGCAGACTCATACTGTACCGCCACATTCCGCCGCTGCGTGCGTGTGATGCGTCAGCGCCCCCGGCCGGCAGACCGGCCGATCATGTGTGGGCGTTACTCGCCGGAGCGAGCCGCTCCGGCCACTCTGCCGCAGCCCGCGAGTAACATGAAGGGAGTGAAAGGTGCCCGTCACGTTGGAGTTCACAGCTTTAGCGTGTCTTCGAAGCGCCCGGGGAACACGCTGAAGCTGTGAACTCCTGCAGTGCATCGCGATGTCGGCACCTTTTTCTGACGCATCACGCGTACTTTGCCGCTCCAACACCGCGCCGGCTTCACCGTCTGCACGCGCCAGGCGCTTGACCGAACCGACGATGAAACAGGCGCGAGAACAATGCCGGGTCATCATACCCGACTTGTGCGGCGATCTCCTTACAACTCAGTGCCGACGAGCGCAGCAGCACCCGCGCGGCATCCAGACGCAACCGTTGCTGGTAGGCGTGCGGTGCGATCCCGAACAGGGCCCTGAACCGTCGGTGGAAGTGCCCTTCAGACAAGCCCGCCAGTTCGGCCAACGCCGGCACCGCCAGGCGTGCCCGGTAGTGCTGCTCGATGCGCAACCGCGCCCGGTGCAACCGCGCGCTCATCGAATCACCCGTCTCTGCCGGTGCCGAGTCCGCGACCGCCGCAGCGGCGACCAGGCGCAGCAAGGCCGCCAGTTCGAGCGCCCCGAGAAACGCCGCCCCCGGTTGCCGGGCGTCCAAGACGTTCAGGACGTTCTCGATATGCCGCGAAACCTGCTCGAACGGCTCCAAGTCCAAGTGCCGCACCGGCGGGATGTTCAATGCGGCGACCGGCACGCCGGTTAACCATGCCACGACGTCGCGCCAACCGCTGCGCAGTGCGCGTCCGTCCTCTGCCTCCCAGGCCAACGTCAGTTCCCGATACTCGAGGAGGCCCGGATGCGTGGGCCCAAAGTCGTGACTGTCCAGCGGCCCGGTCAAAACCAGAGTTCCGGGTTGGCACGGCGCCTCGCGGTCGTGCAGGGTGAAGTGGCCGGCACCGCGCGTGAACAGCACCGCGTGATAGAGATCATGTGCGTGCCCCCGCGGTCGCCGCGTGCGCACTTCGCAACGTTTCTCGTCCACCGTCACATGCACCCAACGCAAACGGTACAGTTGCCCGTCCACGGCCAACTGCAGGAACTGCGGCGCTGCGGTCCCGCCACGGGTCTCGATATATCTTCGCATTGTGTCATAAAAGTACAAGCCTTATCAGTTTTTTCCACCTTACGATGGCCATATGCGCAAGTAAAGTATAATAACACGGTCACAGAACCATGCCCGTGAGAGGTTTCAGTGTTCGGGGTTCAGCAGTGCACCGACCGATGGCTCCCAGGTGCGCTGTTCGCGCCTGACACCCGAAACCTGACGACCTGTGCGGGTAAATCTACAGAGCGAGAAGGCTGTGCAATGGGTGGTAGGATACG
>MHBL01000162.1 GCA_001803235.1 Lentisphaerae bacterium RIFOXYA12_64_32
ACCGAGACCGAGGTCACCGGCCACGACCTGCCCGCCACCGTCACGTTCGGCGGCGTGCGCTCCACGTTCGCCTACCAGTTCGACCGCCTCGCCACCACGACGCACGGCGCCCTCAACCCGCTCGTCACCGAACGTACCTACGACGGCTTCGGGAACCTGGCGACCGCTCAGACCCAAGGTGGAGGGGCGCCGTCCTCAGCGCCCCTTCTTCGCTTCACCTACGACGCCAATGGGAGCCTCCGCTCCGTTCCGAGGGGTCTGCGTAAGGTTGTACGTTGCCTATAAGCATGTTATGTTATTTCATTATGCTCAGTTGTAGGCTTACATCGTTTATGGTGAGCATGAGAGAATCGCGCTAAGGTTTCAAAGCTGAGGGTGTTAGGCATGCCGCGTCGCGTCACCAGTCGGTTGGTCCTGCCGGGGTTTGCGTGCTGCTACCACATTACGCAGCGCCACCGAGGGGTCTGCGTAATGTTGTACATTGCCTATAAGCATGTTATGTTGTTGTATTATGCTCAGATGTAGTCTTAAATGAGGCTCATCGGGGAAATGAGTACGTGACGGCCGGCGCGGACGTGACAGCCCCCCCGACCGCGGAGCTCGCCGCAGGGCAGATTCTGCCGTTCCGGTTCCCCCCTGGCAAGTCCCAGAGGCTCAGAGGGAGGTGCGCCCGCAGGCGCACCACCCCCTTGCCGTTGTCGCGGTGGGGCTAATTCCCCACATTTACCGGCGTGCATATTTCATGCACCGGGCGACCCCCGAGGAATTGCCCCGCGATCGGGGGGCGAATGATGCGCCGCTGCACAACGGGCAGTAGATCGCAGCATGCCAACAGGCCCATGCGCCGAATGTACTTGTTCTGCAGGCGTCGCCGGTCCGTCTTCCAGATGCGCTTGTACTTCATGCACCTGATACGTGTGCGCAGCCAGCAGTCGAGTGTGGCGAACTGGGTCTTGACCGTGGCGAGCCGCACCCCGAAGTAATTGACGGTTCCCCGGACCACCCGGTTGAGCCGTTCGATGGCCTCCGTATCCAGATTCCGCGAGCGTTCGGTCAACATTCTGACCTTGGTCTTGAACTTCTCCACTGCCTTGTCGCGCATCCGGACTCCGTGCGCGCTGAAGTGGAACCCGAGGAAGTCGAAGCCTTGTGCGAATGTCACAATGCGTGTCTTCTCCGGGTGCAACTGGAGCTGCATTTCATCCTGAATGACGGTTTTGACAAGAGCCAGTGCCTGTTCCGCTTCGGCGCGGTCGCGGCAGAGCACCACAAAGTCGTCGGCGTAGCGCACGAAGGCGTACCCGGTCCCAGCCAGCCGCCAGTCCAATTCGTTCAGCACGATATTGGCCAGCAACGGCGAGATCAGCCCGCCCTGTGGCGTGCCTTTTGTGGTAGGATAAAGCTTGCCGTCTTCCATGACACCGGACGTGAGAAAGCGTTCGACCAGCGTAAGGATGTTCCCGTCGGCTACGATTCTGGCCAGCAGGCGCATGATCAGACCGTGCAGGATGGTATCAAAGAAGCCTTTGATGTCCGCGTCCACGACGCACCGAATGCACCCGACCCGTCGCCCATGGCCAAGCGCCGACGCCATTGACCCCCTTTCTTCTTTTAGCCGCAAGGGGGTGTGGGGGAGTCCCCCACGAGCGCGACGACGTCAACCCTGACTACCGGGTCAACCGGACACCCGACGCCCCGCCCGTACGTACTCATTTCCCCGATGAGCCAGATTTGAGGACACTTTACCCGGTTTGGAGTCGGGACTTGGTAGGTCGGTCGGGCTGTCGGATTGCTGGCGGCGGGGCGGGGACTGCGGCCTTGCCGTTTTGGAGTGTCGGTCGCCTGACGCAGGGCGGATGGCGGTCCGGTCGTCTGCGCTCCGTGAGGCGTGCGCCGGATGCGGCGGCCACAGCCCGTAACCCTTCTCCCTCGTGCCTCGGTCGAAGGAGGGAATTTGGGGGGGGGCGGCCGTTGTAGCTGAGGAGTCGGGGGTCGCTCCACGCCGCAAGGGCGTGGCGGTGCGGGGGGCGACAGGCGCGGGCAGGGCACCCCGGCGTCAGGCCGAAAGCGCCGAAGAAAACCGGCGCGGTGTAGGGGAAGCAAGCGTCTCATTCCTCGGTTGCCGGAGGGCGGCGAGCGTCCGGATCGACTGCCGTCGGTCGCGGTCGATTGCAGTCGAGGGGGGGGGCGGGCGCTGGCGCGCATGACGCGGGGCGGAGCGACTGTAGCGTCGCCGTTGCACGGCGATCCGGGGGGAGGGGAGGGATCAAGACCGCCGCGTGCAACGCGGCCGCTACAGCCGGAGGTTGCCGCGGGCGCAGCTTTGTGGGCGGCCGTTTTCGGCGGGGAGCGGTGGCGCAGTGTCGGTCGACGGCGGTCGATCGCGGGGGGCGTCGAATGGGGGGGCGGTCGTCTGCGACCCGTGAGGCGTGCGTCGGATACGGCGGCCACTGCCCGGAACCCTTCTCCCTCGTGCCTCGGAGGAAGGAGGGATTTTTCGACCTGTGCAAGCACGTCCCCATGGAGAAATGGGCCTCCGCGTGGAGGCCGGGA
>MHBL01000163.1 GCA_001803235.1 Lentisphaerae bacterium RIFOXYA12_64_32
CCATGGTCCATTGTCCATAGTCCAGAATTGCGGGGGAACTTGTGGCGGACGAGCACTAGTGCCAACAGGCCGTTATTTGCGCCCGGGGGCACTGGCCGTCAGCTCTTGTTGCTCAGAACGCTGCGCACCAAGGCGAGCCAGTCTTCGGGGGCGATCTGACGGGCGAAACCGTGCACAATCCGGCCACCGTCCTGGAGCGTTTCGCCCAGCTCGCCACGGGAAAGACGACGAAGTTCGGTTTCGGCCTGCGACATCCACACCCGCGCTTGCTGGTCGGTCATTAGATTCCGTCTCACCTTGCGGCTGTCATCAACGTCAAGTTGATACAGCCACGCATCGCCGTAGGCCGAAGTCTCGGCTTGGTTGGACCACGCAGGATTGACACCGCTGACTCTGCCGCTGATGGGGGAAAACAAGTCAACCCATTGGCCGTTGAGTTCAATGCGTGCCGCAACGTCACCCGCCTCCAGGGCACTGCCAACGGTTGGCAGATGCACCTGCTCGACGGGGCCGACCAAATGGTGGGCAAGATCGTCCAACCCGACGCGAAACGATTCCGCAGCCACAGGGTATGCCCATTGGTGGGTTGGGTGGAAGAAGTACCCCTCCGGCACGTCAAACCACGCAGGAGATTGTCCGGAGCCTCCCGCGGCCCTGAGCTTGCGTGCCCGCCCGGAGCGCTGCATCAACAACCACAACGGTACGAGGGCAAACAGGTAACAGATCACCAGGAGGTACTCGAGCCCTTTCGTCGCGAAAATGTCCTGAGGTAAGTCAATCATGACACTCTCCTTGTCTGCCATCGCTTCTCGATGACCTGGGACGTGGTGAAAACGGGATCGAGGATCGATTGCGACGACGACTACCTGTCCGTCTTTCTGCTTTCATGCGACCTTGACGCCACCTGCTGGCGTTGCCAGGCCGGCCGGGCTTGCAGGACCGGCATCCTGTGGACGATCCATCGGAAAACCCAGATCTCCGCACTGATCACCGCCACCGAAATGACGACTTCCATCCACGAGGGGACGTAGTGGTGTGGCTCGTACCACTTGAAGGCAATGACCGAGATGTTGAGGCGATTGAGGATGATGCCGATTATCGTCATGACTGCCGCAACTTGTACCCACCGCGCATTTCGTTTTCCGGCCGCAACCATGAAGATGAGCATTGGGACGAGCACAAAACCCACGATTTCCACCAGCCACCAGACCCCCATTTTGCCGTTGAGAAATTGCCAGTCCTTCCCATGGACGAAGGTGATGACGACCAGGAAGAGATACGAAAACATCGCCAGCCCGCAGATTCTGGCCAAGCCGAACATGATCTCGTGGTGTTGCTTTTCGTCGTTGTGACTCAGTTGATACGCAAAGACCTTCTGGCTTAGCGATCCCTCAAAGATCACCATCGACAAGCCGGCAAAGACGCTCGATACGACAAACAGAATGGGGATGAATTCGGAGTACCACAGCGGGTGAATCTTGGGTTTGGCCATCAAGAACAAGGCGCCCAGGCCCGACTGATGCAAGGTCGACAGGGCGATGCCAAGAATGACCGCACCCAACGTCAAGCCTGAGAGCACCCTCTTGATGCGCTCAAGGCCAAGCCATTCGGCAATGGCGGGGGAGAACTCCAGGAACTCGGCGATCATGTAGAGCATGAAATGCCAGGCCACCAGAAACAGTACCGAACTGAATCCGAACGAGTTGCCGATGATGGGATTACAGACATTCCAAGGTCGCCCCAGGTCAAGGAGCAGATCCCCGGCGTAGAAGACATAGGCCAGGAAGCCGTTGAGTACGGTGGCGCGAACGATAGGGTGGTACTTCTCGGCACGCAAGATGTACACCATAAAGGTCACTACATAGGCACCGCCGGCAAACGCGACACCGGTGACCACGTTGAAACCGATCCAGAGGCCCCAGGGCGTGCCTTGGTTAAGATTGCTGACGGTTCCCAACCCTAAGGCAAAACGTATAACCACCAGGACGGCGGCGACGACAATGATCGGCACCGTGATGATGTTGAACGGCGTCAACAGCCTGCCCTTGGGGCGAAGCTCACTGCGGATGAACTTCACGAAGCCCATGTCTCGCGGTGAAAGAGTCGCGTCGGCCATTACTGTTGCTCCACGGATTCATGCGTAGGTTCGGCAGCGTTTTCGGCGGTTGCTCGGCTGATCCCCAACAGCAGCGGCGGGAAGATTCCCAAAATGAACGGCACGGCGTACAGAAACTCCCTGCAGTATTCGGGATAGGAAACAGTCCCCAAATCGGTTCTGAAGCCCAGCTTCTCAAAAGGCACGGACGACAGGTACAACACGTTGGTCCCTCCGACTTCGTGTTCCCCATAGATATGTTCGACGTACTTCCCGGGTGTATCGTGGATGCGCTTACGGGCTTCGGCGACCAACGCGTCGCGTTCGCCAAACATCACCGCTTCTTGGGGGCAAGCTTCGACACAAACCGGGGTTTTCCCATCGGTTAGTCTTTCCCAGCACATGCGGCATTTCAGGATACGCGGGTTGGCACTGAAGTACTCGAACTTCGGCACTTCGAACGGACAGGACAGCATGCAATAGCGACAACCCATGCATTTCGAGGCACGCCAGATCACCGGGCCCTCGGGGGTCTTGTACATGGCCTTGGTCAGGCAGGCCGCAGCACACGCGGGCTCGCGGCAGTGCATGCATTGTTGGCGAATCGATATGTCTTCGCCATTCTGGGAGACGGTGCGCAATCGGACAAACCGAAGGTCGTTTTCGTCCGCGGGGCGACCGTGGTCGGCCTTGGGCTCGGGGATGCCGTAAGTTGTCATGCAGGTGTCAACGCAGGAACCGCAGCCAACGCAGCGCGAGATGTCGATGAGCATGCTGGCCTGTCGGGTGGCGGCCAGGGGCACCGCGGCGTTGGCGTTTGCCGGCACCAACAAGGTTGATGCAGCGAGTCCAGCAGTCTGGAGAAAGTCACGGCGGTTCATGGAGGTACCGTTTTCCTTACAGAGTCACCAGGGACCTTTGAGGATTATCTCGTGGGTGGTTTGCTCCTCATCCGAATCCGAAAATGGACGGCTGCCCCCGCGGGAGGCTGTCCGTGTCTGGAGTCAGGATGCCGAGCTATGTCAGGAAGAACTCGCGGGCGATCTTGTCCCAATCCTTCGTGAGGTACGGCGTCAGATCGTCGATTGCCAACCCGCCATCCTGCGCGAGCGCGCCCGACGGCATCCTCATGAGCATCCGCAGCGAGGACGCCGCGTCCTCCATCCAGCGTCGCGCGAGCGCGCCGCCGATCAGATTGCGGAAACTTGTCGTTGCGTCCGGCGCCTGAACCGTCATGACCCACCCGTCCGCGTACGGATCCTTCACCAGGAGCGAGGGGTCACTCTGAAGGGTGGAGTTCACGTCCACCACGGTGCCCTCGATCGGTGACACGAGCATCACCTTCCTCCCGGCGCGCTCGACCGTCACCGCGGGTTGGCCCTGCCGAATCCAAGTTCCCGGCACGGGCAACTTCACGCTGTCGGGCTTGCCGACGAGATGCGCCGCGAAATCGTCAATCCCAACACGCACCAGTTGCGGGCTCTCGCTGATCGCCCAGGTGTGACCGGGATGATAGAGGACATTCTCCGCGAGCTTGAATCCGCCGACCACGAGCGGCAGACGGTGCGGTGGGCGCGGCGGCGCGGTTCCCGCCGACTCGCCAGCCGGCTTTGCCGACCGGGAGATGAGGAATTGGATGACGGCGAAGGTGAGGAAGAACGTGACTACCAGAAGGACGACCATTTTTGCACCTCCAGCGGCCGCTTAGCGGCTTCCATCGACTGTTCTCTTGAGCTGAACGAGGGAATGCAAGAAGCGGGCCAAGTTCTAAAGAAAGTACTAACATGTTTATCAGTAATAAGTTACAACCGAATATGGGAGGTTCACCCATCTCGGGGGTGATTAAAAACGCAGCATGGGCGATGTGTTTCTAATCACTTCGTCTCGAAGGGATGAAGGCGGCACAGGGTGAGAACCTTGACTCGGACCGTTGAGAATTGCAGCATTCAGTGCCGAAGGATTCAAGCGAGGCCATGATGACGTCGGCCCGCTGCGGCAGAGTGTTGCATCGGTCGCAGAGCGCCGCGGACTTCACGTCCATGCACTCGACCGCGTCGGAGCAAGACCTCGCGGAATGGTCGTCGTGACATTGATGCCGCCAGATCATGTGCCCGGTCTCGCGAAGTGCGCGTGCCGGGTCGTCTCTGTGGAGGGCGTTTGCTGATGCTCGACGCCGTACGCGTGATCTTCAACATCGGTTGAAGTGCGGTGGGTCCGGGCGTACCGTGTGTCACGGAATAGGTGCTGAGACGGTGCCGGATACCAGACCGCAGGTGGCGCGCCGCCGACCATCCGGGCGAGTTGACTTTGCAGCCGCCGCTTGCCGGCTACGCTTGACGCGGCTACAATTTCGGTCCGAACATTCACCGGCTTTTTCGGTTTCAACGTCGAAAGAGGAGTTCTGCATGAACGATTCACCAGCCAAGATCCTGATCGCGGACACGCTGCACAAGAATGGTGTTGCGATCCTGCGGGCCGCGAATCTCGAGGTCGACGAGCGACCGGGGATCAAGGAGGACGAGTTCTGCCGGATCGTCGGCAGTTACGACGGCCTGATCGTCCGTTCGGCCGCCAACGTCACGGCAAGAGTCATTGAAGCGGGGAAGAAGCTGAAGCTGGTCGGCCGTGCCGGCGTGGGTGTGGACAATATCGATGTGGCCGCCGCAACCAAGACCGGCATCATTGTTCAGAACACGCCGACCGGAAACATCACCAGCGCGGCCGAACACGCCCTGGCCCTGCTCTTCTGCTGTGCCCGCAATGTGAGCCGTGCCGACCGGTTGATGAAGAGCGGCGTTTGGGACAAGAAGGGCTGCATCGGCGTTGAGCTGTCCGGGCGGACGCTTGGGATCATCGGCATGGGCAAGGTCGGCACGATCGTGGCCAAGGTCGCACACAGCCTGAGCATGGAAGTGCTCGTGCATGACCCCTACCTCAATCCGCGGCGCGCCACCGAACTCGGTGTCATCGGTGTCGGCCTGGATGAACTTCTGAGCCGGTCCGACTTCATCTCGATCCACGCGCCGCTGACCGAGCAGACCCGGAACCTGATCCGTCTTGAGAACTTGAGGAAAATGAAGCCCACGGCGCGGCTCATCAACGCGGCGCGCGGCGAGATCGTGAACGAGGCGGACTTGTGCCAGGCGCTGTCGGAAAAGGTGATTGCCGGCGCTGGGCTTGACGTGTTCGCGAAGGAACCCTTACCGCCGGACTCGCCGCTGCTGAAGTTGGACAACGCGGTGCTGACTCCGCACCTTGGCGCCAGCACGGAGGAGGCGCAGGTCCGGGTGGCGGAGGAGATTGCTGCGCAGTTTGTCGACTTCTTCTGCCACAAGGTTGTCCGCAACGCGGTGAACCTGACGGTGACGCTTGAACCGCGGCTGGCTCCCTATGCCAATCTGGCGGATGTATTGGGCCAGATAGCGGCCCAGATGACGCCGGGTGCGGTTCACTCCGTGGAGATCGGCTGTTACGGCAAACTGGCGGGCGATGACACACGGCAAGTCAGCCTGGCCGCACTCAAAGGCGTGTTGCGTCAGATCACCGACGATCCGGTGACCTGGGTGAACGCCCAGGCCGTGGCTGAGGCCCGCGGAATCCGTCTCGACGAGAAGAAATCCGAACAGACACCCAGCTACACCAGTCTGGTGTCGGTTACGGTCAGCACCGGGACGGACAGCCACACCGTGGCCGGCGCCTGTCTGGAAGGCAAGGCCGCCCGAATCGTCAGGGTCGATGATTTCGAGGTCGACCTGCGGCCCGCCGAACAACTGCTGATCATGTTCTATCCTGACCGGCCGGGCATGGTCGGCAAGTTCGGGACCATTCTCGGCGGGGCCAACATCAACATCGCCAACATGGCGGTTGGTCGCACGGAGAAGCGGGGCAAAGCGGTGGTGATCCTGACGATCGACGAGCAAATCACCGACGAGGTCAAGCAAACCATCCGCCGGCTCGCAGGCGTCGAACACCTGTACGCGATCACGCTGCAGGTCTGAAACGTCTCGGGCAGACGACATACTCATTGCGGAAAGCCATTCTGTGCTATCTCGGCAGCAGAGGAAGAAACGATGATTCAGTCGCTTGCCCCAAGACAGATCGTGGACAATCGGTCTTTTGGCCGTGGTCACAGGACCTCGTGCCTCGTCCTGCTGGCAGTGTGTCTTGCGGCCCTCGCACCGGCGCGAGCGGCGGTTCCCGACGGCGATCCTGCCGCGCTGACCGGCCTCGTCGGCGGTCTCATCGTACAGCTTGGAAGCGCTGACACGCAGACGCCAATGGCTCTCAGCCGAACGGGGCGGTATCTGGTCCACATCCTCGCGAGTTCTGCCGCAGACGCCGCCGCCGCCCAAGAACGATGCCGTGCCGCGGGCTGCTACGGTCTTGTCAGTGTCGATTATACGGTCTTCTCGGATGGCCTCCCCTATGCCGACAACCTGGTCAACCTGGTCGTCGTCGATGACGTCAGTGTTCCGGCAGCCGAGATCTTCCGGGTGGTCGCCCCCATGGGAGCCGTGGTTGCGCGCAACCCGGACGCCATCAGCAAGGCCGATCTGCAGGCCGCCGGATTCACGGTGTCGGCAGCCGGGGATATCCCCTTGATCGCTCGCAAGCCCTGGCCGAGCGAGATGGACACCTGGTCGCATGCGCGGCATGCCGCGGACGGCAACACCGTATCCAACGACACACGGGTCGGCCCGTCCACCAGCATTCGCTGGATCGCCGGCGCGCTGGCGGAAGTCGAAGGTCTCGTTTCGGCCGGAGGCAGGAATTTCTACGGTGGAATCCTCGCACGGGACAGCTTCAACGGCCTCCGGCTCTGGCACCGCGACCTGGGCAAGGCGAAAAGCAACGCCGCCGTGTTCAACCTGCCACGCATCATCCCGAACCGCGCTCGTCCGGTCGCCTCCGACGCACTTGTCTTTGTGGTCGAACGAGACAGCCTGGTGGCGTTGGATGCTGCCGACGGCCAACTTGTGCGGACGTTTCCCGGGGTTTCCCGGCCGACGGACGTGGTGCATTGCCACGGAACGGTTGTTGCCTGCGACGAAACAGGCGTCCACGCCTACCGCGCCGACACCGGGGACGCGCTTTGGAACCAGGCAGCCGTCGGCCCCAGAAATCTGGCGGCTGACAGCCGTATCGCGTCGTTCATCCAGGGAGGTCACCCCCCGGGGGAAACGGTCACTGCCACCGTTCTGGACATCGCCACTGGGGCTCCTCGCTGGCAGCGCTCCGACTACCCCTGGCTGGAGCAGGTGCGCCGCGTCGTACTGAAGGGCGAATACCTCGCCTACGAAGTCTCCTCCTTCAACGACCATGACGCCGGCAACGCCATTCACGTCGTCTCGTCCACGAGCGGGGAGGAGCTCTGGGAGAAAGCTTTTCCGCCGGGGATGAACCACGTGCGGCAAGCCCGGGCGATGTTCATTGATGACGATCTCTGGATCTTGCACGGTGGCGCGACCAACACGGTGGATCCCGCCCACATCAAGCGTCTGCCGATCCAGATTTCGGCCCTGGCCCCGGGCACGGGCGAACTGCGGCGGACCCACCCGGCGGGCCTCACGCACTGCTTTCCGCCCGTCGCCACGCGCCGGTTCCTGTTTTCGGGCGTGATGGACCTTACCGACCTGGAGACGGGCAAGGTCTTCGTCGACCCCGTCACCAAGGCAAACTGCTCCAGTGAGGGGGGGTGGGTTCCCGCGAACGGACTGATCTATACGACGCCAAAACACTGCACCTGTTGGCCTATCCTGCGAGGATTCGTGGCTCTGGCGCCGGACAGCCGGGCCGCGCCTGCTGACACGGCCGCGATCGTTCCGGTGCGCGGCTCGGCAGACGCCGACCCAGAAGCCGACGAGCCGACCACGTCAGACTGGCCGCTCTACCGCCACGATTGCTGGCGCAGCGCCGGCACGCCGGAGCCGGGCCCGCAGAAACTGAACACGCTCTGGTCTACCCCTTTGGCGGATCCCGACACCAACCCCATTGGCCCGATTGTCCACGACTGGCGCGAAAACGCCTTTGTGAAGGGGCCCGTAAGCGCCCCGACGGTGGCCTACGGCCGGGTCTACGTCGCCCGACCCGACGCCCATGAAGTTGTCGCCCTGGATGCCGCCACCGGTGCCGTCTCCTGGCGCTTCACCGCCAATGGCCGCGTTGACACCCCGCCCGCTCTCCACCGAGGGCTCTGCCTCTTCGGCTCACGTGCCGGTTCGGTCTACGCTCTTCGCGCCGACACCGGCCGGCTTGTCTGGAGCCTACGGGCCGCGCCGACGGACCGGCGCATCGTTGCTTACGGACAGCTTGAGTCCCCCTGGCCTGTTCCCGGTGCGGTTCTCATCAGCGACAACATTGCCTATTTCGCGGCCGGCCGCCAACCTCTCGCCGATGGTGGAATCCTGGTCTTTGCCGTCGATCCACTGTCCGGTCGCCAACGTTGGACGCATCGCCTCGACACGATTCCGCAGAAGGGCTACTACGAGAACTCCGCGCTCGAGTTCGATTCCTTTGACATCCTGCACAAGGAAGGCAACGGCATTGCGCTGTCACGCTGGATCATCTCTGGCGATGGCAAGACGGTTAAGGTGGACACGTGGAACGCGTTTGCACGACTCGACCCGGGCGGTGGCGCTGTCTGGGTGCCGCGGGGCTGCTGGACCTACGGGCCGCGGCATCAACATCGCTTCGGCGGCGAGGCGTCGCGACGTCCGTTGTGTGCATTCCAGGCCCATAGCGTGGTCAGCTTCCTGAACGGCACCACCGAGATCTTCCGGCGCGACTTCGATCTCGAACACGGAGAGGAGTTCAACAACCGTTGGATCACCGGTTGGGAAGCTGCTGAGGCCGGCAGGCAAGGGGGCAACCCGTTCCGCACCAACCGGCTGGCCGAAAAAGCACGTTGGAAAGTCGATCCGTTTGCGCCGGCACCAGCAACACCGGCAACCGTTCCGCGGCGCCCCGGCACCCAGCTCCACAACGACCTGCATGCTGTGGCTCTGGCCGGAGACGGACGGCTGTTCGTGATCCACAAGGATGGACGGCTCAAGGTCATCGTCACTGCGGATGGAACGGTCTGCGACGAAGCCCAAGTTCCGCCGCCTGCCTGGGATGCACTGGCCGTCGCCAATCGTCGACTCTACCTCACGACGCAGGCCGGCGATGTCGTTTGCCTTGGCGACGGAATGAGTGCCGTCGGGCGGGAATAGCGGCCTGTTGGCCGGACAGATGGTCCAAGGGGATGAAGCAGCGCCTGGAGCTGGCCCAGGCGCTCCTGGCCGAGCCGCGCCTGATGATCCTCGACGAGCCGTTCAGTGGCCTGGACCCGATCGGCCGCAAGGAGGTCCGCGACCTGATCGTGCGCTACAACAAGGAGAAGAAGGCCACCGTCTTCTTCTCCAGCCACATCCTCCCCGACGTCGAATCCGCGACCGCTGGCCTTGACAGGTCACGAGGACGGTGTTACCTTCTGGGATGTACACGTGTACATTTGTTGGTTCTGAAGCCATCATTTTCGGAGGATCCGTTCATGACGTTGACGTACAAGCCGGATTTCGAAGACGCGCGGGTCGCGTGGAACCACTACTGGGCCAAGGAAGCCTGGCGCCGACCGCTGATTCATGCCACACTCCCGTCCCGGAATGCCCGACGCCTGTCCGCGGACGAAACGCCCTGGGTTCATCGCTACCACCGTGCCGTTCACAAGGATTGGCAGGCACAGTTGAAGCGCATCGACAACTGGCTTGAGAACACGATCTTCCCACTCGAAGCCATGCCCAGCTTCTCCCCCGATTTCGGTCCGGACCAGTTTGCCGCCTTCCTCGGTGCCCCGCTGCGATTCTCCCCTGACTCGATGGACACCAACTGGGTGGAGCCCATTGTGGAGGACTGGGCGGATTTCGAGATCAAGCTGGACTCCGCCAGCCCGACATGGATGGGGATCCTCGAGTTCTCGCGGTTGCTTGCCGCACACGCCAAGGGCCGATACCTGGTGGGAGTCTGCGATCTGCACTCGAACGGCGACACGCTCAGCGCGCTCCGGAACCCCGAACGGTTGTGCATGGATTTCTATGATTGCCCCGACCTGGTCGAAAAGGCCATGCTGGCCACGCGACGTCTATACCCGCCTGTGTACGATGCGCTCTATGAGGCCGGCGGCATGCACCGTGAGCTCGGCTCGACGGGCTGGGCGCCGTTCTGGAGCGAGGGGAAGTTCGCCACCATCCAATGCGATTTCATCTGCATGGTCAGCCCCGAGATCAGCCGCCGTTACATCATCCCCGCGCTGGAGGAGGAGGCCTCATTCCTTGACCACTGCGTCTATCATTTCGACGGCCCTGGTGCACTCCCGCATCTGGACGACATCCTGGCCATCGAGCGGATTGATGTTATCCAATGGGTCGCCGGCGCCGGTCAGAAACCCATGCACGAGTGGGTGGATGTGCTGAAGAAGTGTCAGAACGCCGGCAAAGGCCTTCAGGTCTACGGCATCAACTGCGAGCAGGCCAAGCAGTTGCATCGGGAACTGGATCCCGCCGGTGTCCTGTATTGCGTCGGCGCCAAGGATCTTGCGGAACTGGAAGACCTCGCCAAATGGCTCGAACAGAACATGTGACCTCTGCCGCAGCGGCGTCTCGGGCCGCCCGGGCGTCCGATCGCGCGCCGGTGCAACCCTGCACGCGCAACGATGTGGCTACAGCCGCGGGCGTGAGTTCGGCCACGGTCTCGCGCGCCTACAACCGCCCGCGGGCCGTGAGTCCGGAAAAGCTCGCGCGCATCCGCTCGGCCGCCGCCGCGCTGGGGTATGTCCCGGACCGGGCCGCCAGTTCGCTGCGGCGGAACCGCGGCGGCGGCATCCTCCTGATTCTGCGCGCTCTCTCCCCCGATGACATGTCGGAGAGCCGGGTCTACAATTGGTTCTATGCCGATGCGCTCATCCATGTTCAGTCGGTTCTTGAGACGACCATGTTCCATCTGCAGATTGCCGGCCAACGGCCTGGGGAATCCCTGCGAGACCTGATCGGACGGCACCGGTGTGATGGCGTTGTGCTCGGACTCGGCGTGGTGATGCGACCGTCGGACTTGTCCTGGTTGAGCACCGCAGGATTCCCCTGCGTGTGCTGCACCCAGACGGATCACGTGCGGAATGGCAACGTCTGTTATATCGATGAACGAGCCGGGGGCGGGGTGGCCGCGGATGCCTTTCTTTCAAGGCGTCTCCGCCGACTTGCCCACGTCACCGGCATGCTTGACGCCAACCACGTGTGCAAGGCGCGCTGGCTCGGGTTCCGGGAACGTGCCCGCCGTGACGGCGTTGAGCCGGTCCTCGTCAATGGCAGCCTGGGCATCAGAGGCGGCTACGAGTCCGGCCTTCTGCTGGCCCCCCGCATCAAGACTGGGGAGGTGGACTCGGTGTTTGTCGTGAACGATCTCACCGCCGTGGGCGTGCTTCAGGCGCTGCAGGAATGCGGCATCGCCGTTCCCCGTGATGTGTCCCTGATCGGTTACGACAATCTGCCGTTCCGCATGACCCTTGGCGTCCCGCTCGCCACCATCGATGTGTCCATCGGCCGACTCTACGGCCGGGCGGCCGAATGCCTGGTCGACTGCATCCGTTCGCCATCCCCTGTCCGCGAGCGGATTACTCCGCTCTTCGTCCCCGGGGACTCATTGGGCCAAGGCGCCTGACGACGGTGACCCCAATGCCCCAAACTCACATTCGGCATTTGGAAGGCAGAAATGCCAAGGCACCGGAGCCTTCCTGGGCCTACTTCACCGATCGCAGCACGAGCGCAACCAGCCCGAGGAAGCCGTTGGTCGACTTCTCGCTCCTGCCCACGCAACGGAATTCGATTTGGTGTTTGCCGGCGGCCAGGTCCATCACGCAGAGAGGCAGGCGCCCGCCCTCGTCGCCAGGCGCAGGACCGCTGCCGGCTGAACCCCATCCCCCTTCCCGGTCTTTCCCTCGCGTTGCCTCTCCGTCACGCCCCCGGCTAAAAGGGAAAAGCGGTCAACAGCTTTTTCCTTTTCAGCCGCCGCACAGGCACACACGGCGGCGTTCGGTGGAGGTCAAGCGGAAAAACGGA
>MHBL01000164.1 GCA_001803235.1 Lentisphaerae bacterium RIFOXYA12_64_32
CACGGCCCATTGGCGTCGCTGCCGGCCATTCCTGCCATCATCGTCTTGTCGGGGCCAACGCAGCATGTCACGGTCAGATAACCCGCGGCAGACCACTCCGGCAGCCGTTCTCACCTCGACCGAACCGGCCCGCGCATCTTCCCATGTCCCCAGCCATCTGACCCGCAGGAACACATCGATCGCGCCGTGCGCACAGATCATAGTCATACGTGAGCACGGGCTGGTGCCGCAACATGAAGTTGACACCGCCCAGCAGCAGGAATTGCACCCGACTGTCCAAGAGGGTCTTAAGCATCCGGTCGATGTTCATGCAGGGGAATATACTTTCCGCATGGCATCCGGCCAGGTCTGGCACACTGCCTTTGGAGTTGGCTGCGCGCCACGCCGTTGAGATGACGACCGGCTCCGCCAATGCCGCCTTTTGCCTCAACACGGAGGAACTCAAGATCGAGCTGGACCTGCTGGTGCAGGAGCACCAGATCCTGCCGATGCTTCACACACAGGGCTGCCTGCCTGTGTTGGATGGTGACCGGATCACGGCCGTGGCGGTGGAGAACAAGGACGGTCGTGGCGCCATCTGCGCTCGCATGTTTGTCGACGCTACCGGTGACGGTGACATCGCCGTGCGCGCCGGCGTGCCGTACCTCGAACGAGACCGCGTGCAGCCACCCACCACCTGCGCCAAGATTCGCCATTTCCTCCAGGCCGGCATGCGGTTCGCCGACCTCTACCGCGAGCACCATGCGGAGTTCGGCCTGGTGCCAGACTCCGGCTGGGACGCCCCCGTCCCTGGCGTGCCGGATGTGCACATGGTGGCGCAGATGCATGTCTTCGGCGTCAACGTGGCGCATGCCGAGCAGTTGACCCGCGCCGAAATGGAAGGGCGTCGGCAGATCCGCGGCATCATGGACATGCTGCGCAAGTACGGTCCCAAGGGCAACGACATCACCCTGGTGCAGCTCGCCTCCGCCATCGGCATCCGCGAAACCCGCGTGGTCGAGGCGGCGCATTGCCTGACCGAAGAGGAGGTGCTCCACGGTGTCCGCTTCCCGGATGCCATCGCCAACGGCAGCTACCGCGTCGATGTGCACGCGCCCGAGGGCGGTGGTTTCCTGTTCAAGTACCTCGATGGCCGGACGTTGCTCGTCGACGGTAACGGGCACAAGGAAGGGCGCTGGCGAGAGCCAACACCGGAGAACCCCACATTCTACCAGGTTCCCTACCGCTGCCTGGTCCATCCCACGCGCCCCAACCTGCTGTGTGCCGGGCGGATGATCCAGGCCGATCGAGGTGCCTTTGGCGCCGTCCGCGTCATGGTCAACACGAACCAGATGGGCGAGGCAGCCGGAACCGCCGCTGTTCTTGCGTTGCGCGGCAGCGGCTCGGTTGCGCAGGTCGATCCGGGCGTTCTGCGTCGCACACTGGCCGACGGCGGCTCGATCATGCTGTGAGCCGCAGGGGCAGGCCCCGAAACGGGAGTTTTCAGGGCGCGGTCTCCGCGCAGGGACGGATCCGTATCCTGCCAAACATCTGCGCCGACTCTTCTGGCTTCAGGGAATGAAAGACGGTGATCGCCCGTCGGGACGGTTCTCCCGGCAAGACCGTGCTCACCATGATTTCCAGCCAGAACTCGGGGGCTGTGTTTCTGACCCCCAATACCGCAAACGGGACGATTGCCAGCAGTGAATAGCCTGTCGCCGTTCGACAGGTCTCGAAGCTGCCTTGGTCCAGGTCGACTCTGCCCGTTTGCGCCACGGACCAAGCTTTGGCCGAAGGACCGGATCCCGGCTCAATCACGATATGGCTGATCTTTTCGACTTTCGGCTGGTTCTTGAAGACATAGGTGATTTCCAGGATGTTTCTCAGCTCAGGCGCCAGCACGAATCCCTGCTCGCCGTGGATGACCGCGGTCGTTCGTCCGATGGCGGTTTCCGGCAGAATGAAGGCTGCTTCTCCGGGCAGCGGCCGAGCCGGCATGGCCGCAAACAGCTCGATAGCGGATGTGCCATACGGTTCGTTTTCGACCATGAACCGTTTGCCCATGAACGCGCCCTTTGTGAAGGCGACGCTCTCCCTTTCGACAGAACCCGACCGAGGCGCCGGCCCAGTCCCAGGGCCGGACATATCCGTTTCACAGATGTCAGCCTTCAGGATCAGTTGGTCTCCCATGACCATAAGGCTGACCGTTCCGGCCTTGTGACCATCAAAATGGGTAATCTCTCGTGCTGCCGCCTGAGAAATGGCCTGTCGGATCACAGTCGGCGCGGACATCGGGTGTCTTTCAACAAGCCACGGCAGTTCAATGACCTGCCAACTCCGGCGCAACCCCACCACGTTGGACTGGGTGGTGAAGAAGTATTTTCCCGGCAGGATCGCAATGTCGAAATCCTTCTCAATGACCTCGCCGGGGTTCAGCACGTAGGTCAGCCGGTTGTCGGTGATGAACCGGAGGTCCGTATCCGGTGAGATGTCCATTTCCAGGTAGCCTTCGGCGATGTCGGCTCGGGACAGGTTCTTTGCCATCACGCCGATGGTTCCATAGTAGAAACCGTCCTTTGCCATCTGAAACGGTTTCGCGATCTCCAGCCGGCTTTCCACGGGCACGCAGCCCGGGTTTTCCTCGTCACCGGTTCTGTCAATAAACCGGATGTTCTTTGTGAACCCATTGCAGTTGAGATTGCAGTCAGCCGCTGACAACACCTTCTTTCCCAGGATATGGACACTTTCGAACGTCACGTCTTCGATGGTGCTTTCGGCGCTGAAGCCCTCCATGCGGGAATCCTCGGGGAGCCGATCGATTCCGGGTTTTCCGTTCAGAAAGATACTCTTGAACGCGATGGTGTGAATCCTGCCCGGTTTCGGGTCCTTGTTCCAGGCGGACGGCTTGATCCGGAAATCAAAGAGCTGTGCGTTGGGCGCATCCTCGATCCGGATGTTCTCGAAACGGATATGGCTGATGATCGCCCGGTCGCCCTGATGGATCCCCATCATGGGATAGCCAGACAGCGCATGGATGATGTCAATATCCTCGAAAACGATCTGGCTGATATGGTCAGCCTGATTCTCGTACCCCACCTCAATCGGCCGGGCGAAGTCATTCCAGAGGGTACAATGACTGAAGTGTATGTTTCGCGCATCCCCGGTGTTGAACGCCTTCACGGCCAACCCATCGTCCCAGTTGCGGATGAAGCAGTTCTTGACCGTCACGTCGCGTGACCCGCAGACGTCAATGCCATCGGAGTTGCCCCGCCAGCCGATGATTTTGAGGTTCCGGATGTCCACGTCGTCGCACCCCATGATGCGAACCGTCCAACTCGGCGGATCCAGAATAATGATGCCCTCCAACCGGATCTTTCGGCCCCCGTCGATTCGCACGCAGATTCCGGCCTCCCGAGGCATCTTCCCCCCATTGAGTATTCCTCGGCCGAGAATCCTGATGTTGTCCGCGTGGTCTGTCCGGACGATGCCATTGACGTACGCTCCGCCAGCCAGATACAGGGTCTGCCCGCTTCCAAGGTTGATGATGCCAGCCTCGTGGACCCCGGGACCGAAATACAGGATATTCTCATCCGTTGTGCGGGGGACTTCTGTCTCTATCGGGTTGGCAAATACCAAGACCGCATGGTCGAGTGAACCATTGATTTCCACTGACAACTGGGCGGGGTTCCTGAGGCGGAAGCTGACGGAATGCGCATCATGGGTGGCCGTGATCCCCAGCGACCTGGGCCTGATGTCAACCGTGCGTATCTCCGTTTTCGATTCAAGCCGAACCGTCACTTCACCCGTGAAATCGAAGGCGCCAAAGGGGACTTTCTTCAGCTCGAGGTAAGGCGGATAGTACACCGAGCCCCGATACAGGAACACAGGCTGGCGGTCAACGGTCAAGGTAAAATCCGGTGCCGGCGTCATTCCATCTGGAGCGGGATAGGTTCTCGCAGAACTCATCGCGATAGGTCTCCTTGCTTGGGATGTCCCAGATCCTCCCGGACAGAGTCTGAACGGCAAAATAGCGCGGATCAGAGCAATACGCCAAACGTTGCGTTCACCGCCGAATTGCGCGCATCCGGACTCGCTGCGCCAGGGCACAGCAACGTGAACGGCGCGCGGCGTAAGGCGCTGGCTGCCGGCGATCCGCGCCGATGCAGACGGGGAGCGATCAAAGGGGACTGTTCCTGGAGGCAATCGGGGCGGGAACGCGGCGCCGTCAGACGAGCGGGGTTCAGGTAGGAAGCGCGTTCAGGCGTCGGTAGGTCCAGAGATCGATCGCAGTCCCATGGCGCGAGGCGCGCTGCAAGCGGTGCCGCAGGACGCCCTCTGTGCCGTAGACGCAGGTGGCCATCGCTTCCCTTCACGGGTCGAGACTCACTGAGCCAGCAGAAGGTCGCCTGTCCGCAGTGGCATACGCCCCTCAATCAGGTGCTGGACCTCGATGTCCTCGCCGATATCCGGCCAATGGATCATCTTGCCCCCGGAATAGACCTCGAAGTGACGCCGTTGCGCCGGAGTGGCGTCGGCAAGGCGGGGGAAGCAGGCGTACGGGACGACCAAGCGCCGTCCGTCATTGAGAAGCACGGCAAACTCCTTCTTCCCGACATAAAGGCCGGCGACTTGATTCCGCCTTGCCGAAGTCCTAGTGACCAAAGTGTTCATGCCACTTGTTCCTGATCAGCGCCTCGTGGTCCTTGACGATTCTGACAATCTCCCGGTTCTCGTGGGCACTGAAGTCGCTCCACGCGAAGGATGGAGGAGTCAACCACACTTTCGCAGCTCTGCTCTCCTTCCGGACATGGACATGCATCGGCTCGCTTCCGTCGAAGCTGACGAAGAACAACCGGTATCCCTTAACGTGGACGATCGTCGGCATAGGCTTCCCGCATCAGCCTGAATAACACCAAGATAGGGCAGTACCGCTGGGAAATCAAGCGTCACACCGCTCCCTGAACCCTCGTCAGTTGCCGGTCGGCGCGCCGGAGTAGATGCGGGCGTTCTTGAACGCGCCGGCAGCGCCCCAGGTCCACAGGCCGGGCAGGAGTGCGTCGGCGCACGGCTTGCCGGCAGCATCGATGGAGAGCTGCCCGTCGACAATGAGCTGGACATGGCCGTTCGGCAGGACTTGGACGATGACGTGGTGCCACTTGCCGGGTTGCACCAGCGGCTTGTCCGTGCCGGCGATCTGTTCGCCGTTGACCAGGACCTTGTTCAGACTGTTGCCGTTCGAGCCGAACCCGATCAGGTAGCCACTGGCGTAGTCGGCGGGGTCCTTCAGCCAGAACGCGGAGAGGTCGCCGGCCGTGCCGCCGACCGCCTGCGTGTCGTACTCGATGCGGACCGGGGCGCGCAGCGGCTCGGCGTAGGCGAGGAAGGACCTGTCCGTCCCGGAGACCAGCACACCGTCGCGCACTTCCCACTTGCCGAGCGCCGCGCGCCAGCGCGGACCGAGCGCGGTGCCGGCAAAGTCGTCCGAGTGCACCAGCCGCCAGTCGACGCTGCTGGGGTGCAGGAGCTCGCCGGCGTCTGCGGACTTCGCACGGGCCGGCGGCGGCGCGAACGCGGGCCGACCGGCAAACGCCTCGGGCGGCACCGGCGTGAGAGTGCCGGCAAAACCGCCTGGCGGTGGCGTCAGTTCGGCCGTGAACTGCCACGGCTCGGAAGCGCTCGATATCTTGAACAACAGCGTGTTGTCGCCGGCGCGCAGCGTCAGCGAGACGCGGTCCTGGTCCGGCGCCGCTTTGCGCGTGGTGCTGTTCGACCACACGTACTCGCCGTTCAGCACCAGGCTGACGCCGCCCGAACTGCCGAGCCGCAGCAGCACGGGCGTTTCGCGCTCGGCGGCCACCGCGGCCAGGGCGTAGGCAACGCCCGGGCCCTTGGTCTTGAACTGCGCCGCGAGGTCGAGCCAGTTGTCGGACCGGTGCACCGGCTGCCAACGCACCTTGCCCGCGGCGCCGTCGTACTCGGCGGCCAGGTCCACGCCGTCGTCGGGCGGGTACAGCGTCAGGTCGAGCGGGTACTTGGTCCGGTTCGGGAACGGCCCGGCGACCATCCAGTCGCGGATGAACGCGCTGCCGACATCGACTCGGTCCGTAAGCGGCATGTCGCGGCCGGGCAGGCACAGCGTCACCGTGACCGGCAGTTCGCAGCGCCCCCACGCTCCGGCCGGGACCGAGACGGGCAGCGTGATCTTCGTGCCGGTCCCAAGGGGTTGCGCCGTGGCCTCGCCGGCCGACGTCCAACCCGTTGGCCACGTCGCGGCGGCCTTCACGTTCCACGGCGTTGCGTTGGCCGACGTCAGGGCCAGGACCAGGTTGGCGGGGCCGCCCTTGCCCGACTGCAGGACTTGCGGGAGCGTGCTTTCCGGCGCGACCGCGAGGCGTAGGCCGAGCCGGGCGCCGAGCGCACGCAGCGCGAACTCGGGCCGGGCCACGGCGACGCGAACGAGCACGGCCTGGAGGGCGGCTGCGGTCGTTTTGGCGGTGTCCGCCGGGGTGGTCGCAGCGGCCAGGCGCACAAACGCCTCGGCCACCTCGGGCCAGGCGCTCGGGTCATCCGTGACACCGGCATCGAGCGCCAGCATGCGGCAGCGGCTGCGTTCGGCCTCGACGCGCTGCGCCGGCGCGACCCACGCCGCCGCCAAGCCCGGCCCGGCGAGCGGCGTGCCGACACTTTCGAATCGGTTCGCGCGGATCAGGACTCCGGCCGTGGCCAGGTCGAGCTGGATTCCCATTTCCGCGTTGGCGATCTGATTGTTCTCGACGACGACGTCGACCGCGGTCGGCAGGGCGCTGTCGCTGCCGCCGACACGGACGCAGGCATTGTTACGCAGCAGGTTGCGGCGCACCACGGTACCGGCGTTGTAGGGCCACGGCCAGTCCTTCTTCGGCGGCCAGCCGAACACGCCGATCACCGAGTCGCCGGAGAGGATGGAGTTGTTCGCGCCACTGCGGTAGATGTTGCCTTCCGTGATCTCGTTGTCGAAGAACTGGCAGAACCACGAGGGCTGGTGCCCAAAGTTCTTCTCCGGCGGTCGGTCGTAGCGGCCGCTGTAGAGCTTGCCGATGTTCTGGTAGCCGCCGGCACGCGCGCAACGGTTCCCGGCAATGATGTGCTCGATCGAGACACCGTAGAACTGCACCGCAATCCCGGCGTCGGAAAACGTGTTGCCCACGACCAGGTAGTGCTCCTGGCGCATGGTGAAACTGAACACCGACGTGTCGTCCGGGGGTACGTCCCAGGGCCGGTCAATCTCGACCGTGCGCTCGGCGGCCTTGATCACGCGCCGGGACTGGAACTTGCCCTTGCCGTCCATGATGTAGACGCCGGCCCCGGCCCAGTTGCGGCCGCCCAGGAGCGGTTCGTCGGTCAGGGTCAGAGTGGTTGGCGTAGCCAGTGTGGCCTTGCCCAGGTACGCACCGCCGCCGGCGTCCGAGGTCATGGCTTCGCGGTCATGGCCGTGCATGAGGCTGAGCTGGTTCCGGGCATAGAAGACGTTTTGCGAAAACGAGGACCCATCCAGCGTGTTGATGCCGCCGCCGGTGGCCATCAGATCGGCGCCGATAATGCGGTTGTTCTCGAAGATCAGGCCGTCGCTGCCCGAGATGCAGTACCAGCCGTTGCGGCCGTTGTAGAGCGTATTGTCGGTCACACGGCCGCTGCGCGTGCGGCTGAGGAACAGGGCGCGGCCGCTGCCGTACAGGTCGCACCCGGCGATCTCGATGTTGTCGCCGCCGACACGCACCGTGTCGCCCTGCTGCTGGCGCGCCGTGTCGCGGAAACGCTTGTCCACTTCCTCGGGTTTCAGGTGCCCGCGGTACCGGTCCAGGCGTGTGCGGACTCGGAGCAGGCGCACGTTCCCGGACTCCGGCTGATTGCCAAGGTCACCGACAATGCCATGCACGTAGTGGCTGCTGTACAGCGTGACGTCCTCGATGGCAAACGAGTTCGTGCCGCGCACCAGCGCCTCGATCGGCGTCTCCGAGTCCGGCCACAGCAGGCAGACCAGGTCGGTGCGTTCGCCGCGCAGCACGGTGAAGCGCGGCACGGTCAGGGTCTCATTGACCTGGTAGCGGCCCCGGGGCAGGAACACGATGCCGCCGCCCTTCGCGCCGGCCGCGTTCAGCGCCGCCTGGACGCCAGCCGTCTCGTCCTTGGTCCCGTCGCCGGTGGCGCCGAAATCTGTGACGCTGAAGACCTTGTCCGGCCAGAGTTGCGGAGTCCGCACCGTCAATTGCAGAGGAGCGGACCAGCCCGGGTCACCGCCGCAACCGTTGTGGACGCGGACCTCGTACTGGCCGGGCGGCAGGTCCTTGGGCAGGACTGCGGAGAGTGCATACCCATCGGTGCCGGTCGCCTCGATAGTCTTGCGTTTCGGGCCAGTCAGCTCGAGCCGCGGCGCTTTGCCGCCCGGCATGGCCAGGCACTTGCCGAAGACGCGGACCGAACCGCCAGGCGACGCGTCATGGCCGAGATCGCCCTGAAGCCACCACGCTTGTGGCCGGTTCAGCAGCACGGGCGCGGACGCGCCGCCCGCAGTGACGACGCGGAACACGAACAGCCCCGGCTTGAGCGATGCCGGCACCGTGAACTTGACCGACGTCGCGTTCGGCTGCAGCGCCTCGGCGCGCTCGGTCTTCTTCGGCATGGCCACCTCGCGCGCCGAGTCGCCGAGTCGCGCGATCTCAACGGTGGTCGCGGCCGCGAGCCCGTCACCGTGCGCGATCACCGTCTCGTCCGGTCCGACCGGGTCAGAGACGTGGAACACAGCCGGTGCGGCGCCGGCCTGCAGGCCGGCGCACAAGCTGCCAATGACCAGGAACGTGGCTGGGCTCTTCATGTCGTCCTCCTCTCAAACAAAAGACAAAGACCGGAGACAAAGACCGGAGACAAAGACCGAGAGACAAAGACCGAGAGACAAAGACCGGAGACAAAGACCGAGAGACAAAGAGTGAGAGACGAAGAGTGGGGGGGGCGTTCTTCGATCTTCGTCTCCCCATCTTTGTCTCTCACTCTTCGTCTCCCACTCTTTGTCTGCCCCTGCCCGAACGGTCGCGAGTGCGACTCGTTGCCGCGCATTTCGCGTCCTTATTCCGTACCCATTCCCCGGCGCCCCAAGATAGCCGGCCACGATGTCCCCGGCAAGCGTCGCCCCGGCGTGATCTTCCGGGTGAACGTGTGCGGACTGTCGTCATACGGGCGATCCACGCTTTGCAGGCTCAGGTGGTCGATCTTCATTTGCGCCTGCCTCCCTCTCGCGTCGCCGCTGGCGCAGTCCCTGTGGCTCTCCGGGCTGGACGTGATCGCCCGGGCCCGGATCCCGCCCGTGCTGCCGGTTGCGGCGGGGGCGCGAATCGCGCCGGCAGTGGCCGAGATGCTGCGGTTGTTCACGGGTGCCGGAGCGCGGATCGAGGCAATCGCGGGGATTCAAGAACTCGGGTTCCGCGTGCTGCGGGTGGCCATGGAGTACGCCGACGTCAAGGACGTCGCCGTACCGGTCCCCGCACTGGCACGGCTCGAGCCGGCCCTGGCCCGGATCCGCCAGGATCCGACGAAGCACGTGTCATGCACCGAACTGGCCGCACTGGTGAGCCTGTCCCCCGCCCGGTTCCACTCGCTGTTCAAAGAAACCGTTGGCGTGGCACCCAAAGTGTACATGCGCAGCCTGCAGTTGCGGCGTGCGTGCGAACTGCTGACCCAGACCGAGCTGTCCGTGAAGGCGATTGCCACCCAGTGCGGGTTCGGCTCGGCGTTCTATCTCTGCCGTCAGTTCCGTCGCCACCTTGGACAGACCCCGCGGGCGTTTCGGACGGCCCTGGCGCGGCCGGCGCCGTAGCCTCAGGACCTCACCGTTCAGGGTGTTCTCCGTGACCGCCGCTGGTGTTCCTGCTCTCCGGACGGGCACGAACTCCGGAAGAGGACCGGCGCTGTGTATATTGACATCGGCCCGCCGGCGTCGTACAATGTTGTGGTGACATAACGAGATGGACACTCTGGTACGCATCAAGCGACTTGTGATAGCTCGTCGTGTGCTCTTCACGGAGAAAGCGGAGAGCGAGATGACGGTCGACCGTTTGACTCCTGAGATGGTCTACGAGTCGATACTCAACGCCCCTTCGGTCTTCAAGACGGTTCGGTCTCGCAATCCGGCAAGCGGTCAACCCGAGTCGCTGTACATCATCAAAGGACTGACATTCGATGGGCTCGACATCTACACCAAGGGCAAGATGCTCACGAGGGAAGGGGTCGAGTTGTTCTATGTCCTCATCTCGTCGAAAAGCAGCACCGACGTCTGAACCCCTGCCCTGTCCAGAATGTGGCGCGGTTCGGTTGCGGACCGTCGTGGGGAATTGCCGTCTTGCTGATGGCCTCTTGGTGCGAGGCTTGCGCCATCTGAAGTGCGGCGCCTGCGGCGCCCGCCTTTTCGACGATCAGGCCTTGCACCGGATCCAGGCGGCTCGCAGCGTGCGACCTGCCGCCGCTGCCGTCGCCGTGTAGGGAAGCCGGGGGGGGCGGGTCCTGCTATTTGTAATTGCCTGCTGCAACGCCGCGCACATCGGTCCACGGCCCGCGCAGGATGGCGGCCCACTCGTCGACCGCCGGGTCCGGCCCATGCTCGCGCAGCCAGCGTGCGCACGTGGCACGGCCATGCTCAAGGCCCCGGCGTTCCGGGGCGCCGGCGCTCCCGGATTTCGTCGAACTCCTTGACTACCTGGTGTCGAAGCAGGACCAGGTGTGGGTTACCGACCACATCTCCTCGCACAAGTACGCGACCGAGCGCGACGGCGCCGAGGTGAAGACGTCCGAGGCCACCGCACGACAGGTCAAGGTGTCGCTGACGTGCAAGGCCGACCCGAAGCTCTACGACGCACCGCTGACCCTGATCACCCGGGTGCCGGCCGACTGGCAGCAGTGCCGGATCACGCAGGGCACTCAGACCGCGACCGCGATCGCCACGGTGTCCAACGGTGTCGTGCTGTACGCCGCAATGCCAACCGGCGAACCCATCACCCTCCAACCGGTCGCTCCGTAAGCACGTGGCGGACCGGCCCCGTGCGCGCCGGTTCGGCCCTTGCCAGGTGCGGTGGGACGTCGACCCGCGTTCGGGGATCGGCCCACAAGGCCGACACTACAGCCGATCCTGAGCTTGCGTTTATTGCTGTAATGGCCGCGTTGTACGCGGCTCTTGGGCTTCTGCAACGAGGTCGCGCTAGATGTCGAGGGCTTCCCGCAGGATCTGCCACTCATCGTGCAGCAGCAGGCGCCGTACCTCACCTTCCAGAGCCGGCAAGTCCAGTTCGTCACGGTTGTTCTCAACGAGACGAATGGCGTCGTCGACGTCGCGCGGGCGCCCCGTTCGGAGCTTGTTTACGACGAAGTCGATCAGGGACGGGACCCGCAGTTCGATGCCGAGGCATTGACGCGACTCGGCCCGGGCCAGCATCCCTCTGGCCTCCGCGTCCCAGGCGCGCAGGAGGTCGACCTGAATGCCGTCGACGTAGGCGCGAAGCATCCGGGTTCCGCCGCTGTCTTCGACACGTCCGCCGGCTGCGACAATGTCCGCACGCAGAACCCCCAAACATTCCGGTGGACAATCAGCCAGCAGATCGATGTCCATGGTCGCCCGGCTTGCGGTATACGCATCCAGCGCCATGCCGCCGATGAGGATCGGCTCAATGCCGTGCGCCCGGCAGATAGCGAGCACTTGCTGGAGCGCCTTTACCAGACGATCGGGTGAGAACGCTTCCGTAGGCATTGCAGCCAACCTCTTCCCAATCGCTTCTCGGCCGTCTCCATCCGATGCAGGGCGCGGTACATCTCCTCTTCGATCTCGGAGGACGACAGATCGGGGAAACGCGCGCGGGTTCGCTGCCAGAACGAGTTGAGCATCATCGCCGACAGCATCAGCGTCTTGCTCGGAGTGGTGTCCTGTTGCTGTGGAGCATCCATGCCGACCCAATATAGCGGCCAGGGATGCGACACGCCACACCCAGCGACAATGGGCCAGGGCTGTTTCAAGATTCGTGACCGCCGCGTGCAGCGAGTACCCCCGGCGTGTCCCCACGCCGGGGGGGCGGCCTGAGGACAGGCCGCCCCTACCAGGTGTGCGCGGAGGCGTGGCCTTCCGAGACGCGGCGCCAAATCTTGAAACAGCCCTGACAATGGGCTAGCGCGCGCTAGCCGCCTGGCCGTCCGGCCATCGGCGCCAGTCTCTCGTGCCGGGTTCGCGCCGCCGCACAGGCCGACCGGGATCGTTTCGGCATCGCCTTCTGAGCCTGCCGACGGATTCTCATCGACCCTCTGCCCGGCCAACAGGCCGTTATTTGCGCCCGGGGGCACTAGTGCTCGGTCGCCAGAAGTCACCCCGCAATTACGCGCAATGGT
>MHBL01000165.1 GCA_001803235.1 Lentisphaerae bacterium RIFOXYA12_64_32
ACGATGGGGGGAAAAGGGGCGGGCTGTCCGCCCTCTTTCCCCCCATCGTCGCCCCGCGGGCGCAAGACCCGCGGCGGCGCGAACCGGCGCGAGTAACACCAACCCATGATCGGCCGGTCCGCCGGCCGGGGGGCGCTGACGCATTACTCCCTGGTTTCGGGTTGCCGGCCAAGTGAATCTCATCCCCCGATGGCACGTAGCCGACCGGCGTCACCCGCGCCGGCGTGGCGCCTGGTCGGGGCACGGATCCCGAGTCGTACCGCGCGCGTTCCGCCGCGAACTACGCCCTGGCAAACCCCGTGTCCATCTTGAGCTTGCCGCCGTCGATGTTACATTCTTCCCCTTGCCGGCGAGCGACGTTTGTATTCACACCAAGGCCGGCCCGGGAGTACAGCGATGCCACCGCATTTCATTTTTACGATGCGCGATGTCTGCAAGGCCTACGACGGCAAGACGGTCCTTGAGGGGATCAACCTGTCGTTCTACTACGGCGCGAAGATCGGGATTGTCGGCGAGAACGGCGCGGGAAAGTCCTCGCTGCTGCGGATCATGGCGGGCGTGGACACTGAGTTCCACGGCGACGCGCAGCTCACCCGGGGGATGCGTGTCGGGTTCGTGCCGCAGGAGCCGCGGCTCACGCCTGGCCGCACGGTGCGCGAGTGCCTGGCCGAAGCCATGGCGCCCATGCACGCGCTGATCAACCGCTACGACGAGATCACCGGCAAGCTGGGCGATGACATGCCCCAGGCGAACAAGGACCGGTTGATGAACGAGATGTCCGAGGTGCAGGAGCAGATCGAAGCGTCGGACGGCTGGGAGATCGACCGGCTCCTCGACATTGCCGCCAACGCCCTGGTGCTGCCGCCGGATGATACGCTCGTCGATGTGCTGTCCGGCGGTGAACGGCGTCGCGTCGCGCTGTGCAAGGTGCTGCTGGAGCGCCCCGACCTGCTGCTGCTCGATGAGCCGACCAACCATCTCGACGCCGAGACGGTGGCCTGGCTCGAGGCCGCGCTGCGCGACTACCACGGCACGGTCATCATCGCGACGCACGACCGCTATTTCCTGGACAATATCACGAAGTGGATCCTGGAACTCGAGAACGGTCGCGGTATCCCGTACGAAGGCAACTACTCGTCGTGGCTGGAGCAGAAACTGGAAGTGCTGCGCCGGGTCGAGAAGTCCGAGTCGCAACGGCAGAAGGTCCTGTCGCGCGAGATGGAGTGGATCCGCAGCTCGCCCAAGGGCCAGATCAAGAAGAGCCGGGCACGCATCGAGCGCTACGAGGAATTGGCGTCACAACGTTTCGAGGTGCGCAAGGACGACGTATCGATCCAGATCCCGCCCGGGCCGCGCCTGGGCGACAAGGTCCTGGTCACCAAAGGGCTGTGCAAGGGCTATGGCGACCTGGTGCTGCTCAAGGATTGCTCGTTCTCGTTGCCGCGCGGCGCGATTGTCGGCGTGGTGGGGCCCAACGGCACGGGCAAGACGACGCTGTTCCGCATGATCGTCGGCGAGGAGAAACCCGACGCCGGCGCGCTTGATCTGGGCAGCACGGTGGTTCTCTCGTACGTGGACCAGAACCGGGACACGCTGCATGATGAGAACACGGTGTTTACTGAGATCACCGGTGGCGAAGACGAACTGCCGCTCGGCGACCGCACCGTGAATTCGCGGGCGTACGTGGCGCGCTTCAACTTCCGCGGTCCGCAGCAGCAGAAGCCGGTCAGCCAACTCTCGGGCGGCGAGCGCAACCGCGTGCACCTGGCCAAACTGCTGCGGCGCGGCGGCAACCTGATCCTGCTCGATGAGCCGACCAACGACCTGGACGTGAACACCATGCGGGTGCTGGAAGAAGCCCTGATCGACTTCCCCGGTTGCGCCCTGGTCATCAGCCACGACCGGTTCTTCCTCGACCGCATCTGCACGCACCTGCTGCTGTTCGATGGCGGCGGGCGGGTGCGCTGGTTCGAGGGCAACTTCAAGGCGTACGAGGAGCAGGTGCTGGGTGTTGGCGGCGACGGCAGCGCCGACGGCGAACGGCTGCTGCAGCGCCGCAACCGCTACAAGCGTTTGTCGCTGCGGTAGGGTACGGCAGGTCGCTCCGGCAGCAGTCGATTGCGGTCGGGAGCCGTCGATAGCGTTCGATTGCAGTCGATTGCCCGCCGCCGTCAGGGCGCGCCGGTGCTGTTCGCGGTGAAGGCGCCGACGTACTTCGTGCTGCCCGTCCCCATATCCGCGGAGAACGTGCCGGCCGTGGCGTTGGCGTTCGGCCCGTAGAAGTCGCCCTGCAGGGTGCTGCCGGCCGGAGGGGCGCCGGTCCTGCCGCCCAAGGCGCTCACCGACGTGATGCTGCCGGTGTAGCCGCGGTTCAGGGCGTTGAGGTTTGCGCTGGCGGCCATCTCGACGTTCAGCTCGGGGAATGCCATGTTGCCGTTGAGCGTGCCAGGACCGAAGAAGACGGTCCAGGCGGACGTGCCCACGGCGGACCTGAGTGCCCCGTCGGAGGCGACCTCGGTGCAGCGCGCCCAGCCCTCATAGGTTCCCGTCGCGTAGCTGGCCCGCTGTGCATCGATGACGCTGGTCGGCGTCAGTTCCCCCGCGACCCAGTAGCCGGCGGGGATCTGCACGCGGTAGTTCGCCTCCGCGGAGGAGTCGGAATAATTTGCCGTCCAGTAACCCCAGGTCAGCCATTCGGACGGCTGCGGGTCTGCCGTCTGCTCCGGCGCGCCGGTCACCAGGAAGCTGCCGGCCGAATCAATGCTCAAGCTTCTCTCGGACCGTGGGGTGATCGCACCGCCGCCGGTCCCGAGTTCGGCAATGAACATGCGGTCGTGGACATAGGCTGAGCCGTTGTCGCCGATCGGTGTGCTCAGCGTCTTGGCGTCGTCCGGAGACGTGAGTGTGGCAGTGCCGGTGACGGCGCCTGACTCACGGTTCAGCGTCAGGCCGAAATCGGCGGCGTCGGTGTTGCGCAGGAAGACCGGCTCGCCGCTGCCCGAGACGTCGGCGGCGCAACCGACGGCGAACCCGGACAACTCCGCCGTCCCGGTCGGACTGGCAGCCGTGGAGCCTGTCTTGAACATGCCGGTGCTGAGCTGAAGCGAGCCCACCGTCGAGTAGCCGGTCGCGTCGAGCACGCTGGTGTCAGCGGCCAGGCCCAGGCCTTGCAGGACGCTGCCGTACAGACTGCCGGACGCACTGTTTCCGTCGATGACGAGCGGCGCCGTCGGTTGTGTGCCGGGCGTGGACATCTGGCCGAGAATGCGGAGGTTTGTCAGCGCCCCGTCATCGCCGTCGACATCGCCGTAGAAGAACAGCAGGGTCCCTGTGTCGCCGGGGTCTTCGCAGGCGCCGATGACTTTGCCGGTGGCGAAGTTGACCTGGGCATTGGTGTCGAGGGAAAGCGCTTCAAGACCCGTTCCGACGTCGAGCCCCAGCAGGCCGACACCCGAGTAGTCGGCCAGGCCTTGCGTGGGCAGCAGGTACGGTGCTGTCCCGAAGAAGTACAGTTCGGAGAACGAGTACGGTTGGCCGCCGATCGTGAGAGGGACATTGCTGGCAATGGACAGCGCGCACTCGCCGAGGTTGTCGCCGATGACGCTGCCGGGGAGTATGTTCTTCGTCTCTCCGCCGAGCACGATGGCGTGGGCGCGGGGGGTGCCGCTGGCCGTGCCGGTGTAGGACCCGCCGGGGTTGGCCGGAACCGTCGTCAAATTGAGCGGGATGGTTTGCGTGTTCAGTTCGGCATCGAACGCTTGCGCCTGCCCCGTGACCGCGCCGTCCGTAGCGGTCCCCGATGCGACGCCGTACCACCACTCGTCGCCGGTGCCACGGCCCTGGCGGCCGACGGGCCCCTGGAGCACGCCGAGGTAAGACCCGGTCATGGCGAGGCTGCCGCCGGGCGGGGTTCCGCCGGGCGGCGGAAGGGTGTCACCACCACCTTGGCCGTGCCCGTGCCCGTGTTGCTTGCCGTGCGCGTCTATGTCGTCGACGTGATCCAGAAGGTCGTGAATGTTGTCGTTCTCGGGCCGGTGCCGTCTTTCCTCGTCCTGGCCGGGGAGGTCAGGGACCTCTTCGCCCAGTCGCGCGCCGTTGCCGTTCAGGGCGCCGAGCAGGTCGTGGAGTTCGAGGACGGAGTACTGGCGTGGCGCTTCCGGGCCGCTGTTCGGGTCTGCGACGACGGTGCCGTACCCCGGCGTGGTGATGTCCACGGTTCCCGCCTGATTCCAGACGCTGATGCCGCGGCCGCCGATGAAGACGACCTCGAGCCGGTTCACGGTCAGGCGGCCGGCGTAGAACGAACCGCGGATGCCGATGGTGGCCGTGCCCGTCGTGGTCTTGAACTCCTGCGGCGCCAGCTTGGTGATGGCACCGCCCATGACCCGGAATACACCCTCCTTGACGTGGGTGACCATGGCGCCCTGTTCCTTGGACGGGTCGAACTTGTACTCGGCAATGGTCATCTCGGAACTGCGCCCGAGGCTGATGATGGTTTCATCCTCGAAACTGACTTGGACACGACCACGGTCCCCCGTCTTGATCGTATCGCGCAGGAAGACCTGGCCCTTCATCGCCAGTTGACGTTCGCCCTTGTCGGGGTGAATCGCCTTTACGTCGCCACGCATGGCGACGACGGTGCCGATCACCTCGGGTTCCGCGGCACAAAGGCCGAACCCCAGTTGCAGCGTGAGTACCAGGACGACGCCTACCCAAGCGGGAATGCCGATGCGAGGTGTTTGAGTCACGGTTCGTTTGTCTCCGTCTAACCTCTGTTGCCGTGTTGTCCCCGAATCAGACCACCACTCTAAGGAAGGCGTACTGCCCATGCGAGTTGTGCGGGCGGTCCCCTTTTCCGTTGCCACACGCAATCCGGACCGCGTAAACGCGGAGCTACGAGCCTGGAGCCGTTCCCCGTTCTGACTTGAGTTGTAGGGCATTGGCGTTGACCTCTGGGTGCCGCGCGTCGCGGCGTGGCGCTACTCCTCGGCCATGGAGAGGTTAGCGTTGGTCTTGGCGTTGAGCCAGTAGCCGCCGCCACAGTTCATCTCGCGTACGCCCTCGTAGGCCCCGTCCGTGCCCCAGCCGTACAACGGCGGCGCGAACAGGCCCTCCGGCGCACGCAGCCACTCCGGTTGCACCGGCAGATACACGGGCGGGTTGGCCACAGGTGTGCTCGGGGCTGCCACGGGGGCGATGAGGTTCCAGCCTGTATTCACGGGGCGCGTGGGGTCGGTCACGGTGAAGCCGACCACCGTGATGACGACCGCGTCGCCGGCATTGTAGACCCAGTAGGCGCCCTTCGGCAGAATGTTCGTGGCTACGCTGTAACCGGTCCCCTGCCACTCCCAGACCACTCCGGTCTGATGCCCCTGCAGGACGGCGGCGAGGGAACCGTCAACCGGCTCGATGGGGATGGAGATCAGGGTCCAGCCGGCCGCCAGATTCAGCGCGAACGTGACTTGGACGCGGTTGACGGTGAGCGTCACGGTGGCCGGTGCGGACCGGAGTTGGCCGGACACGACGCGGTAGGTGAAGGTGTCCGTGCCGGAGAACCGCGGCGCCGGCGTGTAAGTGAAACTGCCGTCCGCCTGCAGCGACAGCGTGCCGTGTGCGGGCGCGGTTACCCGTTCAGCGTTGGGCGAGCCGGTGGCGACGTCGTTCGCCAGCACGCCTTGAGCCGGCACGGTCAGTGTTGCGAACTGGTCCACCGCATAGGCGTCGGCGTTCGCCACCAGTCCAGAGGCGATGGTGACTGGGACGGCCGTGGAGCTTGCCGAGCGGCCGTCGCGTGCCACGACGTTGGCGGTAAGGTTATGCACTCCGGCGGTCAAGCTGGACCAGGTGATGGTGTAGGGGTAAGAGGTGACCGAGCCGATGGACGAAACACCGTCGAAGAACTGGACACTGGCCACTTCGCCGTCGATGTCGATCGCATTGGCCGTGACCGTTACGCTGTCGCCCACGGCAAAGACCGCCCCGGTCACGGGCGTGCGGATGCTGACGGTCGGGTCGAGGTTTGCTGCCGGCAGGGTCAGCAGGAACGCTTGGCGTTCCGTTGTCTGGCGGAGGCCCTCGATGTAGCCGTACCCGACGATCTGTCCGACACCGTTGATGGCCGTGGCAGACTCGAAGACCCAGTCGCTGCCGGACGGCACGAGGCGGTTCAGGTCATAGACGCCGTCCGCGGTCCAGAGCGCGGCGTGGATGTCGCCGCTGGCGGTCGTGGCCCAGCCGACGATCCGGCCGGAATTGTCGATCCCCATGGCGGCGGACGTGCCGCCGCCCAGTCCGGGCAGGATGACCATGGCGCTGCCATTGAACAGGAACGCCTGCTGCATGCCGGCGGTGTCGTAGAGGTAACCGACCACGCGTCCGTCGGCATTGATGCCGCGGGCGTGGCTCGCCGGGCTGTTGAGCGTGTCGATGTCCTCCAGGGCGCTGGACTGGCGGCGGAACGCGTGCCACCTGCCGTCGTTGGTCTGAGCATCGCCCGCCACCTGGCCACTGGCATTGACGGCATACGCCTGGCTCGAGTTGCCTCCGAGCGTGCCCAGGTCCGTGGGCGACGACGTGGGCGTTGCCGCGCTCCACAGGCAGGCGTGGAGTCGACCGGCTGCGGACTCCGCGGCCCCGGCGATGTGGCCAGCCGTGCTGATGGCGTTGGCCATCGTCATACTACCGCCGCCCGCGAACGCGGCCAGGTCGGTCACGGACCGCGCCCCGTCCGTCATGAAGGCGCGCGGCTTGCCCGCCAGGGAGTGCCCGACGGCTGTCGTGTTGCCGCCGATTTCCGCCACGCCGGTCGCCATGGCCCAGGCGCCGGTGAGATCACGGGCGCTGCCGCCGTCCACGAGGAACGCGCGCACGGAGCCGTCGGCAGATTTGCGGAAGAACCCGGCCACCGCACCCGAGTCGCTGATCGCCGTCGCGCGGTTGTCCGTCCCGCCCAGGTCTGCGATGGCATCGCCGAGGTCAACAAGGATTTGTGTCATGCCGGCATCGATGTCGGTGAGAATCACCCCGGTCGCGAGGCTGACGGTCGCCGTGCGCCCGGTCTGCGGATCCGCGTTGCTGTCCGCGCCGACATTCGCGCCCTGGTTCTGCGGCGCAAACTGGTATCCGTCCGGCAGTTCGAAAGCAAGGACATAGGTGCCTGCGGGCACGTCCGGGAAGACGTAGTGTCCGTCAGAGGCAGTCCAGACGGTGTCGATTTCCGAGAGGTCATCGCCGTTCAGGAGCCGGACCAGCACGCCGGACACGCCCGGTTCGCCGGCGTCCTGGGTGCCGTTGAAGTTGCGGTCGTTCCAGACCAGGTCGCCGATACTGCCGCTGCCGATGCTCCCGGCGTCAATGTCCGTGCGGGTGGCGCCGCCGGCGACCGTGATCATGCCGGTGCGGCCGGTGGTCGGGTCGGCGTCGCTGTCGATCAGGTCGTTGACGCCCACGTCGTTGGCGGTGAAGATCAGGTCTGCCGGCAGGCTGAATTCGACGTAGTACGTTCCCGGTTCGAGGCCGCCGAACGAGTAAACTCCGTCCGTGACGGTGGTAACGCCGCCGCGCGGAGTCCCGTCAGCCTTGAAGAGTGCCACGGAGACATTGGCGATCCCGCCCTCAGCACCGCCGTCCTGCAGGCCGTTCTGATTGATGTCGTTCCAGACCATGCCACCGATGGCGGCGGTGTGGACCAGACCCGCATCGACGTTGCCAAGGGTCTGATAGCCGATCAGGGTGAACAGAGGCGTGCGGTGCGAGACCGGGTCGACGTCGCTGTCCTTGGTGTCGTCGGCGCCCTGGTCCGCCGGGCCGAAGAGGTGGTCCGTCAGCGGGACGAACTCGATGCTGTAGGCGCCTGGAACCACGCCGGTAAAGGTGTAAAGGCCCTGAGCATCGGTCACGACGTCCGAGGCGACCGGCTGGTCCCCGCTGTCCAGGAGCCTCACGGTGACGCCCGGTTGGGCGGACTCGGTGGCGGGCACGGCGTTAAGTCCGTTGTAGTTGGCGTCATACCAGGCCATGCCGCTGACGGTGGCCGTGCCGGTCATGCCGGCATCCACGTCGGTCTTGAGTTGCGCTGCGGCGAGGGCAACGGCGGCGGTCTTGCCGTCCGTGCCCGCATCGCTGTCCGTCGCGCCGTCGCCTGAGGCGTTTTGCGGACTGCGCACCAGTCCGTTCGGCAGCACGAATTCGACCACGTAGCTGCCCGGAACCAGTCCGGCGAAGGCGTACGCGCCGCTGGTGTCGGTGGTGGTTGATATGGCCGGCTCGAACGGCAGCCCGGCGCCGTCGAGCAGGTTGACGGTTACGCCCGCCAAGCCGGATTCGGTGACGTCCTGCGCGCCGTTCAGGTTCACGTCGTTCCAAACCCGGTCGCCGATCGACCCGGTCTGGACCAGGCCGGCATTGGCGGTGCCCGTCTGTCCGGCGGCGACGGTGACCGACGCGCGGCCGGTTGCGGAGTCCGCATCGCTGTCCTGGCCGGCAGGCGAGAACGCGTACCCGGTTGGCAATACGAACTGCACGATATAGTCGCCGGCGGGTAGGCCGGAGAAGGCATAATTCCCGCCGGTGTCGGTCTGAACCGAGCGCGCGGGTACCAACGGCAGTCCGTCCGAATTCAGCAGGTTGACGGTCACGCCCGGCAGGCCGCTCTCCTCACTCCAGACGCCGTCGTAGTCGATGTCGTCCCACGCCAGGCCGTTGATCATGGCGCCGGGAACCATGCCGGTGTTGACGTCGGTGCGGTTCTCGTCAGCCATGAGCGGGAGCACGTTGGTCAGTCCGGTCACCGGGTCCGCGGTACTGTCGTTGTCGTTGGGACTGAACAAGTGGTCATCAGCCAGGACGAACCGGACGCGGTAGTCGCCGGCCGGCAGTCCGGAGAAGAGGAAGGTGCCCTGCCAATCGGTAATTTTGGAGTCGATCAGGTTTTGGCCTGACGCGTCGAACAGTTCGACGGTTACGTCCTGCAGGAAACTGTCCCCGCTGGCGAGTCCATCGCCGTTGGCGTCCTCCCAGACGAAGCCGCCGATGCTCGCCGGGCCCCCTGCCAGCATCCACGGCTCGCGCCCGTGCGTCCCGTCGTCGGCACTGAACAGCAGGTGTCCGCCGACGTTGGCGAGTTGCAGTGGGTCCGAGGCGTCGGTTCCGGGGTAGAGGTCCATGACCGTGGTGCCGCGGCTGAGGCCGTCCGTGCGCCAGAGCTCGCGGCCGGTGGTGGAGGAATAGGCGGAGAAGAACAGGACGCCGTTCACGGCGGCGAGGTCGGCCGGTGACGACGAACCGCTGTCCCAGATGTCGGCCACCTGGGCCGTCCCAGCGCTCGTGCCGTCGCTCTTCCACAGTTCAGTTCCGTTGATGCCATCGGTGGCACTGAAGTACAGAGTGCTGCCGACCGGGGTGAGGTGCTGCGGGGTCGCGTCGCCGCCCGGGTTGATGTCCTGAACCAGGGCTGTATTGCCTTCGGTGCCGTCGCTCGTCCACAGTTCACGGCCGGTGCTGCCATCGTCGGCGGAGAAGAAGAGTTGTCCGTTGAAGGCGGTCAGTTCCGCGGGCGCCGAGGCCCCGTCGGTATGGATGTCCTTGACGAGACTGACGCCGCGGGTTGCCGGGTCATACTTCCACAGTTCGGCGCCGGTCGTGCCGTCGTCGGCGGCAAAGAACAGCAGGCTGCCGACCGCCGTCAGTTCCGCGGGTGACGAAGACGCCGAACCGTTGATGTCGGCGACTTGAACGGTATTACCTTCGGTGCCGTCGCTTCGCCACAGTTCGCGGCCGGTGCTGCCGTCGTCGGCCGTGAAGACAAGCTGACCATTGAATGCCACCAGAGACTCGGGGTTCGAGCCGCCGGCACCGCTGAGGATGTCCTTGACCAGGGCCGTCCCGGCCTCGGTTCCATCGCTGTTCCACAGTTCATTTCCGGTCGCGCCGTCATTGGCGGCGAAGAACAGTGTGCCGCCCACCACCGTCAGGCCGGTCGGTGTCGAGTCCCCCGCGGTGTTGATGTTCTTCACCAGGACCGTCCCGGCCTCGGTGCCGTCGGTCTTCCAGAGTTCGCGGCCGTTGACGCCGTCGTCGGCGGCGAAGAAGAGACGGCCGTTGAACGCGGTCAGTTCGGTCGGGTTGGCGCCGGGGCTGCCAGGGTTGATGTCCTTGACCATGACGGTGCCGATTTCAGTGCCGTCGCTCTTCCACAGTTCGCGGCCGCTGGCGCCGTCGTCGGCCGTGAAGTAGATGGTGCCGCTGACCCAGGTGAACTGGTCGGGATCCGAGGCGGGCAGTGAGACGATGATGTCCTTGAGCAGGAACGGTTCGGCCGCGCCTTCGCTGCGGAAGTAGATGCCCGCGTCCCAGTCGTTCTGGGTCTGGCCGAACTGCAGCACTCCGGCGGCGATGTTCACCCGGCCGGTCTGCGGATCCGGATCGCTGTCGGCCGCCTCGCCCGTGGCGTTGGTGGGGCTGAACTGGTAGCCGGGCGGCAGGACGAAAGCCAGGGTGTAGCTCTGGCCTGGAGTCAGGCCCGCGAACGCGTAGTGGCCGTCAGCGTCCGTGGTGTCGGCGGCCAGTTCCTCTGCGCCCGCCGCGTCGAGGAGTCGGACGCGGACACCCAGGACCCCGAACTCACCCGCGTCCTGGATGCCGTCCTTGTTGACGTCCAGCCAAACCAGGTCGCCGATCGCCGCGGTGGCGACCAGGCCGGCGTCCTCGTCTTGGCGGTGCGCCCCGGCGACCAGGGTCATCGATCCCGTCTTGCCGGTTGCGGGGTCCGCATCGCTGTCGAGCGCGTCGTTTTCGCCTCGGTCGGCGAGCGTGAAGACGTTGCCGCTGCCCGGGACAAACCCGACCCGGTACGTGCCCGGTGCGAGCCGGTCGAAGAGGTAGGTCCCGCCGGTCGCCGTGGTGCGAGTGGCCAGGATCGTCTGGCCGGTTGCGTCAAGCAGGTTGACCGTGGCGCCGGTGACGCCGAGTTCGCCCGCGTCCTGAATTCCGTCGAGGTCGTTGTCGAACCAGACCATGCCGTCGATCGACGCGCCCTCGAGCAAGCCGGCATCGACGTCGGTGCGCGTGGCACCGGCCGTGAGTGTGATGGCGGCGGTGCGCCCGGTCGCGGAGTCGGCGTCGCTGTCCTTGTTGTCGTCCGCGCCCTGGTTGGCGGGCGAGACGATGTAACCGGTTGGCGGCACGACTTCGACGACGTAGCTGCCTGGGCCTAGGTTGGCGAAACTGTAGCCGCCCAGTCCGCTGGTGACGGCCGTCTGCAGGACCTCGAACGTGCCGGCCTTCAGCAGCGTCACGGTCACGCCGGCGACGCCGGTCTCGCCCGTGTCCTGGATGCCGTCGTAGTCGGCATCCCGCCACACCAGGTTGCCGATCGACCCGGCCTGGACCATGCCGGCATCGACGGTGGCCAGGACCTGCGCGGGTGCGAGATCGAACGCCGCGGTGCGGCCGGTTGCGGGGTCCGCATCGCTGTCCTGCGTATCGTCGCCGCCCTGGTCCTTGGGGCTGAGGACGTACCCGGGCAGGCTGGTGAACTCGACGATGTAGCGGCCGGGCGGCACGGCGGTGAAGGTGTAGGCGCCGTTCGCGCCGGAGGTGGCGGTACTGAGCCGCTGCAGGGTCGTGCTGTTCAGAAGGTACACGGTGACCCCGGCCAGCCCGGGTTCGCCGGTGTCCTTGATTCCGTCGTCGTCCGCATCGAGCCAGACCAGGTCGCCGACGGTGCCGGATTCCACCATACCGGCATCGACGTTGCTCACCGTCTGGCCCGCGGTCAGGTGCACGGACGCGGTGCGTCCGGTTGCGGGGTCCGCATCGCTGTCGACCGCGTCACTGCCGCCCTGGTCCTTGGGGCTGATGAGCCAGCCGGAAGGTTTCACGAACTCGACCACATAGTCGCCGGGCGGGAGGTTGGCGAAAGAGTAGGCGCCGCCGGACCCGGTGCGCTGTGTTGCCAGGGTGGCGAGCGTGCCTGCGGCCAGGAGCCGGACCTCGACGTCCGGCCCGACCGATTCGTCAAACCGGATGCCGTCGTAGTTGGTGTCGCGCCAGACGTAACCGCCCAGTGTACCGGCGGCAACCATGCCGACATCAATGCTTGTCAGCGCCTGGCCGGCGGCCAGGTGGATCGTGTCGGTGCGTGTGGTTGCGGGGTTCGCATCGCTGTCCTTGGCCGTGTCGCTGCCTTGGTGCTTCGGGCTGATCAAGTGCCCGGATGGCACGGTGAACTGCAGCACGTAGTCGCCGGGCGGCAGGCTGCCGAACGAGTAGGCGCCGGCAGACGCGGGAACGGTCGACAGGACGTTCAGTGTTGCCGCATCGCGGAGCGTGACGGTTACCGCCGCGGCGAGCGCGGTCTCACCGGTGTCCTGGATGCCGTTGTAGTTCAGGTCGTTCCAGATGCTGTCGCCGATGCTGGCGGGGCTGACCATGGCCGCGTCGATGTCCGTGCGCGCCGCGCCGCCGGCCAGGAGGATGACTTGGGTGCGGCCCGTGAACGGGTTGGCGTCACTGTCCAGAGTACTGTCCGTCCCCTGGCCGCGCAGGCCCAGGACTTGGCCGGACGACGGGATGAACTCGACGATATAAGCGCCGGCGGGAATGCTGGTGAACGAGTAGTAACCGCTGCTGTCGGTCGTGGTTGAGGTGACGAACGTGCCGGCGTCGGTCAGCAGGTTGACGGTCACGCCCGGTTGGCCCGATTCGCTGTTCTGAATGCCGTTGCCGTCCGCGTCGTTCCAGACCAGGTCGCCGATGCTGCCCACGCCTTGGAGGATCACGCCGGCGTCCCACTCGTCCGCCGTGTCGCCGTGGGCCAGGGTGATGACGTCCGTGCGGCCCGTGGTCGGGTTGGCATCGCTGTCCTTGGCGTCGTCGCCGCCTTGGTCCACCGGACTAAAGGCCGGCCCGGTCGCCAGAACGAATTCGACGATGTACGAGCCAGGCAACAGACCCTCGAACGCATACAGACCTGCACTGTTTGTGGTGGTTACGGCCAGTTGCGTTGCGCCGGCGCCGTCCAGCAGCCGGACGGTCACATCGGCCAGGCCGAGCTCGCCCGTGTCCTGGACGCCGTCCGCGTTCGCGTCGTGCCAGACCAGATCACCGATCGTGGCGCCGGGGAGCATGCCGGCATCGACGTGTTCGACGGTGCCGCCCGTGGTGACGGCAACCGGGCCGGTGCGGCCGCTTGCGGGGTTGGCATCGCTGTCCTTGGTGTCGTCCCCGCCCTGGTCCTGAGGCGCGAAGATGCGGCCCGATTCGGGCGGGAGTTCAAACTCGATCACGTACGTTCCCGGCGGCACGTCGCCGAAGCTGTACGTGCCATCGGTCGCGGTTGCGGTGGAGGCGAGGACTTCATCGGAGCCGTACTCGAGCAGACGCACGGCGATGGTCGGCAGACCGAGTTCGCCGACATCTTGCACGCCGAGCGTGTCTGCGTCGTCCCAGACGATGCCGGAGACACCGCCCGGCGCGTCGTTGTCCAGGATCGTGTACGTGTGCGTGGTGTTGGCGCCGAGCACTGCGTTCAGAGGAGAACTCAGCGTCACCGTGATGGTCTCGTCGGATTCGGACAGGAGGTCGTCCCCAACGGTGAACGGGATTTGCGCCGAGGTCGCGTGAGCCGGGATGTGGAGCGTGCCGGCCGGCAGCGTGTAATCCACGCCATTGCCGCTGGCCGTGCCGCCGGTGACGCTGTAGTGCACCGTCGCCTCGCTGTCAGAGGCCGGCGTGAGACTGACTTGGAGCACGGCGGATGTCGCACTTTCCTGGCCGCTGCTCGAACTCGTGGCGAACTGGACCGTTGGTGCGGTTTGGACGGTGAGGCTGGCCGTGTCGGACTGGCTCTGCGCCTTGTAGTTGCTGACAAAACAGAAGTAGGTCGAGTTGTTGTCATCGGCGGTCACCGACTCCAAGGTCAGGACCGGACCGGTGGCGCCGTCGATGGCCTCGCCGTTTCGGGTCCACTGGTAGAACAGGCCCGGGGTGCCGCCGCCAAGGACTCGGAATTCGGCGGTGCCGCCTTCCGTGGCGGTGGCGTCGGCCGGTTGCTGGTCGATGACCGGCGGCAGATCGGCAAAGATGAGTTCGACCGGGTCGAGGTCACCCCGGCGCGGCATGATGGTGAACTCCGCCAGGACGGTGCCGGCAGTGCCGTCGATCTGCATCACGGCATCGGCGGTGACGCTGCAGACGTAGAGGTTGTCATCCGGGCCGAAGGTCAGGCCGCGCGGTTCCGCGAGTCTCTGGTCGGTCGGGGCTTCGACGGTGGCATCGGCGGCGAAGACCTGGACTTGGCCCTGCGGGTTGATCCGCACGACCGCCTGGGTACTGCCGGCACAGGTCACGTATAGCAGGCCATCCGGGCCAAAGGCCAGGTCCTGTGCGTGGTCCAGCGTCGCGAAGGTGTCGACCAGGGCGCCGGTCGTGGCATCGAAGCGCAGGACGCCGTCAGTAACGCAGACGTACCAGAGTCCGTCCGGCCCCAGGGCGATCCCGGTCGGGTCCACGAGCAGCGGGTCTGAGGCGAACGCCGTGACCAGCTTGGTTCCGAAGTCGACCTTCAGGATGCCCTGCGTTCCGTAACTGCAGACGTACAGGTCGCCATCCGGGCCAAAGGCCAGGTCGCGCGGTGCGGTGACCTGCGCGAAAACGTCCACAACCGCGCCCGTGTTGCCGTTGTAACGCAGGACCTTGCCGGCGTCCGCGCTGCAGACGTACAGATATCCGTCCGGCCCGAACGCCATGCCGCCCGGGCGATCGAGCTGGCCCCCGGCCGTGAAGCTGTACGCGAAGTTGCCGTCCGTGCCGAACCGGATGATCTCGTTGTGCTCGAGGCCTGCGGCGACCAGCAGCGTCCCGGGCGGCGGGTTGTCGTTGTCGACGATGGTGCAGGTGTGAGTGATCGGGGTGCCGAGTACGGCGCTGCCTTGCGTCGGTGTGCCCAGGGTCAGGATGACGGTCTCGTCCTTCTCGTCCAGCGTGTCGTTAACCAGGTGGACGGTGATCTCTTTTTCGCGGTCGCCGGGCGCGAACGTCAGGGTCTGGGGCGCGTCGAGGGTGTAGTCGTCTGTCAATACTGCCGTACCACCGGTACCGACGCTGTAGGGGACCTCAATCGTGTCGGGATGGTCCATGTCGACGAGGACCTTGATGCGCTTGTACGACAGGGGCTCGCCCTCGCTGACTTGTGACGAGGCGACTTCGAAGGCGACGAACGGGACTGAATCGCGCACGCTGAGGTTGACCGTCTTGGAGTCGGAGAGGTTGCGGTCCTGGCTGTCATAGGCGGTGAAGGTGATCGAGTAGGAACCCCGTTGCGACGCGACCGGCGTCCAGAGGAAATCCCCCGTGCCATTGCCGTTGTCAATGAACGACGCGCCGCCGGGCAGGATGTCGACCTCCAAGACCGGCGGGGTCCCGTCCGGGTCGCTGGCGGTGACCATGAAGCCGCGCGTTTCGCCGGGTGGGAAGCTGGGTGCCGGGATGTCGGCCATGACCGGCGGCTGGTTCTCGCGCGGCGTGTCGCCGAACTCGACGGTGTAAAGCACGTCGGTCCGCGCGCCGCGGTCCGCTTCGCCGTGGAAGTCGAACAGGTTCAGGAAGTACTCCCATATCTTCGACGTGTTGTTCCACGTCTTGGAGACCCAGGCGTTCTGCGGCTTGATGATCTTGCCGTCTTCGCGGACGACGCGGGACAGGACCTTCTCGAACAACAGGGAGTTGGTAAGCTGCTTCTTAACGTAGACGAAGGCGGTGTTGTTAACGGGTGTTGCCAGGGTGTAGAAGTAGGTCGTGCGTGTCTGGGCCAGTGTCGAGTCGTCCGACTGGTTCATGACACCGGTGTCGAGGCCTTCGGACTCGTAGAGGTTGTAGGCGCTGCCGTCCGTGGCCAGCCAGTCTTCGACCGTGTCGCGGCCGTTCAGGTCCACGAGCACGTCATGAACGAGCCGGTGCGTGTTGAGGTTGTCGATCAGGGACGTGAGTTGACCGCCCAGTTCGTCGGCATGACTGAACGTGGCGTCGAACTCGACGAAGTGGCCGTACAGCGACGAGGTCATGATCCAGCGTGCGGTCCCGGCTGAGCCCGACGCGATGTCGCCAAAGTCGGCGAGCAGGCTGGTGCTGGCCGGTTGCCCGTTCACCGTACTGCCGTGGATACGGAACGCGATCAGCAGGCCCTGCTCGTTTTCCACTATCTTGGGTTGGCCGGAGTCGATCTTGACAGCCTTCGCGGGGCCGAACCCGTCATTCTTGATGCGCACGCCCAGCCCGAACGGGACGGCGGCTTCGGTGTCGAGAGTGAACGGGTCGTCGCCGTAGACTTCATAGGGCAGGAAGTAGTCGAGATTGAGCATGGGCATGGGCTTGACGAAGACGTAGTCCGGCGTCACCTCGGTCTCATTGGCGTCGCCGCCGAGCGTGTAGCTCAACGTTGCGCCGATGTAGTACATCACGCCCTGCGGCGCCTGGCCGCCGGCGCCGGGCGCCGGAATGATCAGCCAGTGGATCTCGGCCGCCTTGCCCGCCTCAACGGTGCCGTCGCCGCTGACGTTCGTGATGTTGTCCATGTCGTCGACACGGATGAAGAACAGTGCCTGGGTGTTGTTCGGGTCCGAGGAGGCCAGGACCGGGGTGCCGTTTTCGTCGCTGAACAGCACATCGACGCCAACGTCCTCCATGTTGAAGGTGGTGCCGTTGGTGATTTTCATGCGCGCGTCGAAGGCCTGGCGCTCGAGCGTCAGCTCCTGCTCGATCTCGATCTTGACGCGAGCGCAAAGACTATCCTGCGCCCGAATGGCGGCGGGCAGCAGGGCGAGGGCCAGCCACAGCGGCAGCAGCATACTGCCGAAGGGCAGGCGGGGCATGCAAGGGTGCGGCGCCTGTCGGTTCATCAGGTCTGTTCCTCCGGAACGGTGTCCGTGGTGTAACCGTGTCATGTTCGTGTGCATCAAATCTGTTTTGTGGCCGCGTCGCGACCGTCAGCCACGACGCGGCCGGGCATCATCTTGCCTGCGGCTCGCTTCCGCCGTCGGCGGTCCGGTGCTACCGGGCCGCACGCGTGGCGTAGGCGAACCTCTGTTTCTCCACGTCCGTCGGTGTATCCTTGAGTCGGTCGAACAACTTCACATAGTCGGTGAAGCGCTTGCCCTGCCAGGCTGCCCTCATGTCTTCTCTGACACTTGCAGCGGCTTCCTGGCGTCGGGCCGTGTCGCAGAACTCACGTCTGCCCCGCTCCAGCGCCGCGAATGCGTCGGCGTCGCCGCGCAGCAGCGGCTCACCCAGTTGCCGCAGCAGGCGGGCGAAGAACTGGACCTGGCCCGGCACGCCGCCGTCGGTCGCCGCCGCGGCGGCTGGGACGGGGTCATCCCGTCGGCCGGCGAGAAGATCGCCCACCGAAAGGTTCTCGCCGCCGTCGGCACGGGCAAACGCCAGGATCACCTCGAACTCGGGGGCGCCGTAGCACAGGTCGACGCGCACTTTCGGGCTGAGGTAACGGATGACGCAGCCGCCGTCGCAGGGCACGCGCGTCGGCGTCGGGAACGCGAAGTCGCGTTCCAGGAACGCGAATTCCCGGCGTACGCTCGCCTCGAACAGGTCCAACGTGTTGTTGTTTTTCGCAGGCATCGGATACGACCTCAAAGGCCCCGCCCTACTTGGGCGGACGCCAGTACTCACCGTCGAACGCCCAGCCGTTGTTTCTCAGGGTATTGCGCTCCATGCCGGTAAACGTCTGGCGCACGGTGCGGTTCGGGTTCTCCTTCGTGGGGACACGGAAGTTGTCAGGTTTGTTGAAGGAGGCGTCACGGATGGGTTGTTTGTTGCGCATTTCACGACGCAACAGCGAGTCGTTCCGCTTCCAGTTTTTCTTAGCCGAACCCAGGTCCTTGGTCATCTCGGGCAGGAGCGTCTTTTCACCGCGCCTTAGGGAGCCCGACTTCTGCAGGTCGTCGAGTCGTCCGATCACGAGTCGTTTGTCTCTGGGTGGCATGACCCGGCTCTTGCAGGCGGTCTTGCGCAGGGCGCCGCGCTGCATCTGATTGCGAGCCATGCCGCGTCCGAGTTGCTTCGCGCCCTTGACCAGTTGGAAGCCGCGCTTGGCGGCTATGCCGACGCCGAAGGCCTCGGCAACGCCAAAGCCGAGGTTGAGCAGACCCATGCCCCAGTTGCCGTCGCGGAAGCTGCGGTACGAGTCGCGCAGCGACCCGTAGACCGGGATGAACCCGGCCCAATCGACGTTCGCCAGGGCATGCAGTCCGAACGGGTCGATGAAGCCGAGTGGCTCGCTGTAGGCGTAGGCATAGAGGTTGGGGCCGTCCCCGGCCGGATCGGCGCTGAGGTAGCGGCCGGTCGCCGGCTCGTAGTAGCGGAACCAGTTGTAATGCAGGCCGGTTTCCTCGTCGTAGTACTGGCCCGGCAGCCGCAGATTCACCGTGATCTGGTAACCCGGGTCCGGGTTGGCGACCTGCGCCCGTCCAAAGGCGGTGTACGCCGCCGTCCAGACGACCAGGCCGCTGGTGGTGGTCAGCATCTGGGGTGTGCCGAGGCGGTCATTCTGGAACCAGTAGTAGGTGCTGTCTGCGAGGAGGAACAACGGTGCGGACGACCAGGTCCCGTCGGGGATGTAGCCGTAGGTGCGCAACTCCACGGCCTGGCCTCTGCCGGCATTGTATTCGTACTCGCCGACCAACCCTTCCTGCGAGTAGTGGAAGTACGTGCGAATGCCGCCGACCTCTTTCCACACGCGCCGCCCGAACGGGTCGTAGGCATAGGTGGCGATGACGGCCCGGGTCTGGCCGTCCTCGACGCGGGCGAGGCGGCCCATGGGATCCCAGAACAGGTCAAGGGTGGTTTCGTGCACGAGGTTCTGGATCTGGCTGACGTTGCCGTTTTCGTCGTAGGTGTAGGTGACGTTGCCGTTGTCGTAGCTGGTCAGCCAGTCGTCGGTGTTGTACTGCCAGGTGCCGGCGGTCCCGGCCGCGGTCAGGCGGTTGCCGGTGCCGTCGTAGGTGTAGGACTCGTCATCGAGCACTGCGTTGCTGGCGCCGATCAGCCGTGAGTTGGCATCGTACTGGTACGTGTAGGGGCCGTGTTCCGTGGCGGTTGCCAACAGATTGCCGGCGCCGGAGAGGGTGTACTGGCGCGTCATGAACGCGCGACCGGCAGCGTCCTTGACGGTCACGGCGTCGAGGCGCATGAGCGCATCGTAGTCCAGTTCGGTGGTCATGCCGCCGGGGAGGGTGCACTTGGCGGCGCGGTTGAGGTTGTATTCATTGATAGTGACGGCGCCCTGGCCGGGAATGGCGACCCCGGTCAGGCGGTCGTTGGCGTCGTAGACATACTCATACTTGATGCCGTTCGGACCGGTGTACGACTTGCGCAGGCCGTTGTCGTAGTACTCATAGGAATTGGTCAGGGTGAACTGCTCCGCGCCGCCGACGTTGTAGGTGGTGGTCTCGGTGATGACCTGGTCCAGGTCGTCGTAGGTCAGATCCAAGGCCGTCGTGCCGTCGGTCACGTGGGTCAGGTTGCCGACTTCGTCGTACTCGTACTGGATCACAATGTCGGCGAACTGGCGCCGCGCGTCCCCTTGGTAGGTGCTTTCGACCAGGTCGCCTGAGGCGTCGTACAGCCAGGTGCTGGTCCGCGTGTTCGGTGTGGTGCGGGTGATGCGTTGGTAGGTGTCGGTCCGCGCCGAGAGCGTGTCGTACTGGTACGTGGTGACCTTGCCGGCGGGCGTTTCCGAACGGACCAGGCGGTCATTCTTGTCGTACCGCATCTGGGTGGTGTTTTCATTGCCGTCCCGGATGGCGGTGACGTTGTCGCGGTTGTCGTAGGTGAACTCGACGGTCTGGTTCAGCGGGTTGGTCACGCGCACGAGCCGGTCGAGTTGGTCGTAGGCGGCCGTGAACACGGCGCCGTCCTGGTCCTCGGTCCGGATGGTGTTACCGACCGCATCGTACTCGTAACGGATGAAGCGGATGACGTCGCGGCTGTCCTTGGCGATGTCGCTGATTTCCGTGACGCGCTGCATGTTGTCGTAGGCGAAGACGCGGCGGTAGGGCCCGAAATCAATCTCGTGGATCAGGTCGGACGTGCCGGGGCTGCCGGGGTCTTGGTCGTAGGTGGCGCGCGTTTCGTTGCCGGCGCCGTCGATGGCACGGACGATCCGGCCTTCGCTGTCGTACTCGAAGCGGTTTTCGTGGCCGAGTTCATCCACGAAACGTGTCGGCATCGGTGTCGCGTCGTAATCGATGGTGAAGCGCTTGGCCAGCGGGTTGGTGATCTGAGTCACGGAATCGTTGGTGTCGTACTGGAAGCTGGTCTTGCGGAGCTTGGCGTCGGTGTACTCGACCAGGTTGCCGACTTTGTCATAGGCGTACTGCAGCGTGCCGTTCAGTGGGTCGGTGGCCGATGTCAGGCGACCGACGGCGTCGTAGGTGTACTGCCAGACCTTGCCTAACACATCGCGCACCTGTTGCGGGCTGCCCTGCGTGGTGTGGTTCGACATCTCGGTTCGGAGGCCTTCGGGATCAATGATGGCGGCAATATTGCCGTCGACGTCGTAGTCGTAGGTGACGGTCACGTCGTCGTCGTCCGTCGCGCCCTCGATCGTCTCGGTCTGGAGCAGCCAGTCGGCAGTGTATGTGTAGGTTGTGACGCGTTCGACCGCCGTGCCCTTGGCTTCCGTGTACCGAGTCAGGACTCGGGACAGCGGGTCGTACTCGAGTTCCTCGACGACGCCCAGTGGGTTGGTGACGCGCCGGACCAGGCCGTCCGAGGTGTACTCGAAGCGGAACGACGCCCCGTCCGGATACAAGGTTTCCGTCAGGTTGTCGAACTCGTCGTACTTGCGGGTCTGACGATTGCTCTTCTCGTCATAGTAAACTTGGTTTCTGCCGTCCTCGAGCATCTGCTCGACGGTTCGGCCGTTGACGCTGATCTGGATCGGCGTCCCGCCGGTGTTGTACCAGGTCTCGACGACTTCGCCCATGGAGTCGGTGGCGCGGGAATAGTAGCGTTTGGTGTTCGTGTCATAGTCGAACTCGAAGAAGCTGCCTTCGCCGCGTTCGTTGAGCACGCTGTAGACATCGCCGTTGCCGTCGTAGGTCACGTTGGTTTGTCGCCCTTCGGGATCGATCTTCTGCACGATGCGGCCGCTGCCGTCGTACGTGTAGCGGGTGAAGTTCCCGAGCGCGTCCTTGATGGCGGTGAGGCGGGCGCCGGTGTAGGTGTACTCGACGCGGTGCCCGTCGGTGTCGTGGACCGCCGAGAGCAGTCCGTCCTGGTATTCGTACTCGTACAGCGTCGCATCGTGGCGATCCGTGACCGTGATCAGTCGGCCGTCGCCGTCGTAGACGTATTTGGCGACCGTGACCGCGGGAGTGCCGTAGGACAGTGCCAGGCCGTTGCTGTTGAACAGCCGCCAGTTGCCGAACTTGTCGAGCCAGCGCCAGTTTTGGCCTTCGCGGACGATCCGGTATGTGCCTTGCACGAACACGTTCTGGCTGGCGCCGTTCGGGTAGTAGGAGACGCCGGACTTGTCGATGCGGCCGATGGTTTCGGGGAGTTCGCGGCCGCGGCTCGAGTAGCCGGCCACGGCGTACTGGGTCTGTGGCGGTTCGGGGAAGAACATCAGTGCCTGGCGCGTGTCAGCCCACTGCCAATGCTTGTCGTGGAACATCCGTTGCGCCTGCACGGGCACGCCATCCGCGATGACCGTCAGGTCGTAGATGGGATCGTTTTCGGTCATGCCGTCCTCGAATTGGCGGCGGAGGCAGTTGACCGAGCAGCCCGCCAGCTTGGCAAGGGCGCCGAGCATGCTGCCGGCCTCGACCTCCGTGCATTCGGTGTACTTGGCCACGGGCCAGCACTTGGTTCCGGCGATGGTGTTGCCGGGCGGCGTGAACCGTGGCGGGACGAATGATCCGGAACCGGACCCGCTGCCACTGCCACCGCCCCCACCGCCCCAGCCCCAGCCGCCCCAACCCCCGCCGCCGCCACCACCACCGCCGCCGCCCGGTCCACCGCCGCCGCTGCCGCCACAGGTGCCGTAGCGGCGGGTGACGCAGGAGTAGGTGGAGTTGGTGAACGAGCTGCCGTTGGCGCATTTGTAGACGTAGGTGGTCTTGCAGCACTTGATGTAGGTCCGGCAGTCGCCGCCGCCGGACCCGTCGCCGTCGTCGCCCTCCAGTGACTTGAGGCACGTGACACGGTACGGGACGGTCATCTTCTCCTTGGCGCCCAGGTAGGTGCGGAGGTTGGTCAGGAATTCGTAGTGGAAGAACTCGTCATCCGCCGGAAGGTCGAAGCCGAGGTCGTCGGCGCGGATCAGGCCGTGATTGGTCAGGGTGAACTCACCGTTGTAGACGTCGCCGGCATGCATTTCGGGCAAGGTCACGGAACTCGGGTCGGCCACCACGACGGCGGCCGGGACGTTGGTCTCGAAGGTTGCGGTCAGCACGATCTCGTACCGGTCCTGGATGGTGATCGGGAGGACCTCCCACTCGACGGTGATCAGGTCGTTCTGCAGCGGCACTTCCTGGGTCACGGTGATGCCGGGCTTGATCCAGAGCCGGCCGATGTTGTTGCTGTGCTTGTCGGCGGAGACCTTGTACTTGTAGCGTCCGGCGGGCAGATCGCTGAGCAGCGCCTCGCCGGCGTTGTCGGTGTAGACGGTGCGCGTGAGGGTGGAGACGGTTTCGTGTTCGATGAGGATCTTCGCGTGGTCGACGCCCTCGATGACATTGTTCTGCGTGTCGAGGGTGGCGGTGTACATGTCCGTGACCTTGAACAAGACGTTGCCTTCGCCGGCCTGGGTGACCGCCGGGTACAGCCCAATGTCGACGGTCGGATAGTTGTCGCTCTCAATGCGCAGGTAGAAGGTGTAGTTGCCTTCAGGGACCGAGCCGCGGCGGGAATTGGTGTAGGGCTGGAAGTTCACGCTCACGTTGCGCGACTCGCCGACCGGGATGCTGCCCATCGCCGCGGCGCTGCCCAGCGTCACCCAGTGATCGTCAGGCAGCGGTGCGAGGCTTGCGTCCAGCAGGCTGACGTGCACGTTGCGCAGGGCGGCCAGGCCGGTGCTGCGGACGGAGAGCGACTCGGTGACGCCCTGCTGGTCCGCCGGATTCTGGCTGTTGCTGAGCTGCACGCCGGTCACGATCATCGGCGGCGCAACCGTCATGTTGGGCAGCAGGTTTTGCGGGTTGATCTGCGGTTCGGGCGGCGGTTCGAAGAACTCGTAGTTGACGCGAATCGGCGACCAGAGCACCGGGTCACGGTCGCGGAACAGCGAGTCGCTCTGGACCTTGACAATGAAGTAGCCGGTGGGATTGGCCTTCAGCGCGTCGCTGGCTTCGGCCCAGAGGTCGAAGTACAGGAAGGTGCTCGTGTTGGCCGGGATCCAGGTCAGGGCTGGGCCGAGCGTGACGTGCAGCCCGTCGACAAACTGCCCGCCGGGTTGGTCCGCGGCCTGGTAGACGAACCGCACGTTCCCCGCATTCGTGCCATCGCGCGTCGTCAGGTTGATCCGGGCGCGGTGCTGGTAGTTGTACGGCATGCGTATGTTGTAGGCGATGGGGTTGACATACATGGAGAAGATGGTGAAGGTGTTCTCCGGCAGGAACGTCTTGTCCTTGCGGTCCGGGTGCACGACCCAGACGTTGTAGATGCCCGACTCCCCGTCCTGCGGCGGGAAGGTGTGGGTGAAGTTGCCCGCCGCGTCGGTCACGATGTTGAAGACGCGGTCGAAGCCGCGCAGGGTGAGCCCGAGCTTGAGCGGTACGAGCGGCGCCGGCGTGGCGCCCTCGCGGTTGAGGGCCTGACCGGTGATCACGATGCCCTGGTCACCCACCGATTTTTTCGGCGTGATTTCCGTGATATTGCCGTAGTAGGCGGTGTCGATCAAGGCCAGGCTCTTGCGCGACACCAAGCCGTTCAGAATAACTTGGTCGTCACGGTCGTCATGGTAGTAGATGGCATCGATCTCGAGCCGCAGGACCACGTTTTGCGGCGCATTGGACGGCACGAACAGGGTCGCCGGATTGACGGTGAAGCTGCCGCCGGCCGGAATGCGCGCCACGGTGTCGCCGTTGGCCAGCGAGTAGATGCCGTCGCCGACGCTGTGGTTGACGGGCTGCGTCGAGAGCACGTTGCCGTCGGTGTCGGTGAGCTTGAAGCGGACTTCGTCAGACGGGCTGGCGCCCCGGGCGGTGACGATTTCAATCTCGACGTCGGAGGTGTTCTGCAGCGTGAACTGTACGTCGCCGCCCACGCCGCGGACCAGGTTGCCGTTGAGGATCTCGACAGGCAGCAACGCGTCGCCGACGGCAATGTTCGTGTAGCCGATGACCGTGATCTGCTCGCCGGTGGGGTAGGTCATCTGGGTCCGGATGGTCACGGGCTCGGAACTGCTCAGGGATGAGTAGCCGCCGATGACCGCCCCGACGTCGACGGTCGACAGCGCGGGAATGTCGGTGGCGGTCGACAGGTGCTCGCGGCTTTCGACGTCGACGCGGAGTTGGACGCCGGTCAGGGCGAGGTTGGAATCGTTGTGGACCTCGAAGACGACCCAGTTCATGATGCCGCGCTTGAGGATCTCGCCGGCCTTGAGGCTGGCGCTCAGCCGTGGCAGCGTCACGGTGCGCGGCAGGCTCTCCTGGTCTTGAGTGTCGATCGCGATAACCTTGTAGGTACGTTCGTCGCCGGCGTAGCCGCGGTCGGTGAAGGACGTGCCGGTCACGCGCCCCATCAATGTCCAAGTGTCGCGGCCGGTGCCGCCGCTCAGCAGGTAGACGTCGTAACCCTTGATGCTGGCGCCGCCCGGGTGCGTCCAGGATATCACGGGGTATGCCGTCCCATCCTGGCTGACGCTCAGGGAGCTGAGCGGCAGAAGCTGCACGTTCAGGTACTGGGACGTGGCGGGTGGAGATTCGTTGCCCACCGCGTCCACGGCGGTCACGGTGTAGCAAGGTTCTGCCGGTGAGGGGTGAGGATCGACCACGCCCGTAGCCGGGACGCCGGCAATCAGGGGTTCCAGGCCGTCGACGCTCTCGATGGTGGGGGTCGCCTCACGGAAGACCGAGTAGGTCACGTTCTCGATGTTGAGGGCGTCCGTCCACGTCAGGTAGATGCCGTTGGCGGCCACTTGGAGTTGCAGGTTGGTGGGCGCCTCGGGCGGCTGTGAGTCGACGACGACATCGACGGTGTAGATGAATTCCTCGCTGATGGTTTCCTGGCCGTTCACGGACCGGACCGCGGCGACCGCGTAGGTGTACTCGCCGTCCGCCGGCTGATCCTGGAAATAGAGTTCGCCGCCGCTGCGGCCGACCACGGTCCAGGCGCCGGCGCGCGTCTTGGGTTTTCGGTAGATCTGGTAGTCGGACGCCTCCGGTACGGCGTCCCAGGCGAGGAAGACGATCCCGCCCGGGAGAGCGTCACCCGTGAGCTGCAGCGGGTTGCTGAGCGGTGGCAGGTCGCCCTGGTAGACCTGGACGTGGTTCGGCGCCAGGATGCGGGTGCTGACGTTGTCCAGATCGTCCGAGCCGGAGTACTGGAACTCGAGCCACTCGGCGGCCGCCAGGCCGGCGTCGGCCGGGAGTTGGAAGGTCCCAGTCCAGGCGCGGTCCGTGACTTGCGTCAGGCCGGCGATCGGCGTGGCGGTTGGGTGGCTCTGCGACAGGGTGTAGGTCAGGGTCGGCGATGTGGCGGGCTTGAGCGTCTCGGTCAGCACCAGCGTCACGGTAACCCACACGGGGTTGGCCTGGATGTTCTGGATCGGGTGTCCGGGGGCGAGGGTCAGGCTCGTGACGTTTGGGCCGTCCGTGTCGAAGGCGATTTGAGCTTGGAGCACGATCTCCGTACCCCGGTTGCCGGCGGCATCGCGGGCGGACATGACGGCAATGGCGGTCCCGGATGGCGTGAGGTCGGTGACCGAGAAAGCGCCAATGTAGTGGGTGTCGGACCCGGGCACGGCGTTCAGGGTGACCGAGATCGGGATCCCCGCGGTCGGGACGACGCTGAAGAACGGTGCGGCCAGGAGCGCTTCGGAGAACACAACATCGACATCCACGAGTCCGGGAGCGGTCCGGCCGGTGGCCGGGTCATGTGGGCCGTGCGGCGTGTATTGAACGGTCAGAGCCTTGGGCGGGACGCTGTCGGCGTTGGCGGCGGCCAGGGCGGAGAGGGTGCTTTCGGTCCCGGCCATGTTCACGATCGTCAGGCGGTAGAAGTACTGGCCGTCGGTTGCGGGCAGGTCATCGTAGGTCAGGTCGCGGAGCAACCCGCCGGTGTTGACCAGTGTCGCCTGTCCGATCGACTCGAACTCGGTCGTGGCACGGTAGAGATTGAAGCCCTTGACCGGGTTGAGATTGGGTTTGCGCCAGGCGATCCTGAGGACTCCGGCGGCGCGCGGGGTCACGGTGACGTTCACCGGCGGCAGCGGCACGCTGGTGTCGAGCGTAACCAGGAGTTCGCTCGAGAGCGGGCCTTCGCCGGCGCGGTTCACCGCGGCCGCCTGCAGCCGGTTCTCGCCTTCCGTCAGAGTGATGGTGGTTGACCAGGCGCCGTTGCTGGCGACCGGGATCAGGGCCCGAACGCCGAGTTCCACGTTATTGCGGTATAGGCGTACCGACGTGTTGAGCGGCGCCGTGCCGCGGACCGTGGCCTGGGCCACGTTCGTGTAAGTGTCGGGCGCCGGCGCGCTGATCGCGGGCGCCTGTGAGGGGGGCGCCAGCGCGACGGTGAGGGTGCGCTGGACGTCCGTCGAGTTGCTTCGGGAATCGTACGCCTTGGCCAGGAACACGTGCGGCCCATCCGTTGCGGCGATGACGTTCCAGTAGGCGGTGTAGCCGTCCGAGCCGCTGGCGTCGGAACCGAGCAACGCGCCGTCGAGCCAGAACTCAACGCGACTCATTCCGGACGGGTCGGTCGCGGCCACTGCGAAAGTCCCGGGTGCGGTCACCGTCATGCCCTCGGTGACGGCGCTGCCGGCGAAGGTCACGCTCTGCACGTCCGGGCCCTCGCGGTCCGGAATCGGCTGGCCGGTCACCGTGGTCACCGCTTTGGTCTCCCCATCCGACTTGTTGACAGCGGTGACCGCGAAGTAGTAGGTGATGTCGTTGTTGAGCCGGGTGACGCTGGTGGACGTGCCGGTGGTCGTGGTCACCGCAACCAATCCCTGGACAGAGGCGAAGTTCGTCGTGCTGGCGTAGACCGCATAGTGCTTGACGTACGGTGCGGGCTGTGAGGCGTTCCAGGTCAGGTCGACACGCCCGTCTTTGCCGGTGGTCAGCACGTTGGCGGGGTTGTCCATCAGGGTGTAGCCCTTGAACGCGACACCCGTGCTTTCGTTGCCGTCCACGTCCCGGGCCTTGACGACGATGTTGTATTCGGTGGCGCGTTGCAGGTTGGTGACGGTCAGCGTGTTGTCCGTGTTGGCGACCACGTAGTCAGTACGGCTGGCGTTGACGGAGACACGGTACTGGTCCAGGTCGCCGGCGGTGTTGGCCGAGTGGGTCCAGGACAGGATGAGTTGCGTGTCGAACGACTGGACGTGCGGGTTGGTGATTTCCGCCGGCGGCTGCACGTCCTGCGTGGTGGCGCTGACCGAGGTGACCGTCGGCCCGAAGTTGCCGCGCACGTCGACCGCGACGACCGCGAAGTGGTAGGTCTGGTTGCGCTGCAGCGCGGTGGCCGTGAAGGTCTTCTGGCCGGCGGGCCGGGTGCCGATTTCCGTTGCCACGCCGATGTCGGTGAACGGCGCGCTGTGCTGGTAGACCCGGTAGGTCTGGATGTCGCCGCCGTTGTCGCCTTCGTTGTAGTCCGTCCAGCTCAGGAGCACCTGCGTACCGCTGCTGGCGCCGTTGGCCAGCAGCGTGACCGGCCCCGGAGCTACATCGTCAAATGTGACGTTGGCCAGCGTCGGGGCGCTCTCGTTGCCGGCGGGGTCTTTCGCGGTGAAGGACAGCGCGTTCGGTCCGGGAACCAGCGGCGTGTCGTAGGACCAGAGCGTGTTGGCGCCGCCGGCGACCACCTGGCTGCCGTTCAGCCAGATGCTCGCTCCCGATTCGCGCGTGCCCGAGATAAGCAGGTGGTTGACGGTGGTCGTGGCCGGCGGGGCCGGGTCGAGGACTGGGGCAGGGGATGGCGTCATGTCCAGCGTGAAAATCGACGTGGCCAGAACGGACTGCCAGCCGAAGTTGTCCTTCAACTGCACCGCGATGGTGTACACGCCGTCGAGCAGGTTGCCGTCGGGCGTGAACGTCAGTTTGCTGCCGGCCAGCGTCACGGTGCCGGGAACACTGCCGCCAGAGCGCGTGAGGGTGAACGAAGAGTGCGGCAGGTCCAGGCCGCTGCCGGTCTCGACGAAGGTGGCGGCGATTTCAGCCGGCGGCACGCGGGTCAGGAGGTTGTGCTGCGGGAAGATCTGGCTGACGTACGGAACGGTGGTGTCCACGTAGAAGAGGACATGCACCGACGAGGAGGCGTTGCCCGCGGGGTCCTTGGTGTAGACCGACAGGTCGTTGGCGCCTTCCGCCAGCGTGAACGGGACCAGCCAGGTGGTGACGCCCGGTTCGGCGGCCGCGTACTGCGTCGTGCCGATCCACAGGGCCGTGTTGTCCGGCCGCGTGCCGGTGAGGGTGACGGTGTGATCGATATCGGCCCAATTCGTGACCGTTGGCGCCACCGGGTGGCTGGTGACGGTCGGCGGCTCGGGCGGGGTCAGGTCGAGCGTGAACGTGCCGCGGAACACGTCGTCACCGGCTTCCTGCTCGATCCCGTCCTGGTCCTGGTCCATCCACTTGCCGTTGTCCGAAAGGATCGCCGGACCCACCTCGATGATGTAGTTGCCGGTCGCGTTGATGGGTGAGGCGAAGGTGACGCGGTAGACCACCGAGCTCTGCTGCGTGATTTGGCTCGGCACCCAGTCCCGTGACTCGCGCGACGGGCCCAGGACGGTCACGTCCGCGACCGTGAAGCTGCCTGACTGTATAGCGTGGTCAAAGGTCAGGTCGACATAGCTGACCGCCACGTTGGTCAGACCGGACGGGGTCATGCTGCGCACGAACGTCCCGTACACCGGGGTGCCGCCGCCGGTGCTGGATACATTCATGGAAAGGGTCACGTCCTTGGCGCCCTGGAGCGGGTCGTTGTGGGTGATCTGCACCGTACCCGAGGAAAGGCTGGGCTCAAGCTTGTCCACTGAACTGAACGTGAACGAGAAGGTGCCCTTCTGCCCGGCGGGTACGTTCAGTGTTGTCGGACTGACGGAGGCCCAGGGGTAGGCGCCAATGCCGACCACATTGGCCTGGAGGATGGACGAGCCGGTGTTGCTGACCTCCAGGGGCAGCACGGTGGTCCGGTTCCGCCGCAAGTTGGCCGACAGGGAATTGGTATTCAACTGGATGGCCGGGGCCACGATCGTGAGCGTGATGCCGTATGACGGGTTGCCGCTGGTCGGGTCGTTGGAGGTGATGGACAGGCTGCTGTTGTGAGTGCCGCCCGAGAGACCGTTCGCGTCCACGGTGTAAGTGACGTTACGCGACTCGCCGGGGGGCACGGTGGCCGGGTACACGACGTTCTTGATCCAAGCCGCATTCGCGGTCACGGTGAGGCCGAGCGAGCCCAAACCCTGGTTCTGCACCACGAACGACTCGTCGAGCGTGCCGTCGTAGGCCACGGTCAGGCCTTTGGAGTTGACCGGGAGGACGATGTTCGGGTCCGGACCGACGTGCACGGCGGCGGCGACCTGCGTCGGATTCTCGTTCGAGTCGTTGTTGGCAATGGTCACTTGCGTGTTGTAATTGCCCGGGAGGATGCCGGTGGCGTCCGCCGTCACGGTAATCTGCTGGTTCTGGGCGGCCGGGATGTCGAAACTGCTGGGCGCGACGGTGACCCACGCCAGGCCGGTGGCCAGGGTACCGGTCAACGGCGCCTCACCGAGATTGTCGATGGTGAACGTCGCCGTGTTGACGGCCTGCCCTTCGGTCGCGTTGACCGTGACGCTGGTGGGCGTGACCTGGATCTCGGGCGCCGGCTGATAGCCGCTGCCGGTCAGAGGCACGGTGCGGTTGCCGAGGTTCGACACGAGTGTGAGCGTGGCGTTGTAGCTGGCGACCGCGGGCGGCGCAAACTGCACGTCCAGGTTCCGGGACTGGCCGGCTGGAACGGTGATGGTCTGAACCCCGCCCGGGAAACTGTACCCGTCGGCCGGATTGACCGAGTAGTCGGTCACCTGCAGGTCGCGGTTGCCGGTGTTGCTGATCTGGAGCTGCAGTGTCTGGTTGCCGAGAATGCTGACGCTGCCGAACGCCAGGCTGGCGGGCGACAGCGCGATGACCGGCGCGTTCACCGAGAGGGAGACCGGGATGCCCAGAAGCCCGTTCACCACATCGTTCGAACTGATGGTCAGGTCGTTGTCGTAGCTCCCGTACGCCAGGTCCTGCGCGTTGAACCCGAGCTGCACGATCTGCGAGCCGAGGGGCGCGACGGTGCCCGAGGCCGGGGTGAATGACAGCCAGGTCACGCCCGAGCCGCCGGATGAGATGGGCGCGGTGGACACAGCCAGCAGTGCGTTGCCCGACAACGTCATGACATTGTCGTTGGGTGAGTCGTCCCCGACTTGGACGGTACGGCCGACGTCCTCGAACCGGTAGTACCCGACCAAGCCCGGTTCCGTTCCGGTTAGTTGTTGGTTCTTCGTGGCGTTGATCTCCGCAACACTGCGTGCCACGGTCCAGATGCGCAGTTCGTCGATAACCCCGACGAACTGGTTGCCGCCACCGTCCGCGCCGACGCGGAAGTTGTCAGGGGCCGAGTAGTTCAGGGGCAGTTTGGCCATGCTGTAGACCTGGATGCCGTTGACCACCATGCGTGCTTCGGTCGAGGTGATGACCACGGCCACGTGGGCCCACTGCCCGGCCGCAAAGTCGTACGGGATCTGGCCGCTGGAGCCGCCGTTGGTGATGATCTCGTACCCGCTCTGGCCCAGGCCGTTGGTCGTGCTGCCTGACCACACCCGCAGTCCGGCGATGATGCCGCCACTCTGGTCGAGCCGGGCGAAGGCCGTGGTGCCGTTGGCCGTGGCGGTGGTGTCCGGGGCGACCCAGACTTCAAGGGTGAGGGTCTGGTCGTTGTACTGGGCGGGGTTGGTAATCTCACCGTAGCCGGCCCCGTTCAGATCCATGGCGCGGCCAGCGCCCGAGCCGGCGGCGGAAAGGATCGCGAACGCCAGGTCGGTGGCGCCGGTGTTGGAGATGGTGAGGTTCTGGGTTGTTGTCGTGTTGAAATCAAGGCTGACATCGAAGAGGTCGGGGTCGGTCCCAATCACCGGCGGCTCGATCCCGGTGCCGGCCAGGGTCACGACCACGTCCGGATCGTTGGCGGCATTGCTGGTGATGGTGAGTGTGCCGTTGCGGGCGCCGGCCTGGGCAGGGGCAAAGAAGACGCTGACCGTCTTGCTGGCGTACGGCGACACTTCGGTCTCGGCACGGGATACCGAGAATTCCGCGTTGCTGAAATCCCAATCCGTAATGGTGATGGCTTCCGAACCGTTGTTGGTGACCGTCAGCGGCAGGGCGTTGGTGATGCCGATGAAGGTGTTGCCGAACGCGAAATCAGTCGCGGAAACCGCGATCAGGCCCTGGCCGGTCACGTTCAGGGTGACTGGAACCGTGACCTGCGGTTCGTCCGGGTCGTTCGAGGTGATGGTGATCGTCTGGGTGTAGGTGTTGGAGATCAGCCCGGTGGCGTCAAACGTGAGCGTGATCGCCTGCGTGCCCCGGCCGGCGGCCACGCTGCCGGACGTGGGCGTGGCGCTCAGGAACTGGTTGATCGGCACGGTGGACTCGGCTCGGGTGGCGCCGCCGAACAGGGTTCCGTCCTGGTGGTGCGTGGTCGCATCGTAGGCGACGTTGCCGGAGGTCTCGTCAAACCTGAAGTACAGGACCAGACCGGTCTCGGTCGCCGTCAGGGACTGGTTCATCATGGCCTGGACTTCGGACTGGTTCCGGGTCACGTTCCACACCCGCATTTCGTCCATGCGCCCGGCAAAGTAGAGGTTGTTCCACGAGCGGCCCAGCCGCAGGTTCTCGCTGTTGGCGCTGATCGCGAATGCGGGGAAGGCGAGCTGCCCGTCGAGGTCGCCGTTGACGTACAGGCTCAGGGTGGCGCCGTCGAAGGTCGCCGCGACATGGGTCCACTGGCCGGTCGCGGCCGACGCCGTGGAGACGACGGAGTACGCGTTGTTAAGGCGGAACTCGAATTTGCTGCTGGCGTTGACCCAGAGCCGGTAGGGGCCGACGCCGCTCGACTCCTTGGCGGCGATGAATTCGTCATGGTTGTCGGTGAGATAGACCCAGGCTTCGATCGTCAGCGCGGAACCCGGGTTGAGGCTGGCGCTGCTCGGAACGCTGACGTAGTCGCCGTCGCCGTCCAGGGCCAGAGCGCTCTTTCCCGGCTTTGCCAACGTCAGATTGAAGTTGAGCGGGTTGCCGCCCAGATTGCGGATGGTCAGGGTGTCGTTGACCACGTCGCCGGCGGCCAGGCTCTTGGTGAACGAGGTCGGAACGAGGTCGATGTCCGGCGGCACGTTGCCGGTGCCTTGGAGCGCGACCTGCAGTGACGGTGTGGTGGCGGCGTCGGAGACGAGGGTCAGGGTTCCGGAGTGACTGCCGGCCGCGGGCGGCGTAAAGGTCAGGCCCAGGTTGGTCGACGCGCCGGGCGCGACCGTGACGCTCTGGTTGCCGGCGTAGCCGAAGGTCGGGTTCGAGCTGGTCACCGCGCTGATGTGCAGCGTGTCGGTGCCGGTGTTGTGTACCTGCAGGTTCGCGTTGCCCACCTCGCCGACTGAGATCTGGCCGAACTGCACGTTGTCGGCGGCCGTGATCTGCGGCTGGCCGGTGACCGTGAGGTCGAAGCTGACCTGAACGGAGGGTGTGTCCGGATCGTTGCTCGCGATGGTCATCGCCCCGGTGTAGTTGCCGGCGTACACACCGATGGTGCTGACCGAGGCGGTGAGTTCCTGTGTTTGCGTCGCGGCAACGCTGCCCGAGGTCGGGCTCACCGACAGCCACGACAACGACTCGGTGACGGTGAACGTGAGCGCGTCCTGGCCGTTGTTCGTGACGCCGATGGTCACCGGCTCGATCGTGCCGGAGGCGAGGGTCCCGGTCCAGGAGGTCGGGTCGACCGCAATGTCGGCGGGCGTCAGGCCGGTGCCGGTCAGGGCGATCGCGTGGCTGGGGGAGTTGGCCGCATTCGAGGTCACCAGCAGCGTGTCGCTGGCCGCGCCACTGGCCGCCGGCGTGAACTGCACCGAAAACGTGTGGCTTTGCAGCGGGAGCAGATCGAGCGGGAACCCGGGGTTCGATACGGTGGCGAACCCCACCGCGCCCTGCACGGCAATGCTGTCAATGGTCAGAGTGTCGGTGCCGATGTTCGTGAGGTCATAGGTGAGCGTCTTGTTCTGCCCGACCACCACACTGCCGAACGCAATGGTGTCGGTTGAACTGCTGATCTGCGCGTCGCCGGTGACGTTCAGGGTGATGGGGACGGTCACCGGCGAACCGCCGGGCGTGTTGTTCGTCAGCACGATGTCGACGTCGTACATGCCGTCGAACAGGCCGGTTGCGTCGAAGGCCAGTGTCAGGTCGGTGCTCTGCCCTGGCAGCACGACGCCGGTGGTCGGAGACGGTGTCACCCACCCCATGGACCACGGCGCGTCATTGACGAGCGATGCGCCGTTGACCAGTGTGCCGTTCCGCCCGCCCGTGGTCAAGTCCCTGGCCGTGCCGTCATCGAAGGTCCAGTATCCGACCAGGCCCGTTTCCGAGCCGGTCAGGCGCTGATACATGGTGTTCTGGATGTCGACCTGGGCGCGTGCCTGGTCCCAGATCCGGCATTCGTCGATGCGTCCGAAGTTCTGGCCGCCGCCGACGGTGTTGCCGAGGTACGTGATGGTTCCCGTCTCCTTGGTGCTGCTCACCCCGACCGGGGTGCCATCGACATAGAACGTGGTCTGCGAACCGGACCCGACCGCGGAGATGAAATGCCAGCCGGCGCTGAGCGTGTCGACATCGAACCCGCAGGAGTAGAACCCACTGACATAGACGCCAAGTTGCCCATCGCTCTGGACCAGGACATGGTGATGGTTACCGCCCTGCTGGTAGAGCGTGCGCCACCCACCCGACGTGGCAGGCAGGGGGAACTTGGCCCACGCTTCCAGGGTGTAGTCCGCGCCGAGCGTCAGGCTCGGAATCTGCAGGTACTGCGACGAGCCCGCGAAGGACGCCGCATAACCTGCGGGCGTGACCGTCACATCGAAACTCAGGCTGGCGTTGCCGCTGTTACTGACGACGAGGGTTTCCTGCCCCGTCGTATCTGCCACCATCGCCTTGAACACACTGGCCGGGGCCACATCAATGTCGGCGGTGCCGATGTCGAGGGTCACGACGCTGAAGGCGCCGTTGCCGAACGTGCCGTCGCCGACGAGGGGCGTGGGTGTGGCGTTGAGTTCGGCACGGTAGCCGTTGATGCTCATCCAGGTCTTGAACGTCATCGGGTGCCCCGGCGTGTACCCTGCCAGCCCTTGCCCGGGGTCTGCCGCCCAAGCGGTGATCTGGTAGTTGCGCGGCAGTACCGGCGGCTGCGCGCCTGTCACCGCGGCGTTGCCATAGAGCGTGCCGTTGTTGCCGCCGGCCGAACTGCCGCGCGGCGTACCGTTGAAGCGCCAGTAGCCGACCAGGCCAGGTTCCGTCCCGGTCAGGCTGCTGTTCATGCTTGCCTGTATGTCGCTTGCACCGCGCGCCACGCTCCAGACCCGAACCTCGTCGATCAGGCCGTTCCACTCGTAGCCGCCGCCAGCGCCTTTGCCGATCAGCAATGGACTCGTCGAGTGTGTAATCCCGCCCGAGTAAGCCGTGGAACTGACCAGGCTCCCATTGACGTACAGCCTCAGCCATGCGCCATCGTACGTCCCGGCAACATGCGCCCACGCGCCGGTGGGCAGCGTGCCGGAGACCTTGTACGAACTGTAGTTGGTGACGAAGAAGTTGATGTCGTTTGCAGCCGTGTAGTGCGCCAGGCCATACCCGTCATTCCAGGAACTGGACGAGGACTTCATCACCGCCGTCGAGTGGTTGATGTACGACGACGGCTTGAGCCACGCCTCAACCGTGAGCTGCGCCGGGCGCAGTGTGGCGCTGTCCGCCACCTCGACATAGTCACCACTGCCATCCACGGCCAGGGCGGTTCCCTGGACCACGGCTTCACCCACCACCGTCGTGCCGTCCAGCACTGCGATCTCGTCGCCGATCTGCAGCAAGTCATCCAAGTCGGTGCTGGCGACGACAATCTGGTAGGATTGGCCGGTCGTCGCGACCGGGGCGAAGTGCCCGTCGTTGCCCACGCCGGCCACGGATACATACCTGGTCCCGGCATTCGAGGTGACGGTCAGGCGTCCGAACTGCGCGCTGGTGGTGGTCGGGTTGAAGGACACGGTCACCTCGCGCGTTTCATTGGTGCCGGTGACCGTGAACGCGGTCGGGAACACCGTGAACTTGCCGTTGTCGCTGGTGATGTTGGTGATACTGAGCGGCGCAGTGCCGGTGTTGATGACGTGGAAGGTCAGTTCCTTGGACGTGAGGACCGTCGCGCCGCCAAAGTCCAGGGCGGCGGCGGACAGCTCGATCAGCGGCACGCCGGACGGCATGGCGAACCCTTCCAAGGTCACCTCGACATAGGACTCGTCCGGGTCGTTCGAGTCGATTCGCAATGTGGTGGTGTGATTTCCCGCCGTGGTCGGGGTGAAGGTTGCCGTGACCGTGGTGTTGTCGCCGGCAGGAATCGTGGCCGAGGCCGGCGTGACGGAGAACTGGCTCGAGTACTCCGCAATGCTGGTCACGTTCAGAGCGGCATTGCTGCTGGTGTTACTGATGGTGAAGGTGTTCTGCGCCGACTGGCCGACCTGGACCTGGCCGACGTACAGACGGTTCGTCGATACGTCAATGTCCGGCGCGGTGTTGGTGCTGCCGGCCAGGTTGCACACCGAATAGGGTTGATACCCGAACGTGCCGTTGCCCAGCAGGTAGGTCGGCGTGGCGGCGACTTCCGTGGTGCTGCCGTACGTGGCGGTCCAGACCTTGAACGTCATCAGGTTGCCGGGCGTGAATCCCGGCAGGCCCTGGGCCACGTCCTTCTGCCAGGCGGTGAGCTGCAGCCCGGCGGGGACCGCGCCGCCATCCACCAGTTGCGCGTTGCCGTAGAGTGCCCCGGTGTTCGACTGCGGGCTGGCATCCGTGAGGGTCCCGTCGTCAAACGGCCAGTAGCCGACCAAGCCCTGCTCGGTGCCGGACAGGCGGCGGTACATGCTCTGCTGGATCGCGGTCTGGCTGCGCGCGTAGTTCCAGACCCGGACCTCGTCAAGCTTGCCGTCCAGCCAGTTGCCGCTGCCGCCGTCGAGATTCCCGCCCATGCGGAAGGCGGTGCCGGACGTGCGCGGAGAGCCATTCGGCGTGCCGCTGGCCTTCTGGACACCGTCGATGTAGACCCGAAAAACGTTGTTCGGCACGTCCAAAACGCCGGCCACATGGTGCCACTGATTCAAGTTGATGCTGCTGTTCGGTGTGCTGATGGTGACGCTGGTGCCGGCCGTATTCTCGTACGAGAAGTGAATGTACCGCGAACTGTTCAGCCACATGGTATAATTGCGACCGGGCTTGCCGATGACGCCTTTCCAAGTCTCGCTGATGGTCCGGACGTACATCCACGCCTCGAAGGTGAGGGCCGTGGGGAGATCCAGGCTGTCGCTGTCGGGTACGTCCACGTAGTCGCCGCTGCCGTCCAGGTTCAGGGCTTTGCCGCCGCGGCCGGCGCCGGTCACGCCCACGAGTGTCGCCCCGTCGAACACCGCAACCTCTTCGCCGGTCTGGAGGCCGAACCCGTCCACGGCGACGTCCGGGACCAGGATGGTGTAGGGCGTACCGGTCTGCTGCACGGCGCCGAAGTGTCCGGCGTAGCCGAAACCGCTGACCGACACGTAGGCCGCGGCGTCGTTGTTGGCGATGGTCAGCGTGGCGTCATAGATCGAGGCGGCCGTGGGCGCAAACCGCACGGTCACATCCTGGTTCTGTCCCTGCGTCAGCGTGAACCCCGTGGCGCCCACGATGGTGTATGCCGCGTTCGAGCTGGTGATATTCGTGACGGTCAGGTCGCCGTTGCCGGCGTTGCGCACGTTGAAGGTGAGCGTGCCGTTGCTGCCGGTGACCAGCCCGCCGAAGTCCAGGGCGGCGGGCGAGACCACGATGTCCGGCGTCGGCGTGGGCAGGCCCATGCCGTACAGTTGCACGATACTCGAACCCTCGTCCGGGTCGTCCGAGGTCACGGTCAGTTGCGCCTCGTAGTTCGCCACGGTATTGGGCGTGAACGTGACGGTCGCGGTGCGGCTGGAGCTCGGGTTGATGGCGGCCGTGGTCAGGTCGACCGTGAAACGGGCGTTGCTCGATGTGATGTTGCTCACCTGCAGAATGCCATCGCCGGTGTTCTGGATATCAAAGGTCAGGTTCTTCGACGTATTGATCGTGATCGCGTCGAAGTTCAGCAGGGCCGGGGAGAGCGCGATGTCCGGCGCAATCCCGGTGCTCACCGACAGGTTGGCGACGCTGTACGGCTCGGTCCCGAATTTGCCGTCGCCCTGGGTGTAGGCGGGCGTGGCGTCGAAGACGCGGACGTCGCTGAACCAGTTGGCGCGCACCTTGAACGTCATGTCGTGGCCGACTGTGAAGCCAGGTAACAGCGGCGCTGCCGTGCCCTCCCAGGCGGTCAGTTGCAGGTTGCCACTGCCATTGTACACGGCTGAGCCGACGCAGAGCGCGCCGTCGTAGACCGCGACCTGCGAGCCGGCGGCGAGGGCGCCACCGTCAATCCCGGCGTTCGCGATGACGATGTTGTAGGGGCGCCCGGTCGGCGACACGGACGCGAACGGGCCATTGGCGGGCAGCGGCTGGTTCACCGGCGCGTCGGACGCGGCAAAGGCGGCATCGCCGGTCAGCGTGCCGTCGTGATCGCCGACGGTTGCGTCGAACGCCGTGCTGCCGGCAGACTCGTTGAACCGCCAGCAGGCGACCAATCCGGGTGCGTTCTCGCTGACCTCGCTGTTAATGGTGGTGAGCAGGTCGGCCTGAGTCCGGGCGTGGTCCCAAATGCGGAACTCGTCGAACTTGCCCTGGTGGTACCGGGTTGACAACTGGCTGCGGCCGATGTACAGCGGTACGCCGGAGGGGTTGTAGACCGAGCCGCTGAACGTGCCGGTCATGTCCAGCACGCCGTCGACATAGACTCGGATGGCGGTGCCGCTGCGGACCACTGCAATGTGGTACCACTGGTCCGCAACCCAGTCGGTCTTGGTCCCGCCGTTACGCTTGTCCAGGTTCCAGCCGCTGCTGCCGTTACTGTCGATCCATAGGGACAGCCGGCGGTTGTTCGCGTCGTGCTGGTACTCCATGGCCAGCCACTGGTAATCGTTGCGGCCGAACAGGCCGTCGTGCTGGCGGCTGAGGTTGGCCAGGGTCATCCAGAACTCGATGGTGAAATCGCCGGTCCCGAACGCCCAGGCGCTCGAGTCGGGGACGGACATGTAGTCGCCCGTGCCGTCCAACTGAATGGCGTCGCTGGCCGCCCAACAGGTGGCGGAGCTCATGGCCAGAGTCAGGGCCACGAACCACGCCAGCCATGGTTGTTTGCGTGTTTTGGTCATTGTTGAACCTATGTGTCTCCGTCTCCGGACCGTTGTCTAGGACTGCGGCGGCGGACCGCCGTGCGGTTTCCGTGTGAGCCAGGGCGCTGTGGCTCGGCGCGTTCCGCGCCGAAGCGGGGTCCGCCGGCCGGTCCCCGGCCGAGGGCCTCGGTCCGGGACGGACCCGAGCACCCTGCTGCGGTCCCGGAGGTCCCGCGCCACTGTCGCTCTGCCCTGCGGCCTTACCGCCGGTTCGTGAAATCGAGCACCGTGTCCGAACTGACGTAAATCCAATACCCGCAGCCGGGCTGGAACTGCTCGTTATTGGCGACGCGACAATATCCTTGCTGTGTCGGGGCCCAGCGCCAGATGCAACCGACGATCGCCGGATCATCAGGGTACGCGCAGGCGCCAGGCACGCTCACCAAGTTCCATCCGGCCGCGAGCGCCACCACTCCGTCCGCCGTGATGCCGCTGAATGCTTGCGACACCCCGCCGGCCAGACTCTTGACCCAGTAGGCCGCTTCCGGATTGAGCGGCGCGGCAGCGTCGACCGGGACCATCTTGTCACCGTCCCAGGCCCAGGGCGCCCCGTCGCCAATCGCGGTCAGGAGTTGGGCGGCGGTGGCCGTCGTCATGCACGGAATACTGACCAGGTTCCAGCCGGAATTCAGGGTCAGGGTTGCCTGGATCGGCGTGCCCAAGGCAATCTCGTACACCCCGCCTTTGGCGACTGTGATCGACACGCCATCGAAAACCTGTATGGGTGCGCCCACCGGGGTTTCTCCGTTCGCGAGCCTCTGCAGGAGCATGCACTGGCCCGGCGGCAGGGCCGGGACTGTGAAGGAAAGTGAGGTCCCCGCCGCGCCATCCGGTATCTCGACACACAGACACCAGCGCGTCAGGTCGCCGACGGGGCGGATGTCGGTGAGCAGGTTCTGCAGGCCGGGCATGCTTCCCAAATTGTTCTGCAGCCATGCATTGACGAGGCCGTTGCGGCGGACCGGCGCTTCCTCGTCCAGGTTGGCGTCGAACCCGTTGGTGGCGTAGTTCCACACCCCGAAGGACAACTGGTCGATTTCCGCGTTGGTGAGGTGCACGGCAAAGGTCAGGCCGAGGTCGAGCACAATGGTCTTGTGCGAGCCGGAATGCAGCAGGCTGATCCTGCCGCCGGCGTCCTTGACCCATACGTAAAGGTCGACGCTGCCTTCGTTGCCCTGAATCTGGTAACTGGTGGGCTTCACACCCACCCAGCGCGCGTCACTTGCCGCAGGCTCGGTGGCGGACTCCGCAATCAGCCACTGGGTGCCCGGCGCCGTGTCGGCGCTCGCCTGGATGAACAGGTGCACCAGGCGCTGATTGGTGACGTCGGCCTTGGTTTCGGTCGGGTCCACGATCTGGACCATTTCGACCGTCGGCGCCTCGCCCGTGGCCAAGCCCACCAAGGAATAGAACGAGCTGCCGAACGTCCCATCGCCGCGGGCGTAGCAGGACGTCGGAGTCAGCAGGGCAGAGCCCTCGCTGCCGGGCACCGCGACCCGGTACTGGATGGCGTGGCCGGCGGTGAACCCGGCTAAGCCCTGGGCCGCCGCCGCCTGCCAGGTGCAGACCTGCAGGTAGTCCTCGCCGGTGCAGACCGCGGCGCCGACGCACAGGTCGCCGTCGAAGACGCCGACCTCGGTTCCGACTTGGGGCGCGGCCCCGTCGATCGACAGAGAAGCGACCAGGATGGTGTAGGGCAGTCCGGTCAGCGGCGTCGGCTGGAAGACGACGGGGGACGGCGGTTCGCCCCGCGGTGTGGCCGCCGCACCGCGCGAGGCCTGGTAGGTGAACGTGGTCGAAGCCGAGCCGCTGATCGCAATGCGGTAGCCCTTGCCCGGCACGAGATTCCCGAGCGTGTTGGAGACCCCCGGGACCCAGGCGTTCCCGGCATCGTCCTGCACGATTACGATATCCGGGTCCGAGCTGTCGGTCAGCGCGGCCGGGAACGCGGTGGTCACGTTCTGGTTGGCCGTGCCAATGAAGCCGACGGCGTTCCACTGGTTGGGCTGCAGTGTGTAGGTCCAGTTGGCCGGCAGCGCGGTGGTGCCTTCCAGGCCCACGGTCGCGCCGCCACTGCCGGCGGCGAACACGTAGTAGCCTTCCCGGAAATCAATGTCGCCGATCGAGTTGATGCTGTAGGCCGGAATGTAGGCGCGGCCGCGCGCGTCCTGCACAATTTCCAGGTTGGTCAGGCCACCGAACACGGTCGGCGCCGCCGGGTAACGCGGTACCTTGTTGAACGAGATCAGGCTGAATTGCCCGCGCGTGACGGGGACGCTCTGGACCGTGTAGACCGTGCCGGTCACGCCCGTCGCGGAGAAGGCGCCGTAGCCGAACGTGCCGTTGCCGATCGAGAAGGTGAGGTTCGAGGTCCCCTCCAGGCTGCGGTCGGCGTCGAAGACTTTGAACACCATCGCGTTGCCGGGCGTGTACCCGGCGCTGGCGCGGGCCACCGCACCGTAGCAGGTGATGACAATGTTGAACGTGCCGCCGAATTTGGCGGCGCCGACGCACAGCTCGCCGTCGAACACGCCGATCTCGTCGCCCACCGCCAGCGTGACCCCGTCCAGTTGCGCCTGGGTGATGATGATGGTGTATTCGGGCGCACCCTCGCCCGGTGTCACGGGAATGAAGTGCGTCGGCGTCGACGGCACGGTCGTGCCGTAGGTGAGGGCAAATTCGTAGTTGACCACCGGTTTCGACGGGTCGTTGGTCCAGATCGGTGTGGTGTAAGCGTAGGTGCCGGTCGGTTGCGAGTTCGGGAACGTGAACGGCACAATGGCCGCGGCGCGCGCGCCTGGCGCCACGGTGATCTCCTCGTCCGCCGGCAGGATGGTGAACGGCAGTTTCGTGAGCGTGGGCGGCGTGTGGGTCGTCTGAATCGGCGGGGTTCCGTTCTGTGAAAGGTGGTTTGCGTTGGCCGTGAGGTCGTTGTTGTTCGCCTGCAGCGGCCAGTAACCGACCAGACCGGTCTCGGTGCCCTTCATCTGTACATCCTTGTACTTGGCAATCTGTGCCTGTGTCCGGCACACGTTCCACACCCGGACCTCGGCCACATAGCCGTTCATCCACTGACTCTCATTGCTGCGCGCGCCGATCCGGAGTTGGTAGTTGTAGTCGGGAATCGGGGTGTCGGCGGCCGTGTCATACTGGCCGACCAGAGTCCCGTCATAGTAATACGATACGGTGTTGCCCGTCCACGTAGCGGCCAGGTGGTGCCACTCGTTGATTGGGACTACCTGCGGGCTGGTCCAGTTCTGGTAGCGATTGTCGCTCTGGTAACCCTTGTACATACCGAACTGGTTGCCGCTATCGATATAAAGGCTCCACTCGCGGTAGTGTTTGCTGACGAATTCAAAGTGGCCGCTCTTCGTGCGCTTGAGCCAGCACTCGACCGTCAAGGCGCTCATGCCCGACAGATTCGTCGGGCTGTTCTTGTACAGATACCAGCCATCGTTCTGGATGTAGAGCGACCCTGCGCTCCGCCCGAGCCGGAACTCGGCATCCAGGTCGCGCGTCCCGGTGTTGGTCACGGTCACATCCTGGGAGATACCAGTCCCGACGTTGAGGTTGAGCGCGACCGGGCTCAGGGTGATGCCGGGGGTGCCCGGTTTCTCGGACGCGGTGTGGCCTGTGGCCTGGTCCGACTCGTACCGGGTCGAGAAGACGCCGGTCACGGTGAAATCGTAGAGCGTGTTGTTGGTCAAGCCTGTGACGGTCGCCGTGGTGGTCGCGGTGTTGCCGAACAGCGTCCAGGCCCCGGCCGGAGAGACGCGGTAGTAGACGTTGTAACCGGTCAGGGTCCCGTTCTCGGGCGCGCTGACGGCGCTCCAGCTCAGCGACACCGTCTGGTGCCCGTAACCGGTGATCGTCAGCGAGTGCGGACCGCCATTGTCGCGGCAGAGCGCGCCCATGTCGGAGTCGGTGCCGTCCGGGTCGTCGATGTCGCGGTCGCCGCGGTCGATGCAGGGCGAGGTGGCCTGCAGCGCGAAGTCATTCGCGTCGGACATCACAAACAGCGGCGCCTGCGAGATGTTCAGGTAGATGTCCGCCGCGATGGTCTTGTTGAACGCATTGAAGGTCCCGGTGCCGGGCGGCAACTGGTTGAGGTCGGAAATGGTGCCGGTCGCGTTCTCGTACAGGTTGTTGTACTCGAAGGTTGCGATCGGTGTGGTCGCACGCAGCCCGTATCCCGCGTTGCCGGCAATGATGTTGCTGGCGATGTTCTCCGTGCCGCTGCCGTTGAGCTCGATGCCGTCGCCGAGGTTGCCATAGATGGTGTTGTAGAGGATCGTCGGCGAGGCGGGGTCGTACCCGTAGATGCCGTCATTCTCGTTGTAGGCGATGACGTTGCGGCTGATCCGAGGGATGTTGGGGTACGACCCGGAATCGGTGTCCATGTGGATCCCGTTACTGCGATTGCCGGTAATCTCGCACCCGGAAATCTCCGGCTGACAGCCGCGCTGCATGTAGATGCCGTTGCCCCGGTTGTTGCGCACGGCGCAGTCCCGGAACCAAGTCGCGGCAGTCTCGTAGTACCGCAGCACCACGCCGGTACTCATGTTGTCCTCGATGATGCAGTTCTCGAACCGGACGTAGGTCCAGTCGCCGTAGTCATCGTGAACGCCCACGCCGTAGCCCCAGTTGCGGTAGACCGAGGTGTTCCGGAAGGTCGGGTAGGAGAGGTTATCGATGCGGATGCCCCAACTGCTGTTGTCATTCACCTCGCAGCCGTCCAGCGTGGGAGCGCACCACTCGTAGAACCGGATGCCGTACCCGGCGTTGTTGTTGAACTTGCAGCCGGTGAGAGTCCCGTGCGCGTAGTAGTTGTAGTAGGCGCCGTAGCTGCTGTTGTGGTGCGAGTTGACGTTCGTCAGCGCGGGCTGCCCGTTGTACACGTAGACGGCAACGTCGGAGCACCCCGTGACCTCGACGTCGGTCACGGCCGGATTGCTCGTGTCGCCGTTGATGTACAGGCCGTAGCGCGAACAGTAGCGCACCAGCGTGTCCTCGACCGTGGCGTTGGCTTCCCCCCAGTAGATCCCATCGTATGCATACTCCACAGTGGCGTAGGCAATCATCGAGGTGTCATCCGAGGCGTCGTTGAAGTCGATGCCACCCCACTGCCCGCCGGCCTTGACCTGGTTGGCCGGCAGCGACGTGAACAGGATGCCATTCTCCGCTGTGCCCACCGCCAGCAACTTGCCGCTGACGTAGAGATTGTAGTTGCCGAGGAACCGCACCTGCGTGCCGGGCTGAATGGTCAGCGCCTGGCCCGCGGGCACGGTGATGTCGCCGCTGACCGAGTAGTACCCGGTCCAGGTGCCGGAGACGTTGCCGGACACGGTGTTGCCGAGGTAGTCCAGGGTCCGCGTGCCCAGGTCGGTGTCGACGCTCAGCATGGTGTTGGTCAGGCGCGGGTAGGTCTGGTAGCTGGCGTGCGAATAGGCAACGTCGTACACGCCGTTCTCGATCGCCTTCTCGAAGTAGCCCAGCGCGTCGGCCGTCGTGCTGGCATACACGGCGGAGGGCGAGATCGGGTTGAACTCGACCAGCGTGCCGGCGTGGTTCTCCTGGCCTTCGAGCAGGACGTAACCGTTGATTGTGGTCAGGGTCGAGTCGTTCACGATTCCGGCCATGCCGGCGGCAGTGTGCGTGCTGGCTGTGCCGCCGATGCTGTAGACAGCCACGACCTTGTAGTAGTACGTGTGCAGGTCGAGCAGGCCGGCATCCGAGTCGGTGTACGTCAGTGCGGTCACGTGCTCGGCAATGCGGTTGCCGGGCGCGGGGGCGAAGTTCGGGTCTTCACTGCGGTAGATCGAGTAGTCGACCAGGTTGGTCGCGTTCACGGGTGCCGTCCACGTCAGCACCACTGTCTTGCTCGTGCTCGGCGTGGCCAGAACGTCGCGCGGCGGATAGCCGAGGATCGAGAACGAACGCAATGTCGCTGGCGCGTCGGGCGGCGAGGTGTACACGTCCGTGCCGTCCGTGGCCTGGACGTAGTACTCGATCAGCGCCAGGCCGGCCTGGGCGGGGATGTTGGCCGTGAAGTTCTTCCCGTCGCCCGTATCGGTCATGACCGCTTCCGTGAAGGCGCGGCCGCCATTGACGCGGTAGAACAGCTTTGCCGACGTGATGGCGCTGCCTTGCGTATCGACGATCAAGGCCTGGATCGCGTGCACCGCCGTGTGGTCCGGCACACTCAGAGGTCCGGTCGCCGCAATGCCGCCGAGAATGACCGGAGGGGCATAGGCGGCCGGCGCGACCGTGCCGGCGCCGGTCAGCGTCACACGGTCGATGCGGATTCGACCCATGCCGCCCGCGCCGCCGGAGTTGGCGTGTCCGTAGTTGTCTGCGTACCATCCTCTGCCGCCGGCCCCGTTGGTCGCGGTCACGGAACCGGCCACGCTGACGGCAAGAGTCCTCAGGAGAACCGACCCGCCCGCGCCACCGCCGCCGCCGCCGGAATAGCTGCTGATCCACCTGCCGCCATCGGCGCCGTTCGACTTGATGACGCCGGCGCAGTCAAGGCTCCCGGCGTCGATGCAGAGAATGCCGCCGCCCGCACCACCGGCCCCGGGCGCATGCCCGTCGTGCCGCCCGCCGCTGCCGCCGCCGCTGCCGCAGTACAGCCTGGCCAGGTCGGCCGTGCCGTACGTGCCGCCGCCGCCGCCGCCGCCGCCCGTGTATTCGATGCCACCGTTCCCGGACGTGCTCGTGCCGCCGTCCTGGCCGTTCCCGTTTCCGTTGTAACCATTGCCGCCATACCCGAACGTGCTGTGCCCGCCGCCGCCGCCGCAGCCGTCGTGCCCGCCGCCGCCGCCGCCCGCGCCGCCCAGCGCGGCCGAACCCTTGCCCGCGTAGCTCGCCGTGCCGCCGCCGCCGCCGCCGGCCCAGCCGTCAGCGCCGTAGTTGTTTGCGTAGGATGCCCCGCCGCCGGCGCCGCCACGTTGGGCGTTGTTCGAGTTGTAGTCGCCGCCGGTACCGCCCGGCGCCACGAAACTCTCGCCACCCTGGCCGCCCCCGTGCGAGCCGCCGTACTGCGTGCCGCCGCGGTAACCCTTGCCGCTCGCATCAATGGCGCCGGCCACATCGACCGTGACCGCGCCTGTGGCGCGGAAGAACAGCACCCCGCCCGTTGCGCCATCCCACGCGTTGCAGGTCAGCGTGCCGTTCACCGTGACCGTCGAGTAGTTCGGGACCCGGATCACCTGGTGCTTGATGCTGCCGGAGCCGTCGAACGCGTTCGCCAACGGGTTGTACAGGGTCAACGTGCTGCCGGACACCGACTGCACACGGTTCGTCTCGTAGATGCCGACCCGGTTCAGCGCCGGGTTCAATTCCGGGTCCTGCATGGTGATGATCAGTACCTCGTCACTCGCCGCGAACCCCGTCGCGTCAGCCACCGTGACGGTGGTGGCGCCGAGAAGGTGCGCCCCGGTCAGCGCCGCGCGCACGGCATCGGTGTACGCCGTGTCCCCCCCGGCGACGGTTAGCGGCCCGTCCGCGCCGTTGCCCATGGGGCCGAAGCCGAGTGCAAGTGCGCGCGAGGCGGCCAACACCGCCAGGATGCCGGTGACTAGCCCGACTGCCAGCAGCTTCTTCACGTTACGTCTCCTTCTGATTATGTTCATAATGTCTTAGTTGCCGTTGCCTGTGGTGACTTCTTTCCGCCTGTAGTGTCGGCCTTGCAGGCCGATCCCCGGGAGGACGAAAATCGCCGGACAGCCCCGTCGCAAACCCCTTTCCCTGAGGCGAAAACCTGCCAACGCGGCAACACCACACCCTAGGATCCCATCCTTCTCTGCCCGAACCCGGCCAGAGACAGGACCGACCCTCGAGATGGTTCGCTCTCCAAAACCTATTGCTCACTAATCTGCCACCGTTCTTCACGCACGTCAAGATATTGCGATGAGATATTTGGGCGTCAGCCCCAATGACACCCAACTCAAGACCAGGCGACCGGTTCCTGTGAGGTGGCTCTTTGGAGCACCCGCGTCTCGCGGGCCGGCTTGGGGCGTGCCTGGTGTTGCACCCAGCAATACGACAGCCCCTCACGCCTTGTCCCAAGGACGCGGCTCTTTTGGAGCGCCCGCGTCCCTGCGGGCCGGCTTGGGGCGCGCTTGGTGTTGCACTCTGGCAATACGACAACCCCGCCGCGCCTTGTCCCATGGCCACACCGCTCCACGTTGGTTCCCATTTGGTTCCAGGGCTGTTTCAAGATTCGTGACCGTCACGTGCGGCGAGTACCCCCGGCGTGTCCCCACGCCGGGGGGGGCGACCTGAGGACAGGCCGCCCCTACTTGGTATGCGCGGAGGCGTGGCCTTCCGAGACGCGGGGCCGGATCTTGAAACAGCCCTGATTTGGTTCTGACACGACTTGACTCGCGCCCCGACTCGCGCAATAGTACTGACCATCGCGCCTGGGAGTTCGGATTTGGCGCGTGACCATGACGGGAGTCGGGGTAGAGACCCTTCCGTTGCGATCTGTCTATGTCTGCGTACGCGATGCATTCCGCCTCGCGTGGCGTCGGCGGAGTCTTTTTCTTGCGGCGCCGCCGGCTCTCCCCCCAAACGCAACTTTGGGGAGACTGTACATGTACCGTTCGAAGTCCGCGCCGGATCGCCTCGCCGTATCGCGCCACTCGCACACCGCCTCGCCCGCGGCCAGTTGGGTTCACCACGCCACCGGAGGCACTTGCAAAACCCCTCGGCTCGTGCGGGGGACGGCTCGCGAGGCCGCTCGCCCTCCAAGCGGGGCGTTGAGGTTTTGCAAGTCCCTCACCGGTATAGCCAGCCCACGTCCCCGCTCTCGCACTGTGGCGGTCGCGCTGCACGCGGCAGTACCGGCCGCCTGGATTCCGCTGTGCCACGGCGGCGCTACAGCGCTCGCCCGCGCCGCGCGCCACGTCGTCCCAGCCCTGGCCCTCATTGGCTTGACGGCCGCGCTGCCCTTGCGCGCCGATACGGTCTACTCGCAGGGGTTCGAGTCCGGCGCGTTCGGCGCCGAGTGGACCCTCACCGGCACGAACCAGAAGCGCACCCAGATCACGACCGCCAACGTCCCGCATGGCGGCACGCGGCACCTGACCATGGACGATACGGCGGCCGGCGGCTACTCGCGCAACGAGGCGACGCTGACGCTCGATCTCGCGGACTGGCGCAACGTGGTCCTGACCTTCTGGGCCAAGGAGTTCGGCGACGAGGTGCACACCACCACATCGCCGTTCGCCAGCGGCGCGAACTTCGACGGCGTCGCCATCAGTGCCGATGGCACAACCTGGTACGTTGTCCTCACGTTCCCGTCGAGCTTCTCGACCTACCAGCAGTTCACCATTGACCTCGATGCCGCCATCGCCGCGGCCGGCCTCGCGTACACCGGCACGTTCAAGGTCCGGTTCAATCAGTACGACGACTACCCCATCGCCACGGACGGAATTGCCATCGACGATGTCCTGATCACGGCGGTCGCGGCCGACGATCTCGAGGTCGCGCCCGAGGCCGGACTGACGAGCGCCGGTTATGAAGGTGGGCCGTTCGCGCCCGCTTCCGCTACGTACACGTTGAGCAACACCGGCAGCGGCGTCCTGCACTGGCGCGTGCAGCCGCCCGCCGCCGCCTGGGTCAGCGTCAGCCCGGCCCAGGGCACGCTGGCCCCTGGCATCACCGATCAGGTCGAGGTCGCGCTCAATTCGGCGACGGCAAGTCTGACCTGGAACGCCACGCCCTACGCCTGCCCGGTCGTGTTCGAGAATGTCAGTACCGGCGTGACCTTTACGCGCAACGTGCAACTCACGGTCAACGTCCCACCGCCCCAGGCCAGCCTGGCGCCCGAATCGCTGCTGTTCTTCTGTCCCCCGGGCCAGACCGGCGCCCAAACGCTGACCCTGCGAAACCTCGCGCCCGCCGGCAGCGCCGGCTTGACGTTCACCGCCAAGGCGGTCTCCAGCGGCGCGCCGCCCGCTACCGACACGGTGGGCGGCACCACCTACGGCACGAGCTATGCCAACCGCTACTGCGGCAACGTGTACCAGCCGAACCGCCCGACCATGCTCCAGACCATCGAGAGCTGCGTTTCCTTCACCGGCCCGCGGACGCTCGAGTTCGCGGTTTTCGAGTCCGCGACCGCGTCCGGGACCTACACGCGCATTCTGTCCCAGACCGTGAACCGCACCGGCACGGGCGCGACATTCTACGCCTCGGATCCGGTGAACCTGCGCCTCGAGTCCGGCAAGTACTACTACATCGCCACCGGCTGGAGCACGTCTCAGACCTACTACTACAACTCGACGTCGCACCCGCTCACCGTCGGGTTCGGCCAGGCGCAGGGCGGGTTCGTCTATTCGGGCTACCCGCTCAACGGCACGGTCAGCGTCACGCCCGGCTCCTATAACTACTATCAACGCCTCACCACCTCGCGCGCCTGGCTCGGCGTCACGCCCCCCTCCGGCGCCGTGACGCCGGGCGCGCAAACCTCCCTGCAGGCAACCGCGGACTCCGCAACCCTGAGCGCCGGCCTCTACTCGGGCCAACTCGACGTCGCCACCAACGACCCCGAACTGCCGGCCCTGACCGTGCCCACGCGCCTGGCCGTCGGCGACGTGGTCGTCGTGACCCTGCCGGAACGCGTCAAGGAAGGCGACGGCACGCTCCCGGCCGCGGCCATGGTCAACATCCCCGTCGCCCGCGCCCAGGACCTGACCGTCACTCTGGACAGCGACACGCCCGACGAACTCGACGTGCCCGCGTCGGTCGTTATCCCGGCTGGCCAAACCTTCGCCAGCTTCGACTTGGTCGTGCTTGACGACACCGAATCCGACGGCGCCCAGACGGTTACCGTCACCGCCGTCGCGACCGGGTACACCGGCAGTTCCGCCACGACCGACGTCCGCGACAACGACGTGGCCCGGTTCGCGTTCGACACCGTGCCCGAAGAACAGTATCTCCAACACCCGTTCCAGGTCAGCATCGCGGCCCAGGATCCGGACGGCGAACCCGCCATCGGGTTCACCGGCAGCGTGCAACTCGCCGGGAAGATCGTCGATACCCGTACGCAACTGTCCACCATCGCCATCACCGAGGTCGATCCGAACACGCCCGACGTGGTCGAGTTCACCAACGTCAGCAGCGCGGCGGTGGACATTGGCGGCTGGCAAGTCGTCATCTACGACGCCACCGCCTGGCCCACCCCGACAACCGTCACCACACTCCCCGCCGGCACGCTCTGCCCGGCCGGGGCCGTGTTCCGTATCCAGGAGTACGGCGCCAGCCCCGGCGCCTGGCCGCTGTTCTACACCGGCGCCAACATCAATTGGACCAACTCGACCGCGACCGCCGCCGTGCTGCTGCTCGATGCCCAGAGCGAGATCGCCGATTTCTTCACCTCGGGCAGTCCCGCGACCATCGCTTTCCCGTGCTCGATTCCCACGGCGCAGTGGTCGGGAAATCCAGTCGCGGTCTTGTCAGATTCGACCGTCACCTGGCAGCGCACCGGCAGCGAGGACCACAACGACAACTCCGACTGGACCGCCGCCGCGCCGAACGGCGGCACGCTGAACCCCGGCCTCAGCCTGCCGTTCCCCGCCGAGTTGCCGCCCATCCCGGTCTCGCCGCTGACCACCGGCGCGTTCGTCAACGGCGTCTGGACCGGCCAGGTCACTGTCACCCAGCGCGCCTGGCCCATGCAACTGCTTGTTGACGACGGCAGCGGCCACACCGGCGAGTCCACCGAGTTCAACGTCATTGCCCGGTTCTCGGTCAACACCGCCACGGGCAACGACGCCAACACTGGCCTCGATGACGCCGCGCCCAAGCGCACCATCCAGGCCGCCATCGCCGCGGCCCAGACCCACGACCTGGTCGTCGTCGCGCCCGGTACGTACCACGAACGCCTCGACTTCCTCGGCAAGACCATCGCGGTCACCGGCACCGACCCGACCGATCCCGACACGGTCGCCGCCACCGTCATCGACGCGGATGCGACCGGCACGGTCGTCACGTTCGCCAACGGCGAGAGCAAGGACTCCCGGCTCACGGGCTTCACCATCACCAACGCCAGCACCGGCGGGATATCCATCACCGGCGCCTCCCCGACCCTCTCGCACTGCCGCATCGTCGGCAACCAGGGCCGCGGCATCACGATCACCGATGCACCAACCCTCACCATCGACGCGTGCGTCATTGACCAGAACGCCATGACCGGCGGCCGCGGCGGCGGCCTCTTCGCGTCTGCGTCCTCCGTCGTGCTGACGAACTGTCAGGTATCCCGGAACCAGGCAAGTGTGTCCGGCGGCGGACTCTACATTAACGGAACGGGGGTGCTGACCAACTGCACCCTCGTCGCCAACACAGCGGCGGGCGAGGGCGGCGGCCTGTGGCTTTCGCCCGGCGGCGGGTCCAAGGTCACCAACTGTATAGCATGGAGCAACAGCGCCAGCCTGTACCCACAGATCGGCGCGGCGCCGACCACTCCCGTCACCTACTCCTGCGTCCAGGGCGGCTACACCGGCACGGGCAACATCAGTTCCGACCCGCTCTTCGTCGCCGCCGCCACCGGCGACTACCACCTGCTCGCCGGGTCGCCCTGCATCGACACCGGCACGGCGCCCGGCGCGCCCGCCACCGACATTGACGACGAGCCGCGCCCATACCCGCTCGAGACCGGCGCCATCGACATGGGCGCCGACGAGTACCTCGAGTACGTCACGCTCACCGTCATTGACAGCCTGGGCTCGGCCACACCGCCCGCCGGCGAGCACACCTACATCCGCGGCGCCACCGTGTCCGCCACCGCCGGCGGCCCGTCCGCCGTCGCCGACGGCGAGCGCGACGCCGCTACCGGCTGGACCGGCGCCGGCAGCGTCCCCGCCACGGGCACGGCCGCCGCCACCGGCCCGATCGTCCTCGACACGGACTCCACCCTGACCTGGACCTGGACCCGCCAGTACTGGCTCGAGGTCCAACCCTGCGCCGACGGCACGGTCGACACCCCCTCCGGCTGGCACAACGCCGGCGCCGCCGTCACCCTCACCGCCACGCCCGGCTCGGGTCACGAGTTCAAGAAATGGCGCGGTAACGTCACGCTCGGCCGCGAGTATGACAACCCGGTCACGCTGAGCATGTACCGGCCGCGCACCCTGTACGCCGAGTTTGTCGAGACCGGGCGCGGTGCGAGCGATGCGGACAAGGTCACCTACACGCTGTTCCTCGAACAGGGCTGGAACCTGATCAGCATCCCGATCCAGCCCGAGAACACGGCCTTGAGCGTGGTGCTGCAAGGCGTGCCGCTGGTCGGGCCGGTCTACACCTACGACCCGGTTAGCCGCCAGTACGTACAGGTCACTACCATTCGCCCGGGGACCGGCTACTGGATCCAGTGCTCCGCCGCCTGCGTGGCGACCATCCACGGCTACCGCGTCGAAACCAGCGAGGTCGAAGTCCTGGCCGGCTGGAACTTCCTCGCCACCGCCAGCGACACCGACCGGCCCGACGATCCCATGGTCGTGGGGACCGTGTGGTACTGGAGCGGCACGGGTTTTTCCCCTGCAACCGCGATCGAGATGGGGCTCGCGTACTGGGTCTACATCAGCCCGCCCAACGGCGCACTCGGCGGCCTGCTCGTCATGGGCGATCCCGCCGCGCCCACCAATGCCCAACTCGCGGGCTATCGCGACACCGACGGCGACGGCATGGCCGACCTGCACGAGTTCCGCCTCGGGTTCCGGCGCCGCACCGCCAACAGCCACGCCCGGCTGCCGCACGCCTGCGACTTCCGCAACCGGCCGGTGACGGCAAGCTCCGGCCCGTCGCAACCGCCCAGCCCCGTCTCGGCGCTGACCCGCCCGACCTATGCGGCTGGCGCTGTTGACGGCCAAGGCGGCTGGATCGGCGTCGCCGATCCGGGCGCGACCGCGCCCGCCATCGAGACCGAGACGCTGCGCGTCAACCCGAACAGCACGGCCATCTTCCCGGTTGCCGCGTTCGACGAAGCCCGGGTCTGGGTCAGTCTGCGCGCGCAATTCTCGGCCGCCGCGGACCTCGACTCGAATCCACCGGCGCCAGACAATCTCGAAAACCTCATGTTCGCGCTCTCATCGGACCGCAGCATTCCCCCCGGGCTCTATGCCCTGGCCTGGAACGCCGACGACCAGGACTGGCAGTGGCAAATGCTCGATGCGACTGTCCAGCCCGGACAGTGGTTCGATCTCACGGTGGCGTACGACTACTCACGGTGCACCGCTGACGTCTATCTGAATGGCGCGCTGGCCGCCCAGGAACTCGCGTTCGCCGCCGAGTCGTATGGGTTCGCAGGGTTCTGCCACGACGGCGCCTTCCTCCCAAGCAGCGGCTACTTGCTCATCGACGACCTGCAAGTCCGTTTCGACGCGCCGGCCGCACTGCGCAACACCGGCGCCTTCGCTACGGCCCCGATCCATCTCGATCAAGGCTGGAACCTGGTCTCGTTCCCGGTCAGCGTTGCGCAGTCACCCGCCGCGATCTTCGCCGGCCTCGTCGCCGGCCCGGCCTGGTACTGGAACACGCGCGACCAGAGCTACCAGCCCGCACTCGACACCATCAAGGGCGTGGGCTACTGGGTCGAGTGCACCGCCTCCTCGGGCGCCACGGTCCGCGTGACCGGCAACCTCGGCGCCGAACGCACCCGCGACCTCGAACCGGGTTGGACCCTGTTCGGCCCCCAGACCGACATGCCCGCCCCTGCCAACCCCGCCGCCTGGCGCTGGACCGGCAGCGCGTACCAGACGCCCGTCATCACGCTCGACTGGGGCGCCGGCTACTGGACCTACACCGCCACGGCCACGTCCCTGCCCCTGCTCGATACCGACCGCGACGCCGACGGACTGCCCGACGCCTGGGAACTCGGCGCCAGCGGCGGGTTCGACAACCTGCTCCAGAACCAGTACGACGATTCGGACGGCGACGGACTCGCGAACGCCGATGAATACTACGCCGGCACCGGCGCGAACGACGGTGACTGGGATGACGACGGGCTCAGCGATGGACATGAGATCGCGCTCGGTTACGACCCGCTCGCGAACGCCGATGCCGGTCAGGCCTGGGCCGCGGCGCCAACCCTCTACGCGACCGGATTCGAGAGTCCGCCCACCGAAACCTACGCCACCGGCAACCTCGACGGCCAGAACGGCTGGCGCGTATGCACCGGCGCCGCCGCCGTGGTGACCAGCCCCGTCTACTCCGGCACTCAGGCCGTGCGGCTCGGCAACGGCAGCACCACCTCTGAGAACGTCATCGAGAAACGCTTCACCGACCCGGCCCAGGACCTGCAAGAGAAAGGGGTATTCTGGCTCGATGTCGCCTTCCGCCCCGCCGCCTTCGCCAGCCTCACCACGCCGGCCTCGTCCCGGGCCGACCTCTGCGTCGGCGTCAATGCAACCGGGCAACTCTGCCTCTGGCACGGCGGCGCGGTGGAGGGCTGGACCGACACCGGCGTTTATCTGACACTTGGCCAGTGGTATCGGATTTCCGCGTTGCTGAACTTCAACACTCGCACCATCGGTCTGTACCTCAACGGCGCGGCCCTGCCGCCCGTGGCCATGCGCGATGTCACCCCCGACACCATGGTCCGGGTCGGGCTCGGCATCGTCACCGCGACGTTCGCGTACCTCGACGACGTGCGCGTCTCGACCGTGCCGCCCGCCGCGGTCGATGCCGACGCCGACACCCTTGCCGACGTCTGGGAACTGACGTATTTCGGCAATCTCGCGCAAACCGCTACCGCCGACCCGGACAACGATGGCCTGGACAATGCCGCCGAGTTCCGCGCCGGCGCCGCGCCGAACGACAATGATACCGACAACGACGGCATGCCCGACGGCTGGGAACTCACACACGGCCTCAACCCGCTCGGCAACGATGCGCCTGGCGACCTGGACGCCGACGGGCTGACCAACCTCGGCGAGTACCAGCACAGCCAGGACCCCGCGGCGCCCGACTCGGACCACGACGGCGTCCCGGACGGCTACGAGGTCGAGCATTCCTGGGACCTGGCCAGCACCGTGTACCAGCTCGAGACCTGGGCGGCCACGACGACCGACTGGGCCGCGACGGGCAACACCTGGGCCGGCCTGTCCGGTCAGCACAACGGCCGGTTCGAGGTCAGCTTCGACCAGGACTGGCTCCCGAACCCGTACGGCGCCCTGGCCCGCACCACGTCAGCGAAGTTCTTGGCAAACTACACCGCGGCCCTCAACGACGTGCTCGCGTTCGACCTCGGCCCCGGCAACCGCCTCGGCGATTTCACGCCGCTCAGTGTGCGGCTGCGCTTCCACAGCACGCTGAACGATTCGACCTGGATCAGCGATGAACTGCTCACCGACGAGAGCTGGGTGGACGCGGATACCTGCAAGCTGTTCGCCAAGTTCATTCCGGCCCAGTGGCACAGCACGCGCCCGGGCACGACCGGCGACATCATCGCCAACTTCAACGCCGCCGACTGGCTCGAAGTCGGCCTGGTCCGCGCCTCGACCGACGAAACCGACTTCTTCACCGTCGACAACTTCCGCGTCATGTCCCAGGCCGCCGGCGCCGAACTGGCCGCGTACCTCCATGACCTCTACGAGACCGGGCGCGGCGGCACCACGGCATCCTGGCCCACTCTCGATTCCTACAGTTTCGACTTCTCCTACGCCGATGCCGTTGTAATAGTCGACCAGGGATGGTGTGACCCCGAGGCCCCCGCCAAGAGAAACGTCAGCGGAACCGTCATTCCGAAATGCCCAATGCGCAATCTCGCCTACCGCTGGTCCTACGGCAATAGCGTAGCCGGCGCCCCTGCGCCGCAACCTGATCTGGGATCGTTCATCTCCGTTCCCTGCGGTCAAGTGTCCGCAGGAACGCAGGTCGGCATTCCGCTCCCGCAGGCGATCACGGATATCGACGTCCATGGCGTGGCTGACAACGTGACCTACACCCCGCCCTACTCTCCCCCTTACGTTGAGGCAGGTGACCTTCAGGACTATCGCGGCGGCTATTGTCGTCTCTCGGTGACCGCGGAATTCCAGCAATACGCTGGTGGCCCATGGACGCGGAAGTGGTATTTGACGAATGTGATCCGTGTTGCCAGCTACAAACTGCCGAACGACGCGCCCGACACGCTGTCACTGCTCCGCAACGAAATGGGGGATTTCTCGGGCACGACGCTGAGTCTGCTGAATGGAAGCGGGTGGGCCGCGGTGGGATGCGATATCAACGCACAGGTCGACTTGCACGCCGCCGAAGCACAGACTCTGAACACCGATAGCCATTACGTCTATTCGGGGAATTCCAGCGTCCTTGTCGCTCGTTACCTCTACCAGGCGACGGCCGTGAGTGCATCCGATCTGCAGTTCCGTTGGCAGAAGCTCACCACCACCGGGTGGGTGGATGTCTATGTCGATGGGGCAACCCTACCGGCCAGTTACACCGCCGAAGCCAGTTCCGGCGATACATGGCGGGTGGCCGCGCGGGTCGCCAAGGGTCAGAAGTGGTACTCAAACTGGATCTACCACACGTTCACCATCACGGACAACAAGCCCGACTGCGTCATCACGCCCAGCCCGCAAGCCTGCACCACCGAAGACCTGACCGCCACCGCCTCGGGCGCGTTCAACGCCGACGGCACGCCCGTCACCAACTTCGACTACCGCTGGCAGCGGTACCGCAGCAACCAGTGGCAAGTGGTTCGCACCACGAACAGCGTCGCCACGGACACCGTCCCTGCTGCGGACACCAACGTCGGGGACCAGTGGAAAGTGCAGGCCCGCAAGGCCGGTGGCTCGGAGAGTGACTGGGGCGATTACTGCGCCGCTGTCGAGATTGTGGCCCTGCCCGCGCCCGGAGTGGCGCTGGACGTTCTGAACGGATATCAGGTTGCAGGGTACAACAACGATCGGCCGTACGCGACCCCGGCCAGTACATTGCGCGCCACGCTAACCACCAGCATTGAGAACCCGACGTACCAATGCCTTTGGCAGAAGAAGAAGATCGTGGATGGCCAAGTCACTTGGGAGGACGTGTCCGGGGGTTCTCAGACAGAACCCGGCGTCTTCGAGCGGTCGGGGCTCGTGGCTGGAGAGACTTGGCGCGCCCTCGGACGGATCACCGTCAGCAGCGAGACATCCCCGTACGCTACCAGCGTGCCGCCGGAAGTCACCGTCGTGACCATCCCCGCCTCGCCCCAGGTCGAACTCAAGGCCAAAGACGGCACGCCGCCACTGGGCCAGGGCGCCTACGCCAACGACGACCTGCTCGCGACCGTCACCAGTTACCCACAAGGCACCGCTACGCTCCACTACACCTGGTATTGCGACAGCGCGCAGGTGAAGACCGACGACTCGGGCACTTCCCCCGCGCAGTCGGAAATCCCGGCCGCGGAAACGGAGAGAGACCAGACCTGGCGCGTCGAGGTGGTCGCCGTGGTCAGCGGCGTACCGTCGCAGCCCGCCACGGCCAGCATCACGATCCTGGACCACGTGCCGACCTTGAACCTCAGTATCTACTCGTGGAATCCCGGCACGCTCTACCAGGGCGCGATCTATCTCGCAGCCATCCCGTTGGCCGAACTGGCCGATGATGACGGCTGGGACGAGATCGACGAGGAGCAGTACTCGATCACCGGCCTAACCGTGACTTGGAAGCGGACCTACAACGGCCAGACAACCACCGAGACGCAGTCAGCCACGTCCTCCGATTCACCGGAGACGTATTTCTGGCACGAATTCATGCGATACCCGATCGGGCCCGAGCCCGTTGGCGCCGTGTGGACCTGCCAGGCGTCCGCGAACTGGAAGTGCATCACGCCCGGCAAAGAGAAGACCATGACGCCCGTCTCCGCGTCGGGCTCACGCACGGTCCAGGCCATGCCAAGTTTCACCGTCGGCCTGGCGCCCGCAACCCTCAACCCCGGCGCGACCACGCTCACCGCCAGCGCCAGCGGCATGTTCCCGTCCTGGCTGGCGCCCACCTACACGTACAAGTGGTACCGGAACGGCGGCGTGATCAAGACCGACACCGGCCAGGGCGCATCCTGCTCGACCACTGAAACGCTGGTTGCCAACGACACATGGAGGGCCGGCGTCCTGGCCAGCGTCCAGAACGGGTACTGCAGTTACACCTCGGGCGAGACGTTCTCCCCTGTGCGCACGGTCCAGGCACTGCCCGATCCAGAGCCCTCGCCCGATCTCGATGGCCTCGCCAACAAGACTGGCGAGACGGACGAGAACTCGGTCAGCGAGAAGAGCGACCCGGTCGATGCCGTGACCGGCGAGTTCTATGCCGACGGAAGCTTTGAAGTCCCAGGCTTGTACCCCATCGACCTGACCTGGCGCTACTCGAGCCAGTGCAACAACCTCGTTACCCTTGCCGGCATCGGCAAAGCCTGGCGCCTCACCCCGCACCCGCTCCTGTACCTCGACCCGGTCAGCAACAACCCGTTCCTGCGCCTGGTCACCGATTCGGGCGCCACGCTCACCTTCTACGATGCCGACGCGGACGGCACCTTCCTGCCCGAGGCGCGCGACAACACGAACCTGGCGCACAACCAAGGCGCGTCCGCGCCCTTAAGCCCGCCCGCCTCGGGCAAGGTGGTGTACAACGTCACGGACCAGTCCTACACCTGGACCATGCCGTCAGGCGAGACCCGCGTCTACGCCAAGGCCACCGCGCCGGCCCTCATCGCCGGGAAGGTCCTCCTGGTCACCTGCACCGACCTGCGCGACAACACGCTCGACTTCTACTACGAGGACGCGGTGTGGGCGTCGGCCGCATTCAACTCGCACACGCTCGACCTCGGCCGCCCCACCGGTCAACTCGTGCGTATCGCCAACAACTCGGGCCGGTCGGTGGACCTGTACTACCCCACCCAGGGCGACCAGACCATCGTGGACTACGTGCTCGATGACGCCGGCCGGAAGGCCGACTTCGCCTACACAACCTACGGCGGCGCGCCGTTCCTGAGCGGGGTCACGCGCTCGAGCCCGGTCCGCAACCCGGGCGGCGGTGTTGCGAACCCCGCAACCACCCAGGCCGTCGCCGAAACCATTGTGGACGCCGCATACACCTACTCGGACGCTGCCACGCCCGGCACGTTCCGCGTCGCGACCATTACCAAGCCGGGCGGGCAGACGCTGTCCAACACGTACGACGACCAGGGCCGGGTCACGTTGCAGGAGATCGCCCACACCGGCGAAGCGGGCCTCGTCACATCCGCGGCCTTTGCTTACGACCTAAATGCCGGCCAGACCACGGTCACGCAACCCCGGGATGGGGAGGACGCACATGATGTGATCTCCGTCCTCAAGTACGCGACTGATACGATCCATGCGGAATACCCCGCCGGCTGCGTCTATCAGGAGGACATATCGATTCGTGGCGGAGTCGCCGTGAGCACGTTCTACGGCTGGAATGCACGGCGCCAGATGACGTCCCGCGGAGACCAGGATGGGACCGAAACCGTCTGGGAGTACGAAACCACTACGCCGTACCGGCTCGTCAAGGAGTCGCGCTACGGCAAGTTCACCGGCGGCGACGCCGACGCGGAGGACCTGGTCGTCACGGAATACACATACTTCCAGAACGAACCGTTGAGCGTCCTCGACCTCCCGCACGTCGTCACGCTCAAGACCGCCACCGACACGACCGTCGAGGACGACGCTGCGGTCGTGCGTACCACCACGTTCACCTACCTCAACAACGGCGCCATGACCGAACGCGTCGTCACCGACCCCGCAACGGCGACGGTGCGCGGCGAGCAATGGGCGTACTACACCCCCAGCGAGCTCGCCACGCTCGGACTGGCCAGCACCCTGAGCCTGGTCAAGTCCCACACCGTGTACGGCCCGGCCGGCGCGTCGAGCGCCGACGCCTTCACCACCGAATTCGCGCCGCGCCGGTACGGCAGCCCGCTGGCGACCGACGGCCAGCCGGCCGTCGTGACCCGCGCGCCGGACAGCGCCGCGCCGCACGTGACCGAGCTCGCCTACTACACCGACGGCCAACTCGCCCAGTCCGCCGTGCAACTCGACGCCCAGACCGACCTGGTGACCGACCTCGCCTACGACGGCAAGGGCCGGCCCTACGCCGTGCGCGACCCGCTCGGCTACATCGCCTACAGTGAGTTCGACGGCCGCGGCAATGTCACCAAGACGACCGGCCCGCGCACCGGCCTGACCGGGCTCGACCAGGTCACGTTCCAGTACGACACGCTCGACGGCGTGCTCAACTTCACGCGCGGCACCAGCACCGCTGACGGCATGGATACCGTGGCCCTGGCCCGCACCTACGACCGCGCCGGCAACCTGACCAGCGACCGCGACCGGCTCACGGTCACCACCACCGCCGCCTACGACTTCCGCAACCGCCTGACCGGCTCGACGCTCGCGGCCCGCACCGGCGTCACCACGGACCGCGAACTCGCGCAGGACCGCATTTACAACGATGCGGCGCGCAGCATCGTTGCCATCGACTCGCTGAACGGCACGGACACCGCTACCACCACCACGCGCGTCACCGCCGACGCGAGCCTGCCCTGGCGCGAGGAGCGCCCCGCCGACGCCGGCAAGAGCTGCCAGGCGGTCGCCCAGTACGACCCGCTCGGCCGCCTCCTGGCCGAGACGGACCCGGACGGCAACCGCGTCGAGTACGCCTACGACGCGCTCGACCGCGTCGTCGAAGCGCGCTGGATCGCCACGAGTGACGGCGCGCTCACCCGCTACCGCGCCTTCGAGTACAACGCGCTCGGCCAGGTCGCGTTCGTGTTCCAGGACGAGGCCCTGACCCGCTGCACCGAATACGTCTACGACGCGGCCGGGCGCGTGGCCGAGATCATTGGCCCCGAGGTCGAGCCCGGCTCGATCCAGGCCCACGAGGAGCTGGTCTACGACGGCGCGTCGCGTGTCACCGATCGCTACGTCTGGCGCGACGCGACCGGCGCGGACCGCGCCCGCACCCACTACACGTACCTGGACAACGGCCAAGTCGCCACCCTCACCACGCCGGACGACACCACCTACTGGTTCGAGTACGATGAAGCGGGCCTGAAAACCGCCGAACTGCGCGCGCTCGAACCGTGCGGGGTTGCGGACCTCGCAAGCTACAACCCGAACGCGGCCAACACGCACCGGACCGAGTTCCGGTACAACGTTAAGGGCGAACTGGTGCGCAAGCTCGTCCAGGCCGAGAACGGCACGCTCGGCAGCACGCTCAGTCCCCCGGCCGCCGACCCGAGCCGCACGTACCACGTGTTCAGCTACGCGTACGACGCCGCAGGCCAGCGCACCGCCGTCACCGATCCGGCCGGCCGCGTCTGGCGCCTCGAGTATGACAACGCCGGCCGCGTCGTCGAGCAGTCAGTCAGCTACGGGTCGCCGTCAACCGACCTGACCTACCGTGAGTTCTCGTACGAACTCAGCGACCTCCAGGACCGCCCGTATTGCCTGACCATGACCGTCCGTACCGACTTCCCGGACAGCGGGCACGAGGTCCTCACCCGCTACCATTACGACGGCCGCGGCAACCTGCGCGTGACCGAGGAAGCGTACGGGACCGCCCAGCAGCGTGTGACCGAGACCGAAGTCACCGGCGCCGACCAGCCCGCCACCGTCACCTTCGGCGGCGTGCGCTCCACCTTCGAGTACCAGTTCGACCAGCTCGCCAAGTCCACCCACGGCACCCTCAACCCGCTGACCTTCACCCGCACCTACGACAGCTTCGGCAACCTGGCGACCGCTCAGACCCAAAGTGGAGGGGCGCCGTCCTCAGCGCCCCTTCTTCGCTTCACGCACGACGCCAATGGTGCGCTACGCTCTGTAACGGGCTCCCCGCTCCCGCACGGTGCAACCCCGTCCGTCCACCACTACACCTACCCCGGCGCCCTCTCGCTGCGCACCGTGGACGCCGACGTGTACCACGCCCAGGCTGACTACGGGTTCTCGCCCGAGGGCCGGCTTGCGTTCGCCGGCGCGCAGCTCGACGGCGGCCAGTGGCAGTACCCGTACGTCGTCGACGAACGCGACACCGCCGGCCGCCCGACGGCCGTGGACCGCGCCTGCGGCGCCGCCTACAACCTCTACGAGTGGCGCGACCACGAAGCGAACGGCAACCTGCGTGAGGACTGGCTCTACACCGACGCGGCCGACTGGAAGCAGCTCCTCGACGCCAGGGACACCGCGGACTACGACGCCCTCGACCGCCTCGCCAACTTCGAGGCGGAGCTCTTCAACCCGGCGTCCACCACGTACACCTACAGCGAGCCGTTCGGCTATCTCACCGGTGACGGCGTCGCCACCTACGATTACGATGACTTCGGCAACCGCCAGCATCGGTTCATCGCAGGGGGTGCCACGGAGACCTACACGTACACCGTCAACGGCACCCCCGACCCGCTGCAACGCCTCCAGTCCGTCACCGTCAGCGGCGTGACCACCACGTACGGATACGACACGCGCGGCAACCTCGTGGAGCGCGAGACTCCGTCGAGCACCACCATCTACGAGTGGGACGACGCGAACCGCCTGACCGCGGCCTACCCCGCCGCGCCCACCACCGGCTCGGTCAAGGTCGCGTTCGGCTACGACGCGCTCGACCGCCGCACTCTGCGCGTCCGCTCGACCTGGAACGGCACCGCGTGGGTCGAGCAATCCCGCATTGCCACGGTCTATGATGGCGGTTTGCCCGTCGCCGAGTTCGACGCCGCCGGCAACCTCGTCCGCGAAATGGTCTGGAGCCCCGAAGCGGAAGGCGGCATCGGCGGGTTGCTGCTCCTGCGGACCGCGCAGGGCGAGTTCCGCCCGGTCTACGACTACCGCGGGAATGTGGTGGCCATGTTCGACGCGACCGGCGCCCTCGCCGAGCGCTACACCTACGACGGGTTCGGCCGCACCCACATCTTCGCGCCGGACGACACGGAGCTTGCGGAATCCGCGATCGGGAATACGTTCCTGTTCAGCACCAAGCTCTTTGACAGCGATCTGGGCCTGTACGACTTCGGCGCGCGGTACTACGATCCCCAGGCCGGGCGCTTCATCTCGCCCGACCCGCTCGGATTCGTCGATGGACCCAACCCGTACCTGTACGTCGCGGGCGATCCGATCAACTGGATCGATCCCTGGGGGCTGGCGGCGGAGGGTGGCCTGGCGAGTGCGGCCTGGGACGTGGGCACCGACTTCCTGGCCGGCGCCTACATGGCGTGGTCCAACGACAACACGCTTGGCGCCAACTACGCGCTGCTCCAGAAGTTGGGGCAGCCGCTGCCGGAAGAGTCGGGATGGGCCACAAGTGCGGGGGCGGGGTTCGGGCACCGGGTTGCCTTGGGCCAGGGCGCGGCGGAGCTGGTCGCGGGTGCGTTCATCGGCGGGGCGGGGGCAACCACCGCGTTCGGCGGCGCGGGTGCGAGCGGTACCGGCGCTGGCGCCTTGGTCGGCGTGCCCGCCATGGCGCTCGGCGGCGCGGGTGTCCTCAAGGGCATCGCGATCGGGGGTCACGGCATCGGCGTAGGTTGGACCGCCGGGCGCAACCTCGCTAACTTCCGCTCCCCCTCCAAATCCGGCTCGGACACCCCCTGCCCAAGCGTGGACCGGGATCCGACTGGGACTGCCGCAGAGGAAGGGATCACGGCCAATTCCGAGGCAGGTCGTGCGAGAGAGAGGTACGTGCAGAGGAAACTCGAGGGACACTTCAAGGACGCGTCGGTTCAGCGGGAGCAGTACCTTCGCACGGCGGATGGGAAGATTGCCGAAGACCCACTGACCGGTGAAGCACGTCGGATTGATCACGTCATCATCGAGAACGGTCAGGCCCGTTATTCGGTTGAGACAACAAGCAAGACGGCCCCCAAGGCGGAGCAGTTGGCCAAGGAGGCCAGAATCCGGGCAAACGGAGGCACCTTCGTGAGGGATCGCACTACGGGGGAACTGATTGACGTGTCAAACGCGCCAACCCGAGTCAGCAGGAGGAAGTGACCCGTGGCCGATTTTCTCATTGACGATGCATCTGTCCATTTCGCTGCCTCGAAGAGTCCTGAGTATCGGGCGCAGGTAAGGGCGCGTTTCTCGGCCTTGGTTGGTTTTCTGCGATCCAATGGCCTCCTAACTCGCGAGCTCCTGATGCCGAGCCAAGCGCCGGACGAGTCTCTCAAGATCATGAAATCTGATCTTACCGACGAAGGCTTCCTGCTGATTCAGCGTGCCTATCCGAAATGGCTCCGAGGGATTGACCAAGGCAAAGCGCCTTCCGACGTCTCGCTCCTCGAAATGGCACTGAGACGCATGAGGAAGTGATGCCATGCAAGGCAAGGCCGGTACCGCCCCGTCTACGACTACCGCGGGAATGTCGTGGCAATGTTCGACGAGCGGGTGACGAGTGACGAGCGGGGACGTACTTGTGGAAGTGTTTGGCGGCCATGAGTGACGAGCGGGGACGTACTTGTGGAAGTGTTTGGCGGCCATGGGACTATGGTCTATTAGCTATGATATAATAGTCTTAGCGGCAATGTTTACGAGCGGTTACGAGCGGGGTCGTACTTGTGGAAGTCCTTGGCTGGCAGCAGACGATCTGATATTTACGAGCGGGGTCGTACTTGTGGAAGTCCTTGGCTGGCAGCAGACGATCTTATATTAGCTACGCTATAATAGTCTTAACGACAGGTTTCCTAGCCGTCGAGCGGGGACGTACTTGTGGAAGTGGCTGGACTGCGGCAGGTTGAGTGTGCTTTCTGCTGATATCGCTGGCGTACGCTTCCTTTTGTTAGCCGTTATCTGTTTGTAAGTATCACGGGAGCCCGATGAGGTCGTTCAGATCAGCCCCCGTCCGTCTGTGGCTCTGGCTGTGGCTCCTGACGTTCAGCCTGTCCGTGCTGGGGTCGATTCCGAGCGTACCGCTTCCACGCGATTGCGGACTCCGCATGTCGCCGCCGGCCGCATGTCCGTCGCGCGACAACGCGCTCGGCCAAGTCGCGGTCGTGTTCGAGGACGAGGCCCTGACCCGCTGCACCGAATACGTCTACGACGCGGCCGGGCGCGTGGCCGAGATCATTGGCCCCGAGGTCGAGCCCGGCTCGATCCAGGCCCACGAGA
>MHBL01000166.1:0-15103 GCA_001803235.1 Lentisphaerae bacterium RIFOXYA12_64_32
GTCGCCCCGCCCGGACGAGCCGGGCGGCGGCGCAGAGTGACACGCGAGTAACATGGGAGTAAAGGGTGGAGCATAGACCCCTGCCACCTTGTGTGGCAGGTGAACGGGTTCATTTTGGTTACCACGCCGCACCGTGTCCCCTCTCTTCCCTTTCCCCCGTCCGCCGCCGGCGGACGGGGGAAAGGGAAGAGAGGGGAGGCGCCTACGTTTGGCGGGCGAACCCGATTCACCCGTGGCACAAGGCCACGGGGGTCTCACGCATGGGCCGGCACGCCGTCGTTCCACCCGCCACTGACGCAGCACGCTGCCCGGCAGGGCGCGTGCGGCGCGATCAGAGGCCTGCACCGGCGCCTTTGAGGCGAACGACTTCCAGATTCAGTTCCTTGATTCGGTGGGCCATTTTGTGCAGGATACTGAAGGCCAGGGACGGATCTTCGTGCGCGCGACGCAGGAACTGGCGCTTGTCCACGGTCAGGATTCGGGCACGCCCCTGGGCGCGGATCGTGGCGGTCCGCGGTTCGCCGGTGAACAGCGCCATTTCGCCAAACACGTCGCCCGTGCCAAGAGTCCCGACCTGCGTCTCGCCGCCCGGCCCGGCGATCAGCACCGCGACCTGGCCGCTCTGGACCACGTGCATGCAGTTGCCCACCTCGCCCTGGTTGACGACCGTCTCGCCGTCCTCGTAGAGTCTGCCGAGTGCACCTTCGTTCATGAGCCGTCTCCTGCGTCCCCGCAATCCTTGTTCAACGCCAGATTCGACACTAACGCTTCGGAGCGGAGGCGTTCTTCTTGGGTGCGTTCCAACAGAAAAGCGCCGCCACGGTCGCCGCGGCAAACCGCAGCAGGAAGCCGGGGCTGATCGCGCGAAAGGCGATATCGCGATACGGCGCACTGCCGGTGAACAGGTCCCAGAGAATCATGCTCATGTCCATGCGCGGGCCCCGTTCCGCCTGTTCCGCTGCCGTCAACCGGAGCATGCCACGACGGAGCAGCCCCATCTTCTTGACGAAGATGGCGCACGCGAACATGAGCTTGCCCAGCTTGTTGTCCAGCTCCAAAGTCCGGCACATGGGCCAATAGTACTTCTGAAAATCCTGTCTGGAAACCCCGTGAAACACGGCCGTGACCGCGCCGGCTTTGGCCGCCTTGTAGGCCGCGCCGATTCCATCCTTGTACAGCCGCGAGACCCCGCAATCGCCCACGAGCAGAACGCGGTCGCCAAAACAGTGGCGACTGCCACCGACGTTGATCCGTGGCGAGCACTTGCAGGCCTGCAACCGCGCGTTGGCGTCCGCCGGAAGGCAAGCGCTCACCTCGGGGCTGGTCATGAACCGCTCGATCAGGCTGGCGTCCACGTCGCGTCCGAGTATGCACACCGTCACGTAATGGGCCTTGGGGATCAGGGCGGCGAACTCCAGGCCGGGGATGTCCAGAAGGAACGCATGCATGGAATTGCCGAGGTGCTTTTCGATATTCTCCGCCCCCAGGTGCAACTCCCCGATGTAGGCCTTCGCCGTCCTGGGTTGGGCCAGCGTCGCGTCCAGACTCCGGAACAACTCGAACGCGCCCGAGTTGACCCCGAACGAGCCGACCAGCAGGTCGTAGCGCTGCGACCGCCCGTCCTGGGTGCTGACGACTGGCCGGCCGTCCTCCCACGCCAGACCGGCCACCCGTTGCGGAATGTGGCGGGCTCCCTTGCCGCAGGCCAGCCCGAGCAGTGTGGCGTCCAGACTGTCCCACTTCCCGAGTTCGGACCCCTTCGGACCACTGCCGCGGTAGAGCGCGGCGATCCGCATTTCTTCCTGGGGCAGGCGGATCTGCACCGCAGCGCCGTCAGTGTGCAGCACGTACGAATCAAGCCCGCGCCGGACCACGGACGGAGGCAGATTGATTCCTTCGACAGCCAGGAGCTGGACCAGGGTCTCCGAGACGACGCCCCCGCACATGTTGCAGCCCGCCGGACCGGACCGGGAGTAGTCGCGCGGTTCGTAGATGTCCACCTCGAGTTTCAGGTCCACGCGACCGGCGATCTGCAGGAGAAAGAATGCGAAGAACGAGCCGGCGGGGCCGCCGCCCACGATGGCGATCCGCGAACCGTCAACCAGCTCAAAGTCCGACGGCGAGGTGTTCATGTGTAATGCATCCCCCCGGCGACCGAATGTCGCCGGTCATCCTACGTGGCACTGCGCCGATCGATCTGCTTGAGCAGATTGTTGAAAATCAGGAAATGGAACGGCAGGAACGTGAGCCAGTACAGCTTTCCGAACAGGGTCTTGGTCTCGTAGTAGGCGGTCACGGACAGCCGTCGCCGCTCTCCCTCGGGCGCGATCCGGAACTCGAGCCAGGCCCAACCGGGAAGCTTCATCTCGGCACGCAGCAGCAGTGCCTGGTCCTGTTTCAGGTCTTCGACACGCCAGAAGTCCACCACGTCATTGACTCTCAGTGCGCTGGCGTTGCGCCGCCCCCGCGAGCTGCCGACGCCGATGAGGAGCCGGTCGACCATGCCGCGCAGACGCCACATCCAGTTGCTGTAGAACCAGCCTTCCTTGCCGCCGATCCCGGAAATGCAACTGAACAGCGCGGCGGCACTCTTGTCGGTCAACCGCGAGTACGACGCGGTGTAGGCGACTTTCCCGTTCAGGTCGCGCAGGTGTACCGCCAGTTCGTGCGCCGGCGGGTAGGCGTCCGACCAGCGGGTGTGGACCCGGTCCTTTTCCTCGACCGTCAGCGCCCGGATGATCGCTTCCCGGTAAGAGATGGGGCGAAAGGGCACGATGCGCGTGATGCTGTCGTCTTGGCACACCACATCGTTCTTGAGGCCCTCCATGAGGCAAGAGATGATCGGGGCGGGAACCGGAGTCAGAAGACTGCACAGATACGAGTAGAAGCCGATGTGCGCGAATGGCACGGGCACAAACAGGCACCGGCGGCCCAACAACCGGGCGAGGACCCGCAGCATCTCCTCGTACGTCAGCACATCGCTGCCGCCGATATCGAACGACTTGCCGGCTGCCTTGTCTACCTCCAGGACGCCGACGAGGTACCGAACCACATCGCGAATTGCAATGGGCTGGCACCGGCTCTTGGCACAGGGCGGGATGAAGACAATCGGCAGGCGTCGGACCAGGCTCTTGATGATGTCGTAGGACGCACTCCCCGAGCCGATGATCACCGCGGCTCGCAGGATAGTGACCGGGACTGTGTCTCCGCGGAGGGCGTCGGCCACGGCCATTCGGCTCCTGAGGTGCGCCGACAACTGGGTGTGGGTGTCACCCAGGCCGCCCAGGTAGATGATCCGCTTCACGCCTGCTGCTGCTGCGGCGTTGCGGAAATTCAGGGCACTGGTGGTATCGGCGGACTCGAACTCCCGCGGGCCCAGGAGCAGGGAGTGAATGAGGTAATAGGCGACCCCAACCCCGGCCAAGGCGCCGGACAGTGTCTCCGGTTTCAGGGCATCGGCGACGACGATCTCCGCACCGGGCCAGCGCCCCTGCAGCTCGGGAGAGCCAGCCCTGACCATGACCCGAACCCGGTACCCCCGCGCCTGAAGCTCAGGCACGAGACGGCCGCCGATGTAGCCCGTGCCTCCCGTGACCAGGATCGTGCCGATATCCGGCCTCGGCACGGAGGACAGGATCCGGCAGTACAAGTCCTGTGGATCCGAAGTCATCCCGTTCTCCAACTGTAAGGACTCACCTGGTTCGAACTTGCTGCGAGGCACACCGTAGCCGCGGGCAGCGCGGTGAGTCGCCGGAGAGGGTTTCCCTGACAGGACCGGTCGTGCCGGGACGCTTCGCCAGCCGTCATGCCCCGGCTGATTTCTCGCCCGATTTCCGGCGCGGATCGTTGGCGTTGAGAATGGCGGATACCTTGGCGAGCAGCACTTCTATGTCGACCGGTTTCTCCAGGAAATCCGTGACCGGCAACCAGGTGTTGTCGATGTCTCTGCTGCTGAACCCCAGCGGGAACCTGCCGTTGACGGCCGTCAGCATCAGGATCGGCGCGTCCTTCAGTCCTTCGGAGTAGCACCGGACGTGCCGCGCCAGCGTGAATCCGGCCGATGCGTCTTCGGGGAACATGACGTCCAGGATGATCAGGTCTGGTCGCCGCTCCTCCATCACCTGGACCGCTCGTGTCGATTCAAGAACAATTTTGACCTCATGGCCGGCAGCCTCCAGTGCTGTCTGCGTCGCCATGGCGAAGTCCTCGTCGTCGTCAACCATCAGCAGATAGGCCATGAATCGTCTCCTCTTGTTGGCGACTGCATTCCCGTTTCGGCGCCTGCCTGCACCGCAGATGCTCGCCGCAGGAACACTCGAAGCGTTTGCGCCAACAGGCTTGATACCTGATTGCCGTAACACCGCAACGACTCGGGTCGACCGGGCGGCAGGCTGCAGGACGGCGGCTTGTCCTGTCGCCGACACCGGCCGTGGGTCATTCATTTCTCGTGGGGCAGCAGGAACTCGAACGTCGTTCCCGCGCCAACCGCGCTGGTGACCCGTATCCTGATGCGGTGGGCTTCGGCCACACGCCGTACGATGGCCAGCCCAAGCCCGGTGGACTCCCGGCAGTGGCTGACGGCTTCTTCGGTGCGGTAGTACTCATCGAAGATCCGCGGCAGCTTCGCCGCAGGGATCCCGATCCCCTGGTCCTCGATGACGACCCGCGGAGCGGCGTCCTCGTTCAGTGAGCAACGCACGTACACCTGCCCGCCCCGCCGCGAATACGTCACCGCGTTGGTCAGCAGATTGGCAAACATCATCTTGAGGTGTTCCTCGACACCCGTGGTCACGGCCGTGTCACGGGCCGCCGTCACGTCCAGGTGCATGGTCACGCCGCACTCCTCGGCCAACGGCTTGACGTAGTCGGCACACCACTCCAGAACGGGGACTACGGGCACCGGGATATACACGGGAGGGTCCTGACTCGGAGCGGTCAGGTTCCCCAGTTGCAGCATGTCCTGGATCTCCTTTCCCAGCCGTCGCGATCGTGCGGCAATGCGCATCACGACATCGAGGGCTTTGTCGGAGAGCGGGCCGCAATATCCCCTGGACAGAAGCTGGGAGAGGGCGCAGATCGCCGCAAACGGGGCTTTGAGTTCGTGCGTGGTGAGGAGCATGTGGGTGGCTCTCTCCTTCTGCGCGGCAACCAGTTGCCGATTCGTCGCGGCAAGGGCCTGATCCCGGGCGCGAACCATGGCCGACAGTTGCGACGTCAGGTACCAGGCCACCAACCAGATCAGTTGGACGGTGACGACGTTGACGTGAAAGAGCATGGAACCGAGTCCCGGCTGACCCACCACGACACTGGCGTCGTAGACCTGGGTCGGCGGCGCCAGGCCCAACGACTCGACCACAACGCACGACGAGAACAAGCCGCAGGCCACCAGGGCGACCAGCAGGCTTCCGGTGCGGGAGAAAAAGATGCAGGCCAGGACGATGTGAAACAGATAGACGAGGTAAACGTTCGTCACTCTGGTTCCGGCGTAGTGTACGACCACGGTCAGGAGGATCAGATCCACAACGATCTGGCACCACAGAATGACTTCGCCGCCGAGCGGCGTCTCAGAACTGCTGTGCGACCGGGCGTGCCGCAGGTACACGAGGTTGGTGGCGCCGAGCAGGAACGCAATGACAAATGGCCACAGCGGTTGCGGCCTCAGACCCAGGAACGCGAACACCCCCGGCACCATCCCGGCCAGGCCGAAAGCCGTGAGGAGAATGACCACGTGCCAACGCAGGCGGCAGAACCAGACCACATTCCGCATCAGCAGCGCGTCGGGAAGCGATCCAATCACCGCCCTGCTTTCACCCTCCAGACCGTCCGGGGTCTGGGATGGAAGCGGCAGTTCATAGGTGTTCGCCTGGCTTTCTGCCACCGAAGTCATTCCACTCTTCCAGTCCGACTCCCCGGGCTTGACGACGGATTCAGGCTTGTGCGTTCCAGGCGCTGACCTGCTTCGCGATCGCCGGCTCGAAATCAAGGGCAATGAAGGCTTCGATGCCGTTCTGGACGGTTGGCCATGCCGACACGCATTCGCCGGCGGACGAGAGCATGTCCCGAACCCGGCGGATGACATCGGATCGAGACACGCTGGCGTTCTGGACCAGGGTGTGCTTGCCTCTCTGCCGGTCCGTTCCCAGGGTCTTCCCCGCCTTGTCCTCTGTGCTCGCCACATCGAGGAGATCGTCGGCAACCTGGTAGGCGGTCCCCAAGCGGTAGCCGGCTTCCTCAAGGGCGCGAGCGAGGGCCGGATTCTCTCCGCCGCAGACATGGCCGACAAATGCGAACAGCGGGCCGGTCTTGCTTCGGGCTAACCGCAAGCACGTCTCTTCGGGAATGGCCTTCCCGCGGAAACGCAACTCCTGCTCGGCTTCCGCACGACAAACTTCGCCGATCTTGTCCAGGAAGGTCGGCACATAGCGGTATCCAACAACCTCCGTGATCAGATGCATCGCCTCGCAGAGCAGAATGTCCCCGATCAAGATCGCCGTTGAAGGACCCGTGCTGCGCCACAACGTCGGGCGCGCGCGCCGGATCAGTGCGTTGTCGATCACGTCGTCGTGGCAGAGACTCGCGGTATGGACCAGTTCGACCGCGGCACATGCTGACGGCAGGATGCGCCGATCGGCGTGACATTCCGACGCGCCGAAGATGCGCGCCGCCATCGACGTCCGAAGCATCTTTCCGGGGCTGAGTTGCGACAGGTCGGTCTCCTCCCCCAGAAGAGGGGCCAGCGACGCAACGCGGCCGGCGGCGATGGCGCGAACCGCGCCGATGAACTCATCCGAATCAGCGCTCAGAACGCAGGTCTGAAGGCCGTCGAGACTCACCCACGCCGGTCCAGCCCAAACCGCGTCGCCCGACGCAGGGGTTTCTGAATCCACCAATGTCGGCACGGACTCCAGGCGCCTCGGCTTGGAAGGAGGGCAGACCGATACGCAAGACTGTTCACGCATGTCCGGAATTCCTGAAAATGTGTGCATCCAAATACAGACACCCGCAGTGTCCCCGAGGATCTCCTGCGCACGGCACACCCCGTCCTGCCGCGGTAGCGTCACGCAAAAAACCTGCGGGCAATATACTCACGCAATGCCTGCTCAGCTACCTTCACGGAACCGGCGGCGTAATGCGTCAGTCGCGGGTGGAGATAAGGTCGAAGTCTGATTTGGGCTGACGCCTAAAGTGGTCGGAGCGGCTCGCTCCGACACCCGCGGGAGCGAACCGCTCCCGCCACTTTGCTCATCTTCCGCCCAACCGTGCACCCGCGACTGACGCATTACCCGGCGGGTGACGTCGGCCCTTTCCGGCCCGTCTTCCGTCTGCCGCACGGCGCGACCGCCACGAGCCTCCATGAAACGTCCCGCGACACCAGACAGCCAGAATTACATTTGATCGATGAATAATTAGCAGTTGGATTGCCAGTATATCATGACACATAACTATCTACTTATTCATTAATATGTTACAAATATGCTTCATGCGACCCTATGGTAATGATTGCCAACGGGAAAGGGCGCGGCAAAGTGGGGGAATCCCGACAACGGCAGAGTCCATCTTCGCTCGGAATAGCCCCGGAAGCGGGGGGTTTGGTAAAGATTAACACTATGTTGGCGGGGATTCGTCGCCGGTGACAAGAACCGGTCGCCCGTGCCGGTACACAACTCCCCGCGACCCCATTGGTTGCGCCCCCGGACTGCGCGGCCCTTCACGGCGGCATCATCTCTTGTTTGGCCTTGGCCAGGCGGCGCGGTTGGGAACCGCGCTCATTCGGGGCTGGCCAGGGGACGCTCGCCCTGGAGCTTATTGACCTTGTACTGGAGGGTTGAGCGTGGCATTCGCAGCATTTCCGCGGCCCGGGCCAGGTTTCCGTTGGCCCGTTCAACCGCCCACTTCACCAGACGTTCCTCGGTTTCGGCCAAGACCGCGGCCATATCGATGGTCTCCACCCCCTCCAACGCCAGCGAGATATGCTCCTTGATCTGCACGGACGGCCTCAACGGCGGGACATCCCGCTCCGTGAATTCATCGTTGGGGCAGAGTGCGATCATCCGTTCGACAATGTGTTCCAGTTCGCGCACGTTGCCGGGCCAGTCGTGGGCCTGAAGCGTGGCCAGGGCGTCGGGGGTGATTGAGAGAGGACCGCGATTCATGGTCAGCGCCAGGCGTTCCAGGAAATACTGCACGAGGAGCGGAATGTCCTCCCTTCGCTCACGCAGAGGCGGGATGTGGATGGGGACGACGCTCAGCCGGTAGTAGAGGTCGTCGCGGAACTTCCGGGCCGCCACCAGGTCGGCCAGGGAACTCTTGGTGGCGGCGATGACCCGGACGTTGGTCCGCACTCCCTGTTCGCTGCCGACCCGATCGACGATCCGTTCCTGAAGAACGCGGAGCAGCTTGACCTGAGTCTCCAGCGGAATGTCGTCCACGTCGTCGAGGAAGATGGTGCCGCCATGCGCGCACTCGAACCGCCCCAACCGGCGCTTGGTTGCGCCGGTGAAGGCTCCGGCTTCGTGGCCGAACAACTCGGACTCGATCAACTCGCGCGGCAGCGCGGCGCAGGACACGGCCACGAAGGGCCCCGAGGCGCGAAGGGACGTTTCGTGGATTGTCCGCGCCACCAGTTCCTTGCCCGTCCCGCTCTCGCCTTCGACCAGCACCGTGGTGTCGAGCCCGGCGAGGATGCGAACCCGGTCCAGCATGGTGCGGATCACCGGCGACGCCCCGACGATAATATTCGGGGTCGGGCTCGTGCGCGCCAACTGCTGCCTGAGGATCTGGTTCTCATCGGTCAACCGTTCGTACCTGAGGAGTTTGTCCAGCTTGATCAACAGTTCTTCGGTGGCGAACGGCTTCTGCAGGTAGTCCCAAGCCCCCAGCTTCATGGCCTCGATCGCCGTCGCGACCGTCCCGTACGCGGTCATGACCATGACCGGCTGTTCGGGGTTCTGCTGCTTGAGGTCGCGCAGGAACGACAGGCCGTCCTGGCCCGGCATGCGCAGGTCGGTCAGAATGACGTCGAAAGCCGTCTTGGCCAGGAACGGCGCCGCCGCCAGCGGGTTGGCCGCGGTGGTGACGGCGTAGCCGGCGTCCTGCAGTTCGTCCTCGAGGATCGTCCGCTTGATCTGCTCATCGTCGACGATGAGAATTTTCGTCTTTGCGTCGTCCATCACGGTTCTCCGTATCGGTGACTTTGGGTAACTGGATGACGAATCTGGCGCCGCCCAGGGGGCTGGGAGCTGGATCGAGAAACAGATCACCGCCCATGGCACGGACCAGATCGCGCGACACCGAAAGCCCAAGCCCCGTTCCCTTGCCGATCGGCTTGGTGCTGAAAAACGGCTTAAAGATGTCCGTTCGCAGCTCGGATGGGACTCCTTGGCCGTTGTCGTCGACGAAGAAGTAGACCCACTCGGTGTCACAATGGGTGCAGACACTGACCTCGGGGGCCGGGCTGCCTTCGACCGCCTGGGCCGCGTTGAGGACCAGATTGAGCAATGCCTGCGTCATGGGTTGACGCGCACACTGGCACACGCCGCAGCCCTCCTCGCTCCAGGTGAAGTGCACCCGGCGCTCACCGAACTGGGCGTCGACCAGCAAGGCGAGCGATTTCATCATATCCTGCACGTTGCAGGGCTCCATTGATGAGTCCTGGCCGGACCGGGCAAAGGTCAACATCCCCCGCATCGTTTGCGCGATCCGCTCCAGCCCCGAATGCAGCATGGGGTAGTACTTGGCCGCGCGATCGCTTCTCTGCGGGTCGGCCTGCAGATAGCGAACACACTCCTGCATGCCGTCCAGGGGGTTGTGGATCTCGTGCGCCAGGCCGGCGGCCAACTGACCAAGGGACGCGAGCCGTTCGGCGTGGATCATGCGGTGCTGCGTGGCGGCTCGTTCGCGCTCCAGCAGACTGAGACGCCGCTTCATCCCGGCGAAGCCCCGGGCCAAGGCATCGACTTCGCGCGTCCCGGAGACCTCCTCCGGTTGGTTCTCCGGCGCCTCGTCCGGGAAGCGGGAGATCTGCTGCTCCAGCACGTGCAGAGGAAGGGCGATCCGTTTCGCCACCACGCGCGTGCCCGCCAGCAGCAGAACGGCGGCAAGCACGAAGACAGCGCCGAGCCGCATCTGCAGACGGCGCACCGCCAGGACCAGGCCGGACCGCGAAAACCCCACGTGTACCGTCCCCAAATCACGGCTGAGAACGGGTTCAGCGACATCGAGCATGGGCCCTTGATCGGTGCGGAACCGAACCGGCTGGTCGGCCGCGATGCGGAACAGGTCGCAGAGCGCCCTGGGACAGCCGCCCGGAAAGGTGTCCGCCACGACCTGCCCATGCTTGTCCACGACACACAGGTATCGCAGTTCGTCCACTCCCCCGGTCGTCCGGCGCAGGATGTCGAACATCGCGACGCGATTGCCCGTCAGCATCGGGTCCACCAACTCCCGCGACACGAGTTTGGCCACCGCTTCAGCGCGGCTGGTAAGGGCCGCCTCTTCCAAACCGATCAGGCTCCGGGTTGCGATCGCCGTGGCCACGAGAAGGACCGCGGACAGCCAGGCGCCGCCGGTGAGCAGGAGCAGCTGATCCAACGACAGTCGGTTCAGCATCACGGTTTCCTTCCCATTCCGGCTTTGAAGCGTTCGCAGACTTCCATGGCCGTGCGGTAGTCCTCCGCGCGACCCTCCGTGAAGCGCGCAATACCGACCGCGGACAGCAGAACCCGCCCCTCCGCGGTTTCGTGCAGTGTCAGGAACGCTTTGCGCAATGCGCCCTGGAGTTCATCGCTGAGATCGCTTCGCACCACCACCGGCGGGGGGCCGAACACGTCACTCTGCCAGATTTCGATCAGCCGATCGCGCCGCGCGGGCGTCTCCTTGAGCGCCGAATGCCAGACCACCGAGTGCACGGGCGCGACATCCACCAGACCGGACTCCACGGCACGAATCGAGCGATCGTGGCTCCCCGTCCAGACTCTGCCGCGGAAGAATGTTTCCGGGTCCAAACCCTGTTCGAACAGCTTGGCGCAGAGAACGAACCGTCCGGTAAAGGACTCCGGATCGGAAAAACCGACCACGAGGTCCCGCAAGTCCTCCAGGCTGCGAATCGCTTCCGGGAACTTCTCGCGCCGTGCGATCACGATCGACTGGTAGGCGACACCCTCGGCAAACTCAGGCTGCACGAGCAACTTGATCTGGCCGGACGGGAACGCGCAAACGTAGGGCCCGGTGCAGATGAACGCGACATCGACCCCGCGCCGTTCCAAGGCCTGCCGGAGTCCGGCGTAGGACGTACGCAGAAGAAGGGTCTCCTCGCGCCCCACGGCATGGGCGATGTGCTCGACCAGGGGTTTGTACATCACGAACGTCGAATCCAGACTCCACATGGTCGCAACGGCAAAACGCAGGACATCGGGGGCAGGTTCGACCACCACCTCCGCCGGGGTGGCAACAGCAGACCCGGACGACAGATCGATAAAGGGCTCCTGCGGGCGTGCCAGGCGCAGGACCAGCCAGAGCAGTACGGCAAGCACGACGACACCCGCCACGAGAATGACTGGGACGAGGAACCGCACGCCCGGGGGGCGACGTGCCGCAACGTTCTGCTCAGCGTGTTCCATGGGCGACGGTCCTGGCGGCATGTGCCATCCAACTGGAGAGACGCGGATGCGGTTTGGCAGCACATTCCACGGGTGACTGTGCCGCGCTCGATATCCCGCGGAGCGCGGGAACGGCCACGCCGTCCGCGGCGGTGGATGCATTCGGACGGCACGCCGCCGTCATTCCACTGCACACAGAGCTCCGCCAAACCGCCAGGAAGTTGCCACGACAACCGGCGTCTGTCAAGTCCAAGGGGGCGGGGCGCAGGGCTGTTTCAAGATCCGGCCCCGCGTCTCAGAAGGCCACGCCTCTGCGCACACCAGGTAGGGGCGGCCTGTCCTCAGGCCGCCCCCCCCCGGCGTGGGGACACGCCGGGGGTACTCGCCGCACGTGACGGTCACGAATCTTGAAACAGCCCTGGGCGGGGCGGGGCGCAAGGGGCATGCCGGTCAAGCTAAACTCTCTGAGGAAGTCGTGCATGGCTCCAGCCTTGCACTCTCCCGCCCAGGGTGAAAGCCCTGGCGCGGATCGGAAACGGTACAGCAAGGCGGGAGCCATGCTGCCACTTTGCGGAGCACCATCTTGGGGTACATGCGCAAGCCACCGCCGTTAGCGCCTTAACTCCAAGGTTCTGTGTGGGAGTGGCGGGTGCACGCCTGTCCGAGCCGCGCGTGTGAGCAAGCGGCCTCCCAGAGACCGCTCCCTAACAGTCGCGGCTCGGATGCCCGTTGCGGCGAGTTTCCCACCCGCGACTGACGCAGCACCAGGCGTCCTGGTCGAATCTTGACGCGTGCCACACCACCGCTTACTGTTACACCGCACCGGCAACTCAGCGTGAGACAGCTATTCGGGAGGGCTCTTCAAGTGCTGGTGAGGGCGAAGGAGTGACCGAACCATGTGGCATGGAGTGAGTATGGCCGTTCTTGCGGCCGTCTGCGGCTGTCTGACGGTGCTGTCGTTGGCTACGGGGGCCGGGGAGCCGGCGGCGGGTTCAGGCCCGAAAACCAAGTGGGACGAGAAGCCGGTCGAGGAGATCCGGGCTGCCGCCGAGACGGGCGATTTCAAGGCGCAGTGTGCATTGGGCATGGCCTATGCCACGGGCAAGGGCGTGCCCCAGGACAAGGCTGAGGCGCTCAAGTGGTTGAGCAAGTCGGCCCCGGGTTTGCGCGAAGCCGCCCTGCAGGGCGATGCCGACGCGCAAGCGGCTCTCGGAGTCCTGTACGCCAAGGGGCTGGTCGTCGATCGGGACTATGCCGAGGCGCTCGAGTGGTTGAGCAAGGCCGCCGAACAGGGCGACGCCTTCGCGCAAGGTGCCGTGGGGCTCATGTACGCCAGGGGACAGGGCACACCCCGGAGCGATGCCGAAGCGGTCAAGTGGTTCCGCAAAGCGGCCGAGCAGGGCGAACCACGCGCACAAGGCGCGCTGGGAACCCTGTACTCCAGTGGCAAGGGCGTGCCCAAGGACGACGCCGAAGCGGTCAAGTGGTATCGCAAAGCGGCTGAGCAAGGCGATGCCGAGGCCCAGTACCAGCTCGGAATCATGCACCTTGAGGGCAAAGGGTTGCGCCACGACAAGCCCGAGGCGGACACGTGGTTCCGCAGGGCAGCGTTACAGGGCCATGCCGACGCCCAGGCGTTCCTGGGGCTCATGTATGTCACGGGCAAAGGAGTGCCGCCGGACGTCATTCAGGCCTACATGTGGCTCAGCCTTGCTGGCGCCCAACCTCATGCCAAGGATGACGACGGGAAAGCCATGGCTGCCCGGATTGATGGGGCACGCGAATTCGTGGTCCAGCGCATGACCGCTGACCAGATGATAGAGGCGCAGAAGTTGGCGCGCGAGTTCAAGCCGGAGCGGGAGCCGCCCCAGGGCGCCTCCGCACCGGTGCCGGCGGAAAACCGGCTGGCGCCCCCGGGTGGGAAGTGAGCCCGGAGTGAACTGACGCACCTGTCAAGCCAGGCGGCAGGTCACGAACCATACTCTCCCCGCCCGACACCCGAACACTGAATACTGAACACCTTCCGCCACCCGTCACCGCTCCGCGAAGTGCGCCTGCAGCACGGCCAGGGCGGCGCCGGTGGCGCTGCCGTACTCGCCCATCTGCCCGAGGCACACGGTGACGTTCTCGCTGACCGGGTGCACGCAGTTGCGCGCCACAGCGCCGCGGACCGGGTCGAGAAACAAGTCGCCCGCCTCCGTGAGCTTGCCGCCCAGGACCAGGTTGTCGATGCCCAGAATGTTGATGATGAACGCTGCCGCGTTGCCGACCGCCAGCGCCGCTTCCTCCAGCGCCAGCCGCGCCAGCTTGTTCCCCTGTCGCGCGGCGGTCAGAACCGTATCGATGGTCACCACGCCATCTGTGAGCGCCGCGGTCGCGGGACTGCCCGGCGTGAGGTGGTCGCGGACCTTGCGCACCACCGCGTCGGTGCTCGCCACGGTCTCGAGGCAGCCGCGGTTGCCGCACTTGCAGATGTCACCCGCCGGCGCCACCACCGTGTGGCCGAGCTCGCCGAAGAAGTTCGTGTTACCGCGCAAAAAACCGCCGTTGAGGAACACCGACAAGCCGATGCGGCGTCCGACCTGGATGAAGATGAACGCCTCCATGGCCTTGGCTGCGCCGTGGGTTTTCTCCGCCAGGCACAGCGAATCGGTGTGCATCAGCAGTTCCACGGGCAGCCCGGTGGCCGTCTTGAGCCGGTCGCGCACCGGCAGATTCTCCCACCCCGGCACAGCGGCGGCGCGGATCGAGTACCCGCGGACGGCATCCACCATGCCGATGTCGCAGAACCCGACGCCGATCCGCTGCTGCTTCGACGCGGCGACGCGAACGTAGCGGCGGGCGCAGTCCGCAATGGCGTCGAGGCGCGCGGCACCGGTCAGGTTCTCGGCGAGCGGGTAGAACGTCTCGCCCTCGCAGGACAGGTCCGCCCGGACTCGCACACCGCACACGCCCCTCTCGGCGTGCTGCAGACCGATGGCGACGAACCGGTCCGGGTTGAGCTGCAGCAGTACGTTGCGCTGCCGCTCCGGGTTCGCCTCCCGCAGAGTCTGATCGGCGATCAGGCGGTTGCACAGGTCCGTGATGGCGCTCTTGCGAATGCGCAGCGCCTGGGCCAGGTGCGCCCGGGTCGCCTGCCGCCGGTGAAAAAGGAACCGCACCAATCGCTCCTGCTGCGCTTCGTCTCCCCTGTGGATCTTTGGCATGAAATCCTCCACCGCGCCTACATTCTGCTAAGTTCCGTCGGAACTTTAGCCCCGCGTAGGGTGGGTGTCAAGCGGCGGCGGGAGATCGCTGGTCATGCGCCTGCGAGTAGCTGGCGTCTTCTCGATCTGTGCCATTGCCGACGCCACCGGTCTTGCACCGGTGGTGATCGCGATTAGGGGTTTGGGGGCGCCAACAGACGCGTTCTCGTTCCCCCCTTCTTCCGGGTGGGCAGCCGTGGCTGCCCACCCGGAAGAAGGGGGGAACGAGAGGGCACGACGCTACGGCGCCCCCCCCCCCCC
>MHBL01000166.1:15131-17087 GCA_001803235.1 Lentisphaerae bacterium RIFOXYA12_64_32
AATCGCCGGACCCACCGGGATGAACCCGGTGGCGACCGACACGCCTATTGCACACGTCTTCTCTTTTTTGCCTGCCGCCGGCTTTTGGAAACCCGACGCCGCGCTATATGGTAGTGACGCGAGGGCGGAGCAAACGACGTGCTGGAAACACTTCATATACGCAATCTGGCGCTGGTCGCCGGGCTGGAGATCGAGTTCGGGCCAGGACTGAACGCCGTGACCGGCGAGACCGGGGCGGGCAAGTCCCTGGTGCTCGGCGCGCTGCAACTGCTGTTGGGCGAGCCGGCCGGCCCGGGCGTGATCCGGCGCGATGCGGACCAGTGCGAGATCGCGGCAACGCTGCGGTTCCCACCGGCGCTGCCGGGCCTGGCCACCGGCGTGAACGCGCTGCTGACCGATGCCGAAGTCCCAGCCTGCGAGGACAACCAGCTCCTGCTCCGGCGCGTGGTCAAGCCCAGCGGCAGCCGTTCGTATGTGAACGGCGCGCCGGTGACGCTGCAGTTTCTCCGGCAACTGGGCGAAGCGCTGGTCGACATTCACGGTCCGCACGAGCACCAGACACTGCTGCAGCCGCGGCACCAGACCGCACTCCTCGACCGCTTTGCCGGACTCGACGCGGACGCGGCCGAGTGCGGACGGCTGCATCGCCAGTGGCAGGAACGGCTTGCGGCACTGGATGCGGCGCGGGCCGAGCGCTCCGACGCCGGCGAACTGGAACTGCTGCGGCACCAGCTCCACGAGATCGAGGCGGCCAACCTGGACCCGGTGGCGGATGCGCGGCTCACCGACCAGTACCGCGTGGCGGCCAGCGCGCGCGACCTGCTCACCGCCGCCAACCGCTGCCGCAATGCACTCACGGAAGCGGACGGCTCCGTGACCGAGCAGCTGGGCAACCTGATGCGGGTGCTCCAAGGCGTTGCTGAGACCGATACGACGAAGGGGCCCGTGTTCGTCGAACGCCTGGAACAGGCCACCGGGCTGCTGCAGGAGTTGAGCTGCGACCTGGCGACGTACGCCGACACACTGGAACTGGACGAGGAAGAACTGCGGCGGCTCGAGGAACGGCTCGACCTGGTGCAGAAACTCCGGCGCAAGCACGGTCCGACCCTGGAGGACGTGCTGCAGGCCGCCGCCGCACTGCGCGAACGGCTCGATTCGGCAGAGGGCCGCGCCGAGCGCCTGCACGCCCTTGAGCAAGCCTGCCGGGACGCGGAAATCGGTCACCAAGAGGTGTGCCAGCGCCTGACGACGCAACGGCGCACAGCGTCCGGTCGCCTGGCCCGCGAGATTGCGGCGAAACTGGCCCGGCTCGGGTTTGACCAAAGCCAGTTCGAGGTTACGGTGAGCGAAGCGGTTCCGGGGCCGCGCGGGGCGGACCACGTCGAGTTCTGCTTTGCGCCGAACCCGGGCGAGGAAGTGCGGCCATTGCGCCAGATCGCCAGCAGTGGCGAGATCGCCCGTGTGATGCTGGCCATCAAGACGGTGCTGTCGACTGCGGACGACGTACCGATCCTGATCTTCGACGAGGTGGACGCGAACATCGGCGGCCGCATTGCCGTGACCGTGGCGGAGGAGCTGGCGGCCATTGCCGCGCGGCACCAGGTCGTGTGCATCACGCACCTGCCGCAGATTGCCGCGGCCGGACAGCGGCACTTCCGCGTCACCAAGCGGGTGGTCGACGAGCGGACGATCACCGAAATGTGCGTGCTGGACGACGACGCGCGGCGGGTGGAAATCACGCGCATGCTGGGCGCCGAAGAGGACTCGGTCACGGCTGCGGCCCATGCGCGGGAGATGCTGGCCCGAGCGGGCAAGGCTGCGGTGACCGCAGGCGGCAGGCAACGGACGAAACCGACCCAACGGACCCAACGTAAGTAGAGGAACTTGGCGGCACTCGTGCCGGCGGGCGCAAATAACGGCCTGCTGGCTTGCCATATCTGGGATGTCCAGTCGCTT
>MHBL01000167.1 GCA_001803235.1 Lentisphaerae bacterium RIFOXYA12_64_32
CGGATTCTCATCGACCATCTGCCCGGCCAACAGGCCGTTATTTACGCCCGACGGCACTAGGCCGCCTGAGGATGTGCGAGATGCGCAGTGTATTCGCCATCGGTTGGGGATTTCTGGTGCTGGCCCTGCTCACGGGCGGCTGTTCGCCGGTCGATCCGGAGGTCGCTCTGCAGCAGGCGGCAACCGCCATGAACACCGGCAAGTGGAAGGAGGCGGTGGCCCTCACCCAGCGCTGCCTGCGCACCTCGCCCGCGGACGCGAAGCTGAAGATCATGCACGGCGTCTCGCTGCTCGAAGCCGAGCGCAAGGATGACGCCCTGGACATGCTCGAGGAGGCGGTGTTGCAGGCGCCGGACGATTTCAGCGCCCAGTACTTCTACGGTCTGGCCCTGGTCGAATGCGCGCGGTTCGGCGACGCCATGGTGCCGCTGCGCAAGGCATACGAGCAGCGCGAGGCGCACCCCGAAGTGGCGCCCGACGTGCTCATCCTGCTGTCGCGCTGCTGCCTGGAACAGAACCTGGACGAGGGCATCCGCTACCTGTTGCAGCTCCGCAGCTACCGCGCCTTCAACCGCCGGCCCGAAGTGTACAACGCCCTGGGCATTCTCTACCTGAATCGGCGCGAGTACAACAACGCCCGGCAGAGCTTCCTCATGGCCATGTCCAAGGACCGCGAGAACCCGGCGGTACTGCAGAACCTGGCCGTCTTGTACGACCAGCACCTGCGCGATCCGGCGGAAGCCATGCGCTACTACCGCGCCGCCCTGCGCGGCAAACAGTTGGCCAGCGACAGCACCGGCCAGGACGAGATCCGGCAGCGGCTCAAGGACCTGGCGCGCGAACGCGCGGTGCAGGCGCCGGACGACACACCACCGACCGGAACGCAGCCCGACGACGCCCCGGCTGTGCCCGCGCCGCCGCGCAAACCCGCCCCGACCCTGCCGAAGAAGGGGGCGTGAGGCGAACGGCCGTCGCCGATCACACCCGATTGCAGTCGATGGCGGTCGACCGCAGTCGATTGCAGTCGATGTCCCTGACACCTGAACCCTGAAACCTCTGCCACCCTCGGCAGGAAGTCCCATGTCAGATCGCATACCAGAGTCAGTGATTGACGAAATCCACAGTCGTGTCGACATCGTGGAGGTGATCGGCGCGTACCTGCAGTTGAAGCGGCGCGGCAACGACTACTGGGCGCAGTGTCCGTTCCACCACGAAAAGACGCCGTCGTTCAAGGTCAGCGCCACGCGTCAGGCATTCTACTGCTTCGGCTGCAAGAAGAGCGGCAACCTCTTCCACTTTGTCCAGGCGCAGGAGAACGTCGACTTTGTCGGGGCGGTGCGGTTGCTGGCGCAACGGTACGGCATCCACATTCCGGAACCGCCGCCGCGGACATGTCGCGCCGCCGGCGGCGTGGCTGAGGCGGCCGACGCCAAGGCCTCGCCGAAAGAGAAGATCTTCGCCCTGCTCACTGAGATTGCCGAGTGGTACCACAGCCTGTTGAAGGGCGCCGAGGGCGAACCCGGGCGCCGCTACCTGGCCGAGCGCGGCATCCCCGACGATGTGGTGGTCGCGTACAAGCTCGGGTACTCCCTGGACTCGTGGGACGCGACCCTGCAGTGGGGCGAGCGGCACAGGTACAGCCGCGAGCTCCTGCTCGCCGCCGGCCTGGAAGTGCCCAAGGAAGACACCGGCACGACCTCGAGAAACTCCTGCTACGACCGGTTCCGCGGCCGGCTCATGTTCCCGATCTGCGACGAACTCGGCCGTGTCGTGGGGTTCAGCGCCCGCACCCTGGAAAAAGAGGCCGGCGGCGCCAAGTACGTCAACACGCCCGAGACCGCCGTGTTTCAGAAGGGGCGGCTTCTCTACGGGCTGCACCTGGCGCGCCTGGCGTTCAAGGATTCGGGGCAGGCGCTGATCTGCGAGGGCCAGCTCGACGTCATCGCCTGTCACCGGGCCGGCATCAAACACGCGGTGGCGCCGCAAGGCACGGCGTTCACCGAGAACCACGCCCGATTGCTGAAGCGCTTCACCGACACGGTGACCTTTGCCTTCGACGCGGATGCGGCCGGTCAACAGGCGGCGGTGCGCAGCCTGGAGGTCGCCTTCAACGCGGGGCTGGCGGCGCGCGTGGTGGCGCTGCCCGAAGGCGAGGACCCCGACGGCCTGTTCCGGCACGCAGGGGCGGCGGCCCTGGCGACAGCGCTGGGGCAGAGTCTGGAGGCGTTCCCGTTCCTGCTCGGGCTGTGCCGGCGGCAGCACGACGCCAGGAGTCCCGAGGGCCGGAGCCAGATTGCGCAGGAGATCCTCAAGCTGGTGGCGGTGCTCCCCGACCCCGTGGTCCGGGCCACGCACTGCCAGTGGCTGAGCCGCGAACTCGACGTGCCAGAGCCGGCCCTGTATGAGACGCTGAACCGCCTGGCGCAAACGCGGCAGCGCGCCAGTCGCACCCCGCGCGGCGCGTCGTTGCCGGCGACGACCGCCGCCGCACCGGCCCTGGGCGGCAGCACGACGGTCGAACAGCGGGCGGAACTGACGCTGCTGGACCTGGCCCTGTACCACGGTTTCATCGCGCATGCGCTGACCACCGGCCTGCCCCACGACTGGGTCTCGGACACGACGGTCGGCCGGGCCCTGAACCTCGTCGTGGGCCTGACGGAGCAGAGCGAGTGGCAGACGGCGGCGCGCGAACTGGCTAAGGACCCCGAACTGGCGTCCGACCCGCGCATCGGTGAGGTCCTGGCCGAGTCCAAGTTCAAGGATATCGACCCGGAGCATGAGGACGAGCATGTCCGCGAGCACAACGAGAAGCGGCTGCGCCGGGCGGCCAACGATTGCCTGCGCGTCCTGCACTTCCGCGGCATCGAGCAGCGGCTCAAGGCGGTACAGGCGGCCCTGCAGACGACTCAGGACCCCGAGGCCATCGCCACCCTGCAGACCGAACTCTACGAACTGGCGAAACAACGAGACCAGTTGAAGCGCGACGCCACCCTGAAGCCTGGCGCTGCCGTCGCCGGGGCGGACACTTGACGGCGCGGGGCGGCGTAGGTACGGGGGGGGCGGCGGGGTCGGTTTCCGCTGCGCTCTCACAGCGACGCCAGCAGGCGTGGCAATGCCGGACACAGATAGTGGGGCAGTGAGAGTAACCTGAAGCGCGCCGCACCGACCGACGTCGTCCTTTTCGGCGCCGAGCGGAATGCCGTTGGCACTGCAATTGAACACCTTGGATATCACTCGTGCCATGCAGAGCTGGTCGACCGCCCTGGCCAATTCCGCGGACCGATGGTCGGCGGCGCGGAGTAACACGCGAGTAACATGGGAGTCGAAGGTGGGCGCCGGGCCTCCTGACCCGGTGCGATGGGGTGACGCGACCGAAGCAGGCCAGGCCGGAAGACCTGGCCTCCACCTTGGCAGGGCCACGCGATTTCTCACCTTTCACTCCCATGAAACTGAAGGAACCCAGAGCCCGCGAAAACGCGGGCGCTCCAGGGTCTGGCATGGGGTCTGACTTGGAGCGCCCGCGTCCTCGCTGGCTCTGGCAGCGTCGTTGCCTGTTTCGCCTTGGGATGACCGGGCGGTCCGCCGCCCGGGAACCGCTGACGCAACACACATGGAGCGCTGCTTTCCTGGGGCACGGCAATGCGTCTACGGGCCCTTGGCCTACCGGCGGCCGAGTAGGCGCAGGAGGCCGTCCAGGATGGTGTAGGGGTGCGGCGGGCAGCCGGGGATGAACAGGTCGATCGGGACCACCTCACCGGCGCCGTTCAGCACTTCCGGGTGCCCCGCGAACGGGCCGCCGGAAATGGCGCAAGCGCCGACCGCAATGACCAGGCGCGGCGACGGAATGGCCTCGTACGTCTTGCGCAGGCCCAGCAGCATATTCCGGCTGACCGGCCCAGTAACCAGCACGCCGTCGGCGTGACGCGGCGACGCGACGAACTGGATCCCGAACCGGCCGAGATCGAAGACCAGTGTGTTCAGCACGTTGCAGTCCGCTTCACAGGCGTTGCAGCCGGCGGCGCTGACCTGCCTGAGTTTCAGCGAACGTCCGAACAGCCGGCGCGTCTCGCCCTCGAGCGCGGCAGCCAGACGCAGCGGGTCGGTGGCGACGCGCAAGTCGTCACGGGTCCGCGTGGCGAGGCGATAGTCGGTCCCGAAGCGGATGGCGCTCTTCGGGCAAGCAGCGGCGCAATCTGGGCAGAACAGGCACTTGCCGAGGTCGAAGCAGACCTTGCCGTTGACCGTGATGGCGCCGGTGGGGCAGGCCGCGGCGCAGGCGTTGCAGCCGCTGGCGCAGCCGCACGTGCCGAGGTCGACGGCAGGCAGGCACCGCGCCCGGGGCGGGATCTGCGGCTCCGCACCGGGGAAGGCCCCCGTGCGGTGTTTCTGTTGCAGCCGTGCCAGCAGTTCATCGAACATGAGGACACCTCAGAGGTCGTGGCCGCAGTACGAAAGGTTGAAGCTCTTGTTGCAGAGCGGGAAATCGGAGATCGGCTGCCCGCGCAGGGCCATGGCCAGGCCGATCCAGTTGTGGAACGACGGGTCGACGATCTTGTAACGGATGAAGCGCCCGGCGCTGTTCGTGATGGCCACGTGGCAGATTTCGCCGCGCCAGCCTTCGACCAGCGAGACGGCGAACTGGCGCCGGTCCGGCGCTACGGGCAAATCCTGCCGGCAGGCGCCGTCCGGCAGCGCCTCGGCACGCTCCTGGATGAAGGCAATCGACTTCTGGATTTCCAGCCAGCGCACGTAGGCGCGCGCAAACACGTCGCCGGTGTTCCAAGTCGACATGGGCACCTGCACGAACTGGTAGATACCCGCGGGGAAATCGTGGCGCACGTCCATCCGCGCTCCGCAGGCCCGCGCCACCGGCCCGACCAGTCCAAGTTCGGTGGCGAGTTCAAGGCTCAGTGCGCCGGTGTTCTCGAAACGTGCCATGACAGAGGGCGTTTGCCAGAGCAGTTCCACCGCGCCCTGCACGTCGGCGGCAGCGGCGGCCAAGCGGGCCTGCAGTTCGGCAATCAGCTCTCGGTCAGCGTCGAAATTCACGCCGCCCGGCACGATCAGTCCGCGGCCGAAGCGGTTGCCGCAGAGCAGCGCGCTCAGGTTGAGGAAGTCGCCCCGGAGCCGCCCGCAGTACGAGGCGGTGGGCAGGTACGCGACGTCACCGGCCAGGGCGCCGAGGTCGCCGGTGTGATTGGCCAGCCGCTCGAGTTCCAGCGCAATGCCGCGCAGTGACATGGCGCGGGGCGGCGCAGCCGCTCCGGCCAAGGCCTCCACCAATCGCGCGTAGGCGGTGGCGTGGCCGACGCTGGTGTCGCCAGCCAGCGTCTCCAGATAGTGCAGCGTGCGCCGGTTCGGGCCGCCGACCAGTGCGGGTTCGACGCCGCGGTGCTGGTAACCGAGCGAGATCTCCAGGTGATAGACGTTCTCGCCGTGGCACTGGAACCGGAAGTGACCCGGCTCGATGACGCCCGCGTGCACCGGCCCGACCGCAACTTCGTGGACCTCCGCGCCCTCGATGCGGAAGAACTCGGCCACGCCGATCTCCGCACCCGCCGCGGCACCGCTCCCCGTGGGCGCGTAAGGGGCGTGGAAACGGATCGGCTTCAGCCACGGGTGCCCGGCCGGTTTGACGCTCCACTGTTCCCAGATCTCGCGCTCGAACCAGTGCACTTGCGGGCACTCGGGCGTAAGGGACGGGTATTCGCCCTGCACGAGCGCCGACAACACACTCAGGGTGCCTGTCTCGACTGAAGCAAGGACCGCGAACAGCCGCACAGGTGAGGCCGCGCCGTCGGGCGCCGGCGTCGCTGCATTGCCCTCGGCCAGTGCCGATGCCGGCACGCCGAAGAACGAACTCACGCGTGCCCCGTTCCGCACCGCGTCGACAATCGTTCGGCGGAAACCGGACACGTCAAGCACCGGGACCTTGTCCAGGCCCAGGGGCTCGAGATTGCGGATGGATTTCGGCTTGGGCTCCGTCATGGTGCCACTCCCGCTGAGAAATGAGCCAGGGTTGGCGCCGCCGCCCCGTTGATCACGTCGGCCGCCTCACAGAGGATCGTTTCCAGAGGCGCGGGCAGCCACAACCCCAGGCACAACAGGGTCGCCAGGGGCAGGAAGACCAGGCACGCTTCCAGGAACGTGGCGCGGACTGGCTCGCGGACGGTTTCTCCATCCGGGTTGCCCCAGGCCAACGGCAATGCATGCCCCAGAGAACCGACGAAAGCGACGCAGGCCCCGGCCAGGAAAATCACCAAGGCCGCAATGGCGCCGCGCTCCAGCGCTGCCTTGACGATCAGAAACTCGCTCATGAACAGGGCGAACGGCGCCACGCCAATCAGCGCCAGAATGCTGGCGAAGACAGCCGTGCCCCAGGCAGGCGCAACGCGGTAGGCGCCGCGCATCTTGTCCATGTCGTGCGTCCCGAACACCTGCCCCAGCCGCCCTGCGGCGAAGAAGGACAGGGTCTTGCAGAGTGAGTGATTGAGGGTGTGGAAAAGAGCCGCGAACGTGCCCAGGCCGCCGAGCCCGAGCCCCAGCGCGATGATGCCGAGGTGTTCGACACTGCAGTAGGCCAGGAACCGTTTCAGGTCGTGCTGGAAGGCGATGAACGCCGCGCCCACGACAATGGAAACCAGCCCGAACAGGCGCAGCAGCGACAGGCACCAGCCCGTGCCGCCCGTCGCCGCCTCCGTGATCGGCAGGTAGCGCATGATGCAGTACAGCGCTGTGTTCACGATGAAGCCCGAAAACAGGGCTGAGACGGGCGATGGCGCCTGGCTATACGCGTCCGGGAGCCAAGTGTGCATGGGTGCCAGGCCGGCTTTCGTGCCGTACCCCACGAGCAGGAAGATGAAGGCGGCCTTCATCAAGACCGGGTCGAGCCCGGCGGCATTGTCACGCAGGACCGTCCAAAGCAGGGTGTCGTGAGAACTCAGTTGCAGTTGGTGGGCGGAGGCTGCCGCCAGGAGTGTGCCCATAAACGCAAAGGCCACTCCGACCGAGCAGATCAGGATGTACTTCCAGGTTGCTTCCAGCGCCGCGCGGGAGCGCTGGACGCAGATCAGGAAGGCCGTCAGCAGCGTGGTGGCCTCGATGCCGACCCACATGATGCCAAGGTTGCCGGAGACCAGGACCAGGGTCATGGCGGCCAGGGCTCCGCACCACAGTCCGCCGAACACGCGTGCCTGCCGCGGGGTCAGCGGCACGTCGTTGGCAGGGCCGCCGAAGTACACCCACGAGTAGGCGGAACTCAGGCAGAAGATCAGGAACATCACCGCCAGGTTGAAGGCCGACAGCGCGTCGACGTACAGCCATCCGGTGGCGCTCGACACCGGGCCGGTGCCGAGCACGTCGTGGATGACCACGGCGCCGGTCGCCGTGGCCGTGAACACGCCGGCGCAGAGCACACCGAGGACGGCCCGCGGTCGCGGCAGGGCTGCGCAAGCAAGGCTGGCTGCGATCGGGATCAGCAGCATGACCCACAGCAAAGTCTCGGTTTTCACAGGTCCATTCCTTCAAGAAGGTTGCGCAAACAGAGGCTATAGGTGCTTAGGCCGTAGGCTGTTAGGTTGTTGTTGGGCGCTTGGGGATAGATGCGGTTCTTACCTACAGCCTATAGCCTAACGGCCTACAGCCTATCCCTTCAGGGAACTCAACTGGTCCGTGTCGATGTGGTCGAACTCGCGGTTGATGTGGTAGATGGCGATGCCCATGACGAACACGGCGACGAATGCGTCCAGCAGGACCCCGAGCTCGACCAGCGCCGGGACCTCGCCCACCGTGGCCACACCAAATGCATAGATGCCGTTTTCAAACACCAGGAACCCGACCACCTGCGTCAGCGCCTTGCGCCGGGCAACGATGAGGAACAGGCCGGTGAACATGGTCATGAACGCCGCCGGCACCACGAGCGTCTGACCGGCGTGCACCTGCAGCGGCAGCCGGGTGCCCAGCCACACGGCGACCACCAGCATGGCGACGGCCAGCAGGACGGAACCGATGTAGCCGACGAACGGCTCAACCTCGCGCTGGACGCCAGCCTCCTTGCCCGCGCGTGCCAGCAGATAAGGAAAGACGCCGCCCTTCAGCAGCATGCCGATGCCCGCCATCAGGACCACGCGCAGCGACATGGCCTCGGCCTGCAGCAGCAGCGTCAGCACCCCAAGCAGCAGGCCCTGCATGGCCGTCACCCGGATGCAGCCGGCCACGCGGCTGCTCGCCAGGACCGTCATGTCGGAGATCAGCAGGCCGACGAGGATCGCCTCAACCAGATTTTCCATACTCACCTCAAATTCAGGCTGTAGGCTGTAGGGGTTTAGGCTGCAGGTAAGAGAAGGACAGGGCGGGATTGCGCGAGGGTCGGAATGTCTGACCAAGCCGACTCGATACGCAACACGGGAAGTCGCACCCGACTCTGTACGTCCACAACCTGACGACCTCCAGCCTTCCGACTTCCTTTCCTCATTGTCTTTGCCTACAGCCTGAACACCTGTTCTTTCACCTCAGCACCAGGACAAAGGCCAGGGCAGCCAGGGCCCCCGCCGCGGCGAGCAGGTGCGGAACCCGCACCAGGCGCACCCGCGCCGTAACGGATTCGACCACACCCACCACAACAGCCAGCAGCAGCATGCCCGCCAGGCCGATCACCGTGTTGGCAACCCATGGCACACCGGCGACGGTCGGAACGAGCATGCCAACGATCAAAGCCCCAAGGACCCAGAGTTTCAGCGCCGCCGAGTACAGGATGAGCGCCAGATCGGGGCCGCTGTGATCCAGAACCATGACTTCGTGGATCATAGTCAACTCCAGGTGTGTATTGGGGTCATCGAACGGCACGCGCGAATTCTCGCACAAGAACACGATAACCAAGGCCCCGGCGGCCAGGGCGAGTTCGGGCGACAGCGGCACGGCAGCCGGCAGGATTCCCGACAGCGACAGCGACCCAGCCTTGCGCGCCGCGGCGGCCAGCGCGAGCAGGAGCGCCGGCTCGGCCAGGGCGGCGAACTGCACCTCACGGCTGGCACCCATGCCTTCGAAGCTGGACCCCGTGTCCAGCGCCGCAACGACAGTGAAAAAACGCATCAAGCCCAGCACATAGGCGAGCAACAGCAGATCACCGTTGAAGTGCAGCGGCGCGGCGGCGCCGCCGAACGGAATCAGGGCCAAGGCCGCCAGCACGGCGGCCAGTCCCACGACCGGCCCGGCCTGGAACACCCAGGTGGTCGTCTGGCTGTAAACCGCACCTTTGCGCAACAGCTTCGCCAAGTCCCAGTACAACTGCAGCACCGGCGGGCCGCGGCGGCCGGCAAAAAACGCTTTCGTACGGTTGATCACCCCGAGGAGAAGGGGTGCCAACAGCAGGCCCAGGAACAGATGGACAAGGGGTGCTGAAGTCATGGGGTTCAGAGTTTCCAGATGAGCAAGACCAAGAGCGTCAAGACCAAGTAGAGCACGTACACTTGGATACACCCGCTCTGCATGACGCGCACGCGCGACAGGACCCGGCCGGTGGCATTGAACAGCGGCGCGTACAGGCTTTCGCGAGACACATCAGGGGTCTCCGTCTCGATGTTCGCGGCCGTGGGAAAATGGACGTCCGGGAGCCGCATGTGCTTGCGCGTCCGCAGGAGCACCTCGAAGAAATCGGTGAGCGGCTGCGCGAACGAGGAGGCGGTGTACTGCATACGTGGTGAGGGCGCGGCGTAGCCGCAGTCCCAAGTCACGGCACGGCGCACATCGCGGCCGGTGAGGAGCCAGCGCTTCCACGCGGCGAACAGCAGGGCGGCCAGCAGGACGCCGGCGCTGATGCCGCTCACCCACACAAGCAAGGGCCCGGCCGTCTGCAACGGCGCAATGGCGGCGGCCCCGGCCAAGGGCGCCACGGCCGTGGCCAGGGCCGGCAGGAGGAAGGGCGCCAACAGCCCGCCCGCCAGACAGGCCCCGGCAAGCAGGAGCATGGGAACGGTCATCAGCCGTCCCGACTCGTGCGCCGCGGCCGCCGCGGCGCCGCGCGGCTCGCCGAGAAACACGATGCCGAAAGCCTTGGTGAAGCACGCCACGGCCAGGCCACCGATCAATGCCAAGGCCAGGATCACCAGCACCAGCGGCGCGGCTACGGGTGCGGCGCCGTTGACCGTGCCCTGGAACGCCCCGGCATAGATGAGGAATTCGCTGATGAAACCGTTCAGCGGCGGCAGACCGGAGATGGCCACCGCGCCGGTCAGGAAGGTCAGGCCGGTCAGCGGCATGCGGCGCAGCAGTCCGCCCAGATGGTCGATCTCACGGGTGTGCACCGCGTGCAGGACTGAGCCGGCGCCCAGGAACAACAGGCCTTTGAACACGGCATGATTGACCACGTGCAGCAGCCCGCCGGCGAACCCAAGCGCGGCCACCACAGGCGCCCCGGCGCTGAGGCCGATCAGTCCCACGCCGAGCCCCAGAATGATGATGCCGATATTCTCGACGCTGTGATAGGCCAGGAGTCGTTTCAGGTCATGCTGCGCCAGCGCGAAAAGCACGCCCAGGATTCCGGACACCGCGCCCACGATGAGCAGCAGCCAACCCCACCAGGCCGGCGGCGCGCCCGGCGTGGCCACCAGAAAGGAAAGGACCCGCACCAGCCCGTAGATGCCCGTCTTGAGCATGACTCCGGACATGACCGCCGACACGTGGCTGGGCGCGGCCGGGTGCGCCTCGGGCAGCCAGACATGCAGGGGCATGATGCCCGCCTTGGTCCCGAACCCGATCACCGCCAGGACGAAACACACGCCCGCCTGCGCCGGCCCCAGGCAACCTGCGAACTGCGCAAAGTCCAGGGACCCCGCGGCCTGGCCGAACGAGAGGAACATCGGCAGCAGGAACGCCGTGCCGATGTGCGTGGCCACCAAGTAGGTCCAGGCGGCGTTGCGTACCTCTTTTCGCCGGTTTTCGAACGCGACCAGGAAGAAGGATGAGAACGCCATCAACTCCCAGGCCAGGAGGAACAACAGCGCATTGCGCGCCAGGCAGACCAGGACCATACTGGCGACCAGCAGGTTGTAGCACAGCCACGACGAGCCAATCGAGTACTTGCCGATGTACGGGCGCAAGTACTCGATACCGTAGACCGCTCCGAGCGCCGACAGCCCGAGTATCGGCAGAATGAACAAGGCCGACAGCGCGTCGAGCTGCACACAGAACCGTCCGAACGGCATGGCCCAGGGCAGCTCGGTGGACAACACCTCGCCGCCCCGCAGGACGGTCAACGCCGGCACCAGCGCCAGCATGGCGGCCGCCACCGGCCCGGCCGCGCCCGCGACGCTGGCCGCCGTCGGCCGCGACCGGAGCAGGAACGCCGCCACTCCCGAGAGCAGCAGCAGAAGCAGAGCCAGCATCAGAATGGTCATTGTCGGTACCGGTTATTCTGGGGGGTAACGGCTCGGGTGTTCAGTGTTCGGTGTTCAGTGTTCAGGAAAGAAACGCACCCGACGGCATTGCATTCGCCCCAAGGCTCAGCCCGAACACCGAACACGGAACACAGAAGCCCTGATCCCAACACGCTCGGCGGAGCACTTGAGTCGTTACGGCGGGTATTCATTCCTGACACGTGGCACCTGAAATCTAAGACCTGACACCTGAAACCAAACACCCGAAACCCACACCACGGTCTAAGGGATGTGGTTTTCCGCGTGTCGGGCGGCGGCGAGGATGTCCTCTGCCCGCGCCTGCCGGCGCAACGCCGTCTTGAAGTCGGTGTTGTGGAGGATGTAGGCGAGCCGCGACAGAAGGTGCAGATGCACGCGAACGGTGGGGCTGATCAGAACAAACAGCGATGTGACCGGCTTGTTATCCGGCGCACCATAGTCCACCGGGTTGGCCAGCAGTGCCAGTGTGACCGTTGGCCGCGTGACATTCAGCACGATCGGGTTCCGCGGATGCGGAATGGCAATACCATCGCCCACACCGGTCGAACCCAGCGCTTCGCGCGCCAGCAGGACCTGCTGCAGGAACTTGCGATCGACGGCAGCGGGCAACGGAAGTCGCTGCACGATCGCCGCGAACACCGCTTCCTTGTCGGTGCCGGAAATGCCCGGCAGCACACCGCCGGCGACCAACGCGTCGGTAATCCGCGGCAGCGCGTCAGGCGCTCCATCCGTTTGCAGCAGTTCAGGGTCGACCCGGGTCCCGGTCACCGTGGCCCATTCGAGCAATTCCTGCCGGTTGAAACGGCACTTGCCGTTGACCGTACACGCCGGCAGCCCCCTCTCTTCCATCCACTGATGAACCACTTCTTCGGCGACGTTGAACAGCCTTGCGGCGTCCTTGATGTGCAAGTCCATGCCGAATCGTGACTCCAAACACACAGACTGGAAAGGGCGTCTGCAATTTAGCGCCACGTTGGCGGGTTTCAAGGTGGGGAATTGGCCGCGCGTAATGCGTCGCGGGTGGAACTACTGCGTGCTGGCCCATGCGTGAGACCCCCGTGGCCTTGTGCCACGGGTGAATCGGGTTCGCCCGCGGGACGCGGGCGCTCCAGGATGCACCACCCTCAGCCTTCAGCTTTCATCCCTCAGCCATCCTTCGTCCTCCCTCACCGTCGCTCGACGATCATGGCCATGCCCTGGCCACCCCCGACGCAGAGTGTGGCGAGGCCGAAGCGCAGGCCGCGGTCGGCGAGGATGTGCAGCAGCGTGACCAGGATCCGCGCGCCACTGGCGCCGACCGGATGCCCGAGCGCAATGGCGCCGCCGTTCAAGTTGGCGCGCACCGGGTCGACACCCAGTTGCCGGATGACCGCGAGTGACTGCGCGGCAAACGCCTCGTTCAGTTCGAACGCGTCGATGTCCGTCAGCTTCTTCCCCGCCTTGGCCAAGGCCGCGGTGGTTGCGGGCACCGGCCCGAGCCCCATGCGCGTGGGGTCGACCCCAGCCGACGCGTAACTCAGAATGCTTGCCAGGGGCCGAATGCCGCGCCGGTCCGCCTCCGCGCGCGACATCAGCACCATGGCGGCGGCGCCGTCGTTGATGCCCGACGCGTTGCCGGCCGTGACCGTGCCGTCGCCCTTGAACGCCGGCTTGAGCTTTGCCAGCACCTCGACGGTCGTGTCCGGGCGCGGGAATTCATCGACGCTGAACGGCAGCGGCGCGCCCTTCTTCTGCGACACGGGGACGGGCACGATCTCAGAGGCGAACTTGCCGGCCTGCATGGCTGCACCCGCCTTCTGCTGCGACTGCGCCGCGAACTCGTCCTGGTCGCGCCGGCTGATGCCAAGGTCTGTGGCCACGTTCTCGGCCGTGACGCCCATGTGAATGCCTTCGAGCGGGTCCTGCAACGCGTCGCGCAGAATGACATCGAGCAGTTCGCCGTCACCGAGTCGGTAGCCCCAGCGCGCCTGGCGCAACACGAACGGCGCCGCGCTCATGTTCTCCATGCCCCCGGCCACCACGATGTCGTGCTCGCCCGCGGCCACCGCCGCCGCGCCGAGCGCCACCGCTTTCAGCCCTGAAGCGCAGACCTTGTTGACCGTGAACGCCGGGACGGATTGCGGAATGCCGGCCTTCAGCAGCACCTGCCGCGCCGGGTTCAGCCCCGACCCGGCCTGCAGCACGTGGCCCAGGATGACTTCGTTCACCGCGTCGGGCGCGACGCCGGCGCGCCTCAGCGCCTCGCGCACTACGGTCGCGCCCAGTTCGGTGACCAGAGTGTCCGCGAACGCGCCGCCAAACTTGCCAATGGCAGTCCGCACCGCACCAACAATGACAACTTCACGCATGGGAGGGGTTCCTTTGTACTGAAGATGACATGCACCAGAAGGTTCGAGAAGGTGTGCCCCATTGTCTGCCGCCTCCCTGCGGGGGCTTGGATTTCTCTCTCGTCGTTGCTGGCCACGGGCTCACGCCCGAGGCTACAGGCTGCCATCCCCTGCGGGGATTGCGCGTTCCCCTCACCTCCCGCCTTTCCCAGTCCCGGTCTTCCCTGAACCCTGACCCCCGAACCCTCCTCTTGGCCCTCCACCCTCAACCTGTGCTTGCCTTCCCCTCCCTCGCCCTCACACCACCACTCAGACACCCACACACTCACCCACGGTCTTCCCCCCTCACCTTCCGATGACATACCGGTACGGGTCGACCTCGTCGCGGAGGATGCGGAGTTCGTTCGGGCGCGGCGGCTCGCTGTCGGTGACGCGCGCGGCCTTGAGCAGTTCGAACCCGGTGTTGGCCTGGACCTGCTCGAAGGTCACGCCCGGGTGCAGGCTCTCGACCTGCATGCGCTTCGACTCGGCGTGGAACCCCATGACCGCCAGGTCGGTGATGACCTTGTACGGGCCGGTGTCCTTCGGCAGTCCGGCCGCCTCGCGCGCGCCCGGGCCGGTCAGGAAGCCGGGCGAGGTCAGAAAATCCAGCTTGGCGACGAAGCGGCGCTTGTCGTGCTGCGTCAGCACCATGGTGCGCCAGCAGAGACTCGCGAAATCGTTGGCGCCGCCGCTGCCGGGGAAACGCACCGCCGGCTTGCCGTGCGGGCCGATGACCGTGGAGTTCAGGTTGCCGTACATGTCGATCTGCGCGCCGCCGAGGAAGGTGTAGTCCACCATGCCGCGCTGGCAGGCTTCCATGATGTCGCACATGCTGGTGGCCATGAGCCCTTTGTAGAACGTGCGCGAATCGCCCACCGAGATGGGCATGGAGGGCAGGAGCGGCGCCAGGCCGCCGGCCTCGAACGCGACGAACAGGCTCGGGGCATGCGTCTTCTGCGCCAGCATCGCGGCCGCGCACGGCGCGCCCGTCCCGACCCCGAGCGTGCTCCCGTCCTCGAGCAGCCGCGCCGCAATGCAGATCATCAGTTCCATCGCGTTGTAGTCGGGCATTGGCGGGTCCTTTCACCTGAAACTTGAAACCTCTCGAGGTCTTCGAGAGCATCGAGATCATCGATATCTTCGCGACCATTCAGAACCTGAAACCCGAAACCTGAAACCTCTCTCCCCGGTTCCTACGCTGACGGCAGCAGCAGTTCCTTGGCGCGGAGCTGCTTCATCTTCTCCACACCGCCGCAGAGCCGCAGGTAACTGTCGAAATCCGGCACGTCGTAGATGTACTTCTTCAAGAACGCGCGGAATGCGTCGAGGTCCTTCTCGACCTCGAGCCATTCGCGCAGGTGCGCCTCGTCGGAGAAGTACTCGCCCGGCATGTTGCCCGGGTACGAACCGTACGGCACTTCGCACACGGCATCGACGCAGAAGGACGGGATCGTGGTCCAGTACGGCGTGTTGCGGATCTCCTCGTTGCTGACGATGCGTTCCGTGGTGATGATGAGCCGCTTCGAACAACGCGCCAGGTCGACGTCCGCTACCGTGATGCCCTTGATGCGGCAGTTGCCGTACGCGTCGCACTCGTGCACGTGGATGAACGACACGTCCGGGTACAGGGCCGGAATGGCGACCAGCTTCTTGCCGGTGAACGGGCAGACAATCTCCTTGCCGGCGCTGCGCTTGAGCGTGTCGGTGCCGAGCATCGACCGAATGGGGACAAACGGGACACCCGTCACCGCGGCGCGGAACCGGCACGCCAACGCGTAGTTGCTCCACTCGCACACGTCAACCTCGCCGCTCTGCATGACACGCCGGGCGTGCGGTGACAAGCCGCGCGCTTCGAGCCCGACAATGTACGAGGCATCGACGCGCGCCAGCAGCTTTTCCCCGTCCAGGTTGCCGGCGCACATGATCTCGAAGTCGTGCGTCGTGGTGTGGCCCGCAAACCCGAGGTTACGGCGCCGCTGCCGCAGGATCTCGTGCAGCACGGCCGTGGAAATGCGGTTGACGCCAAACCCGCCGCTGGCCAGGTAGTCGCCGTCATGGATGAGCTTGGCGACAGCGTCCTTGACGGACATGACCTTGTTGATCAGGGCGCGCGGTTTCTCCCGGAAGAAGGCGCGTGCCGCATCGGGATCGGGATCTGTGAACAGCGGGCCGAGTCCGGAGGTGAGTTCTGGCATGGTGGGTCACCTGTCTTGTTCGTCTCGCAGCACTTTGAGGAAGCCCAGCAGCACACGGTCGCGCTGGGCGAGGATGCGCGGCAGGTCGGCTTTGGAATAGCCGTAGAAACCGCGGCCGGACTTGGCGCCGAGCCGGCCCTTCTCCACGAGCCGGCGCAGCGCGACCGGCGCGGTCGTCTCGGCGCTGAGTTCGGGGAACAGGTACTGGCTGATGGCCAGGAAGATGTCCAGGCCGCCGAGGTCCGCGGTGCGCAGCGGCCCGAGCAGGCCGTAGCGCAGGCCCGGTCCGGCGGTCATGGCGGTGTCGATGTCTTCGGCTGAGGCAATGCCTTCGCTGAGAATGTGTAACGCCTCGCGGACCACGGCGAACTGCAGACGGTTGCCGATGAACCCGGGCACGTCGTGCTTGACCAGGACCGGACGCTTGCCGAGCCGCCGGCACACGTCCAGGAGCAGCTTGGTGGTGGCAGGGGCGGTGCGCTTGCCCTGCGTCACCTCGACCAGCGGAATGAGGTGCGGCGGGTTCCAGAAATGCAGGCCGGCGACCAGGTTCGGGCGCTTCGTGAGTCGGCCCATGGCGGTGATCGACAGCCCGGACGTGTTCGAAGCCAGCGCCGTCTTTTTCGGGCAGAACGCGTCGAACTGCCGGAACATCTGCCGCTTGACCGTCATGTTCTCGGACACGGCCTCGATGAGCAGTTGCGTGCCGGCACAGGCGGCCTTGAGATCGGTGGTGGGCCTGATGCGCTTTTGCGCCGCACGCGCGTCCTTGGCCGTCAGGCATTTCGCACCGACCAGCGCCGTCTGCGCGCCGGCGATCAGGCTCATGCCGCGCTCCAGGAACGCATCGGTCGTGTCCACCAGACGCACGTTGCACCCGGCCCGGGCAAACTCACCGGCAATGCCCGCACCCATCGTGCCCGCACCGACCACCGTGACGATCTTGATGTCTGCTGCTTTCATGTGCGCCTCACGTATTCGGGGGACGGGGGCGGGGGCGGAAACGGACGAAACGGACCCAACAGACCAAACGGACAGCCCAGAGCCCCTTCCGTCTTCCCTCAGCTTTCAGCTTTCATCCCTCAGCCCTCCGTCGTCTCTACAGCGCTGTCCAACCGCCGTCCACGAGCAACGTGTGGCCGGTGATCAGATCTGCGGCGGGGCTGGCCAGGAACACGACCGCGCCGACGACGTCCTCGGGCTGGCCTACGCGCCCGAGCGGGATCCGTTTCAGGAGGTCCTCGCGCAGCACGGGGTCATCGAACGTCGACTGCGTCAACGGCGTCAGGATAAAAGTCGGCCCAACCGCGTTGACGTTGATCTTGTACTTGGCCCACTCGAGGGCGAGCACGCGCGTCAGGTTCACGAGCCCGGCCTTGCTCGAGCAGTAGGCGGCGCGCTTGTAGTACCCGACCACGCCGTTCTGCGAGGCAATGTTGACGATCTTGCCGCCCGCGCCGCGGTGGACCATCTCCTTGCCCACGCGCTGCGAGAGGAAGAACACCCCCTTGAGGTTCACGTCCACGACGCGGTCCCAGTCCTGCTCGGTGACGTCGAGCGCATCCTTCGGGATGTTGACCCCGGCGTTGTTGACCAGAATGTCGATGCAGCCCAGACCGCGAATGGCCTCGGTCACCAGCGCGTCAATGCTGGCCATGTCCGGCAGGCGCAGTGGCAGTCCGATGGCCTTGCGGTCGAGCGCACGGATGGCATCGCACACGGGTTCGAGGGACGCCATTTTCTCGGGCAGTTCGGTAACGACGCAGTCCCCGCCCGACTCCGCGACAGCCAGCGCCATGGCTTTTCCAAGGCCCGAGCCCGCGCCGGTCACCAGGGCGACCTTCCCGTCCAGTCTCATGCTCGGCAGCACCATGTCGCAGTCCCCTTTTCGATGTCTCGGGTTCCTCCGGTTCTCCTGTCGCGACAATAGCGCCGTTGGGCGGGATTTCCAGCCCACTGGCCGCTGAGGAACAGGGCCTGACGCGTGGGGGTGACCGGCCTCGCGAGCCGTCGGCCTTGGTCAGGTTGGCCGCCGTTACGGGCGCGGTCCGCATTGCCGGTGCATATTACGGGAAGTGGGGGTATCCACTTGACGCAACGACCCCCTACGGCTCGTGGCTGCCACTTCTCTCTGCGCCACCTGCCAGCTCGCCTGGCAGGAGCGAGTGTTCCGTGGCTACCGTCGGACGGCGGCTATTCTATCTTTTTCCGCCCGGCCGCCTGTCGCAGGCGGCCGGGCGGGGAGGAAAAGAGGCATGCATCGTGGTTGGCCGCTGAACCTGTTCACCTGCCGCGCGAGGCGGCAGGGGTCCGCGCCCCTACAGGTTGCGGTAGGTTGCGTCTTAAGTGGATACAAGTTAGAGACGCCATCTCAGACAGGAGGATCGCCATGCAACCCGTTCTGTTCTCGGTGAGTTATGCCGGACTGTGGGGGCAAGCCAAGCTGTCGCTCGAAGAGTTCATCCCGCATGCCAAGGCCCTGGGGTATTCGGCCGTCGAGCTGATGGGCAAGCGGCCGCACCTGTCGCCGCTCGACTACCGGGGCAAGAAAGTCGAGGCGCTGGGGCGGCTGTGCCGTAAGCACAAGGTGCGCGTTGCCTGCGTCGCCGGGTATACGAACTTCACCGGTGGCGCGGAAGCGGGCGAGGTGCCGTTCGCCGACATGCAGGTGCAGTACGTCGAGTCGCTCGCCGCGCTGGCGCGTGAACTGGACTGCGACCTGGTGCGCGTTTTCACCTCGTACGAGCGCAGCGACCTGCCCATGGCCGAACAGTGGAACCGCACCGTCCGCGCGCTCCAGGACTGCTGCGACCGCGCGGCGCCGTACGGCGTCACCATCGGGATCCAGAACCACCACGACATTGCCGTGCACAGTCGCGCACTCGCCGAAATGCGCCGCGATGTCGGGCGTGCGAACTGCGCACTCATGCTCGATCCGTGGTCGCCGTGCCTGCGCAACGAGGAGCTGTTCGAGACGGCGAAAGGCCTGGCGCCGCAGGTCGTCTACACCACGCTGGCCGACTACGTGCGGCTGCCGCGCTACCAGTACCAGCCGACGCTGATCAACTACCGCACCATCGACCTGGACCTGGTCCGCGCCGTGCCCATGGGTGAGGGCGACCTGGACAGCGCCACGTTCATCAAGGGTCTGAAGGCAGGCGGGTTCGACGGCCCCATCGCCTACGAAATGTGCTCACCGCTGCGCGGCGGCGGCAGCGCCGAAAACCTCGACCGCTGCGCGTGCCGCTTCCTCGAGTGGCTTGAGGCCAATGGACTGGAGTGATCGGGGGAAGAACGAGGCCCGGCCGGGACCTCAATGCCCCCTCGTCAGAACCGGCACGGCCCAGGCTCGTAGTTCCGCGTTTACGCGGTCCGGGTAGCGCGTGGCGGGGACAGAAACCCGCAGGACCGTCACGCCTGGCAGTGACTGCGGCCGAAGGCACCTGCAGGGTGAGTCGACACGTTCCCCGGACCGCCTGAAGGCGGAACTACGAGCCTGGTCTGTCGCGAGTCCCGGGCCAGGCCTCACTGCGCCGGTTTGACCTCGATTTCGAAAGCCTGCTCGGCGGCGGTTTTGCCCGCGGCCACCTTGAGCACGACGGGGTGCTTGCCGGCGGCGGCGGCTGGCGGTGTGCCAGTGATGCGGCCGGTCGCGGGGTCGACCGTGAGCCAGGCCGGTGACTTGTCCAGGGAGTAAGTCAGTTCCTCGCGGTCGTAGTAGGCGGCCTTGTACCCCGGCAGGCTGCGGAAGGCGCCAAGCGAGCGCAGCGCCGTCGGTTGGTACTCGAACGCCTGGCCCACGCGCGCCTGGGCCGCCGGCAGGGAGGCGAAGAACGGCCGCGGGGCCGCAGCGTAGTCAGACGCGCCGCTGCGGACTCCGCGCGCATCCACCGCCACGACGCGGTAGAAACACTTGTTCGCGTTCGGCATGGTCACGTCCGGGCCCGCCACCTTGAGTGACGTCTCCTTTGCCGTTGCTGCGAAGTTCGCGGGGGTCGGAACGTATTCGTCGATCTTCTGGCCGGTCTTGGCCTCGAATTCCGCCTCATCCTTGCAGAAGCCACGGCCCATGCGCACCTTGTACTCGACGTCGCTGATGGTGAAGCCCCTCTCGTCGCTGGCGTAGACACGGTACTCGGCCGGCGCGGCGCCCTGCGGGTTCGCTTCCCAAGTCAGCGTGACCGTGCCGGTCGCCGGGTCTGCCGCCGCCTGGACGTTCAGCGGCACGCCGGGCGCGGCGCACGAGAAACTCGAAACCTTGCTCCACGGCCCCCACACACCGTTGGCGTCCTTGGCGCAGACCCGCCAGTAGTACGGAATGGCCGGGTTGAGCAGCCCGACGAACGGCGCCGTCCACTCCGTCTTGCCCTTTGAAGCGGTGTGCGAAACGAGCTTGTCGAAGTTCGGCGACACGACCCAGTGCATGTCGGCAAAGACGCTGACCTGCACGCGGTAATCGGCGATGGCGACGCCGTCCGGGTGCGCGGGCGCCTTCCATTTCAAGGTCACCTGCGTGCCCTCGACGACGGCGGCCTCGGCGGGCGTCTCGGGTTCGGGCGCGGCCGGGGGATGCCAGTTCGGGCGTTCGAGCCAGTTGTGCGTAATCCGCACGTTGCGCGGGCCCTGGGTCTCGTCCACGTACTCGATGGTGTTCTTGCCCGCTTCGAGTTCCGGCAGCGCCAGGGCCGACATCTGCAGGTCGGTGTCAAACGCGATCTGCTCGACGGCGACATCGCCCGGGTTTCCGCCAGCGGTCATGTCGACGCGCACCAGGTAGGCGTACTGCGGCTGCTTCCGCGGCGAGAGTCGCTCGTCCAGAGCGATCTCGGCGTCGAGCACGCCCGTCTTGTCGCCCGGTGTCCAGACTTCGTCCCATGTCTTGCCGTCGCGCGACAGGCTCACGGCGAGGCGGTCGTTGGCGGCAGCGCGCTTGAACCGGGCCGTGATCTTGCCGCCCACGACCACGTATGCCGCGGCGATCCGCCACGTGGCGCTGGCTGGCTTGCCGGCGGCTTCCGGGGTGAGCCCTGCCGGCGCCGGTGCCGCCAGCGCGACCGCCTCGGCCATGCCGCGCCGCGCGACGTCCCTGGCCAAGTCCGGCTGGTAGCGCATCTTGCCGTTGCGCATCTTGCTGTGAAACACCTCGCCCCAGATGGCCAGGTCGCCCTCACCGTCTTTGGTCCACTTGCCGTTCACCGCGGGCACTCCCGCCGTGTACTGCTTGCCGATGTGGTCCCAGCGCCACTCGAGCGATTCGCCCGGCCGCAGCGTGTAGGCCATGGTGTGCTTCGTGGTGCCGCCGTGCGAACCCTCGCGCTTCCCCTCGTAATTGAACAGCGACGCGGAGAACTCATCCGTCTGCGGGCTGTCCCCGGACAGAATGCCGTAGGTGTGCGTGCGCTTGATCAGGTCGTGGTCGCGCGAGACCTTCTCTTCCGGGGCAATGGTCGCATTGTCGCGCTCCAGGTAGATGCCGTGCTCATCGCCGTCCATGAGGTGAAAGTCGCCATCGTAGAACACCTCGGAGACGCAGTGTCCGATCGGGTAACCGCGGCGCGTCTGCAGCCCGGCGGTCTTCCACACGTCGGCGATCACCTGCGCGTCGTCGCCGCACAGCGTGTACCCGTAGACGTTGAAAACCTTGACCGCGTCGTCGACCTCGCGACACCAGGTGCAGGCGTGGAAGCGGTGCTGGCGCGTGAACTCGTACACGGCGCGGGCCTTGTCCGCGTCCGTCTGCCAGGTCCCGACCGCGTCCCGCACGATCTCCTCGAGGTTCCGCCATTTGCGTTTCCCGTTCACCGTCAGCCACGGGTTGACCACGTCAGTGTCGCCGAGGTTCTCAAGCCGCACGAACCGGTTCGGCTGCCAGCCCTGAACGTACGCGGCATACCCGACCGGCATGCGCGTCATGACGCCGTCCACGGCCGCGTCCATGACGACCTCGTACGCGTGCGGGCTGGCGGCGACCGCGACCTGCTGCTCCTTCTGGCGGTCGGTGGGCAGGTCGGCCCACGGCTTCATGGGCTGGCCCTGCAGCGCGGCAAACAACGGCTGGACCGTGGCGGCAAGCAGGAACAGGGACAGGCGTGGCGAGAACATGTCTGGCTCCTCCGAATTGACGTGCCCCAGAATCAACCCGCTGGATACTGGGTTCAAAGTACCGCGACGCCATGGCGGAAGCAACCCGACGCCACAAGGAAAGGTGATGCGTCAGCGCCCCCGGGGCGGCAGACCGCCCGGTCATACCAAGGTGAAACTGGCAACGACGCTCCCAGAGCCCGCGAGGACGCGGGCGCTCCAAAGTCAGCCCCCCGTGCCAGTCCCTGGAGCGCCCGCGTCCTCGCGGGCTCCCGGGCCCCTTCAGTTTCATGGTACCCCACGACTTCAAACTCGCGTTTTCTGGCAGACTTTGTGACGATCGCAACGACGCATTTCGAGTGTCGGGGGGGCGGACTTCAGCAATCAGCAATCAACGATCAGCAATCGGCGTCGGTCTTGGTTCCGGCTACGCCGGGTTAGGAGTGGCGGGTGGGAAACGCACCGCAACGGGCATCCGGCCGAGCCGTCCCGCCCGACGGGCGGGATGAGGGAGCGGTTTCTGGGAGGCCGCTTGCTCACACGCGCGGCTCGGACAGAAGCGCACCCGCCACTGACGCATCACCCCTTGGGGGGCGGCGTGGGGTTTGTATTTTTCGCCCGCAGGGGTTAGCTTTGACTATCCGATGCTGCCGGTGGAAATCGCGGTTCTGGTGTCTGCGACCGCGTCCGATGTCCAGCCGTTTCGGTCGTTGGACAGGTGCATCTTGTTCCGCCTGCTGTTGTGCTTGGGTCTTAGCAGCCGTGCACGACAGCGTGCGCAGGCCGGTTTGAAACGACGGAGGAAATGGCCATGGGTATTGGGTACCAGGAGTTGTTGCTGATCTTCCTGATCGTGATGCTGGTCTTTGGCGGGAAGAAGATCCCGGAACTGGCCCGCGGCCTGGGCCGTGGCATCAGCGAATTCAAGAAAGCACGAGACGGGATCGTCGACGAAATCGAGAAATCTGCCCCTGAAGCCACCGCCGGTGAGAGTAAGCCTGGCGGGACCGCCACGACCGCGGCGGCGAAACCAGCCGGTGACGCCACCCCGCCGGCAACGTCGTGACCTCGACCGCACCGCGCACCAGCTTGGCCGTCCTCGCCTTCACCACCCGCTCTCGGGCTGGCGTACTCACGGTTTGACCAAGACCGCGCCGCCCTGGATATCGGCGATCAGTTTGGTCCGGGACGAGTGGCCGGCCACGTGACTGTCGACATAGAGCAGGATGGGGCGGGCCATGTGCCGGTAGCTGATGCGGTCCCAGCCACCCCACGTCAGGAAGCCGGAGCCTTCTGAGTACATCCCGGCGGCCAGGTCGATGTCGAACAGGATCATGGTCTTGTCGGGCTGCGTGATGCTCTTGAGCTTGCGCGGCTTCATGCCCGAGAGCTGGACGTGACACAGGTCGTACGCAATCCCGTAGCCGCCGAAAACACCGCCGAACGTCCACAACGTGCCGTCCGTCCAGACTTTAGTCGGGTCGGCGGTCGGGCAGATGCAGGTTTCGCGGACGCCAATGTACGGGTGCAGGCTCTTGACCCAGCGGTGGTAGCCGGGGTCGGTCGGGCTGTGCGGCACTACGTACTCGTCGTATTCCTGTAAGTACATCGCGACCGCGTACCCGTGCTGCTTCAGGTTGCCCACGCAGAGCACCGACTTGGCGCGCGCCTTGGCCTGCTGCAGCGACGGCAGCAGCAGCGAGGCAAGGATGGCGATGATCGCAATCACCACCAGAAGTTCGATCAGCGTGAATTGGATGACACGGTGGCGACCCGAATTGCGTGTCTGCATGACGGTCCTTCCGTTCCGCGTTGGCCGAAACTCTCCCGCGAACCATATTGCTTGTCTCGCAATAGTCTTTAGTCCTCGGGAAGGTTCTCGACAAGGTTTGGCATAGCGACAATTATGAGACGATTGGTAACTTCCGCGCGCGACATGCTCAGATTCCAGAGCTTCAGGCTTCAGGCGTTGGGTTCAGGGGCGGGTGCCCACAGCCAACCCGCTGGTCCGCGACTCCCGATACCTCCCTGACACCTGAACGCTGAAACCTGAGACCTCTCACGATGCGCCGTTTCGCAGACATCGTGCCAATATAGCTTGCGCCGGGTGAGAAGGAAAACCCGTGCACCGCACTGCGCGAGCCTGTATAGTACCGGGCCATGGACATACTCCTCATTCGTCACGGTGATCCGGACTACACCAACGACACCATTACGCCGACGGGCCGCCGCCAGGCCGAACTGCTGTCCCGTCATCTGCTCGACGCCGGGATCACGCATCTGTATTGCAGCCCCATGGGGCGAGCCCGCGACACCCTGCGCCCGACGGCGGAGAAGCTGGGCCTGCCTCACACCGTTCTGCCGTGGCTGCGCGAACTGAACGGCTGCTACGACGGCAAGCACTGGTGCTGGAGTCTGCCCGGGGCGGAGAGCCTGGACCTGCCACAAGTACCCGACGCCTCGACCTGGCACACCTTTGAGCCGTACGGTCCGCACATGCAGAAAGTGCAGGACGAGCTGGGCCAGCAGTTCGACGCGTTCCTGGCGCAACTCGGGTACGTGCGCGAAGGGCTTCGCTATCGGGTCGAGTGCGAGAGCCGCGACGTGCTCGCTTTCTTCTGTCACGCGGGCCTGAGCCTGACGCTGCTCGGGTACCTGTTCCGCTGGCCCCTGCAGCTGGTCTACTCGCACCTGTCCTACGACCCAACTGGCGTGACGCGCCTGACGTGGGAAACCTGGCAGGGCTACGCCGTGCCGCGCGCCAAGACCATCAACGACCTGGCTCACCTCGCCCGCCCGGGGACCGAGTGAGGCGAGGGCCGACGCCGACATGCCGGCCGAGTTGACGACGGCGGCATGTGCGGGGACCAGGAAACAACGCTTTGAGGACGTGGAGCAAGGCTCCGGCCTTGCTGTCTCAGCCCCGATTCGCACCGGGCGGACGACCGGCGCGGGGGACCGCAAGGCGGGAGCCTTGCCCTACTTCCCCAAAGCGTGGATCCACGACGTTGACCGACACCACCGTCGATGGCTTGATGGGCACGCCCTCCGTCCCGGGAGGCTGTCACCGCTCCATGTCCCCGTCGTCGTCCGGCGGAGACTCGGCGCCGGACGGTTGCGCCCGCATCACGGCGAGTCGGGTGCGTGTCTGCTTCCGGAATGCGCCGGCGAACTCCTCGGTGCGGACCAGGCCCCGTTCCACGGCGGCGCGGACGCGGTCGCGGTCCGGGGTCCCGATTCGGGCCAAGGCCGGTGCCAGCAGCGGCTCGAGTTCCGCCAGATGCGAACGGATCTTGCGCGGATCCGGCCGAACCACGTGCACGTACCGCTCGCCGAGCCGTTCGCGCAGCACCGGCTCGTCGTACTCGACGACGGTCTCGCGGGCATAGCGGACCTTGACCGGCGTACCAGCCACAACAGGCGCCCACACGCCGTCCGGTGCCTGCTCCAGGTACTGGGCCAAGGCCTGTTGCAGGTCTGCCTTCTCTTTGCGCAGTTTCTGTTCCTGGACCTGAATGTCGAGGTAGCGCTGGAGCACACGCTCGATCTCCGGCGTCACGGGCGCCTCGATGCGGTTCGCGCGCCGCGGTGCGAATGCGGAATCGTCCATGAGTACATCCTCCTCGTGCCTACCCTGCCGCCGCAACACACAAATTCAAACCGCAGCAGGGGCCGGGTGCTGCGCGACTGCGTCTCTCTGCGGCTGCCTCTCCCGACCTCACCACAGCGACACGGTCAAGCGGGAGTCATCGCCGTCAGCGGCAAGGTGCCAGTTGATGGTAGCCAGGGCGTGGAGGAACCGCATGTCGTGGCTGACCAGCAGCAGACCGCAGGGGCAGTCGCCCAACGCGTCTTCCAGGCACTCGATGCTGGGCAGGTCCATGTGGTTGGTCGGTTCGTCCATGACGATCAGGTGCGGTCCCCTGGCGATGCCGGTGGCGAGCAGGATCTTGCGGATCTCGCCGGGGCTGGGTTCGTCGCTCTCCAGCAGGCGCTGCGGCCGAGAGCCGAGGCGGCTGACAATGGTCATGATGCGTCCGAGCTTCTCCTTGGACAGCGCCGCGACTTCGTCCAGAATGCGTTTCGACTCTGGTGCGGAGATCTCCTGCGGCACGCAGACCACCCGTTCTGCGTCGATGTTCAGGCGCCCCAGGAGGTGGCGCAGCAGCGTGCTCTTGCCCAGGCCATTGGCGCCGGTGAGCGCCACGCGGTCCGTGGGCCGCAGGATCAGCTCCGGAAAATGCAGTTGCCGTGAACCGCCGAGAGGCACCGTTCCGGCGGCGAGCGTGCCCAGGCTGGCGCGGGGCGAGCAGGCCTCGCCCTCCAGCCAGATCCCCATTTCGTAGACCTTCTTGACCTTGACGCCGGCGCGCTCCTTCTCGGCCCGGCGCACGCGACTGCCGAGCTGCGTCACCAGCTTGCCGGCAAAGGCGTCCTTGCCGGTGAGCTTGGCCAGGTTGCGCATGGCGCGGCCGTCGTGGTCGTGGGCGGGCGGCTTCTTGCGCTTGGCCGCCTTGGTCTTGGCGGCGAACTGGTCACTGGCCTCACGGCGGCGCTGCGTTTCGCGGCGCAACCGGTCGACCGCGTGCTTGGCGTCGTCATCGCACCGACGGCTGGTCTCCTGCTCGATCTGCCCCTGCTCGGCGCCCTGCGACACGCCGCCTGGGCGCAGGGTCGCGTCCGGCGGGTCAATGAACAGGCACTGCCCGCACAGGTCGTCGAGCAGCTCACGGTCATGACTGACCAGCAGGCCGACACCGCGGTACCGGTGCAATGCCGTGCTCAGCATCTGCCGCGCCGCGGCGTCGATGTGGTTCGTGGGTTCGTCGAGCGCGAGCACGTCCGGGTCGCGCCAGAGCGCGACCCCGATCTGGGCGCGCTTGCGTTCGCCGTGGCTGAGCGTCTCCCAGCGCGCGGGCCAGTCGTCCTGGATCCCGAGCTGGCGCCGGATCGTGAATGCCTCGGCAGCCGCCGCGTCCAGGAATTCGGCGAACGCCGCGGGCGGCTCATCCGTGCGCTGCGCGCAGTACAGGGCGGAACCGAGGTGGTGCACGGTGCCCGTCTGCACCGGCAGCTCACCCACCGCGAGTTTGAGCAGTGTGCTCTTGCCCACGCCATTGGCGCCCACCACCCCGGTCCAGCCGCAGGGGAAATGCGCGTTCAACCCGACCAGCAGCGGCTTGGTCATGGTTGGGTAGGTGAACGACACATTCTGGAAGCGCAGGAAGGAGGGCATAGGGTCATACAATACGTGCGCAACCCGAAAGTTCGCCCCACCAGGCCCCGAACTACCTGCCACCGTAATGCGTCAGTCGCGGGTGGAGATAAGGGCGAAGTCTGACCTGGGCTGACGCCTAAAGTGGTCGGAGCGGCTCGCTCCGACACCCGCGGGACCGAGCCGGTCCCGCCACTTTGGCGAGCCCCCCCCCAGCCCAGCACCCGGCCACTGACGCATTACCACCATCTTCTTCCATTCCCGAACTCCTACTCGGATGCGACGATGGGGATAGGGCAAGCCGTCAGCCCCCCCCGCGTCGGGTGTCGTTCCGTCGCCGCGTTTCCGCGCTATACCGCTCTATCCCTTTCCGCCTGCGTCCGATCCCTGAGTCTTGACACTCCTGGGCCGCGCTGTATTTTCCTGCGGTATACTACGCAATGTTCACCGGTCGAGTCCTGTCACCTGACGAGGGGAGACGTCTTATGAAGCACATCGCGTCCCTGTCTGTGTTCGCGTGTCTGTCGTTGTTGAGTGCCGGCTCGATTTTCGCCGCGGCGACGATCGAGTATGGGCCGAAGTACTACTGTCCGAGCGAGGAGTTGGTCACCCCGCACATCACGTGGGCCAAGCCGGCCAGCGACGGGCCGGTCAAGGCGCTGTTCATCGTCTGGCGCGGCGGCATGCGCGAGCTCGTCGAGCTCAGCCAGCGCATGGATCTGGAGTACACCTGCCTGCCCACGGCCGACGCACGGACGTTCTGCGAAGACAAAGACAGCTACAACCCCGGCTGGCGCGACCTCGAGACCATGACCAACGACGCCGAGCAGAAGCTCAAGGACTCGTACGACGTCATCGTCATGGCGAACGTGAACTGGAGTTGCTTCCCGTTGATGATGCGCTACTGGATCCTGAAGAAGGTCAAGGACGGCACACCGCTGATCGCCCTGGTCAACACGCCGGACGACTATCTCAAGCGCGCCACCGCGAAGAAGACGAAATTCGAATTGCCGGCGCTGGTGCCGTTCAAGGGTTTGCCCGCGTTCAGCAAGCAGGCGGACCTCGCGGCATTCCTGAACGCGACCTGCGAGTCCTCGACCTTCGGCAAGGGCAAGATCTTCATGCTGCGCGGCTTCAGCGTGCCCACGAAGCAGGCGCTGACACCCGGACCGCAGCCCAGCATCCTGGGTGCGCCGCTGGTGGACTACGACTACTACCTCGCCTACGTCTGCCACCTGCTCCAGTTCGCGGCCGGCAAGGGCAATGCCGTCACGATCAAAGGCAATGATTTCCGACTCGCCGACCGCAGCCTGTTCTCCAGTGTCGACTTCACCGTGACGGCAACGGCAAGCATGACCGTGACCTGCGAGTTTGCCCTGCGCAACAAGGACAATTAGGTCTGCGCTGCGGGCGAGAAGACGGCCACCGTCGGTCCGAGCGACAGCACGGTGACGTTCCCGGTCCCCGCCAAAGTCCCGGCCGGCGAGTACTATGCCGACCTGTGGGTCAAGGACGGCGGCAAGGTCGCCGCGTTCGGCTCCTGCTTCGTCCAGGTGACGGGCGACGCGGCCATCGCCGCCCTGGACTTGGACAAGAAGGACTTCCGTATCGACGAGAAGGTGTCCGGCAAAGTCGCGGTCACCTCGAAGAAGGCCCTCGACGGTGCGGTGCTGAAGATCCAGCAGCGCGACGGCTTCGGCCGCGTCGTCGCCCGCATCGAGGTGCCGGTGCCGGCATTGGCGGACAACGCCAAGCAAGAGGTGCTCTTCGAACTGCAACCCGGCACGCCGGTCGCCATCGTCCAGGATCTGGATGTCGAACTGGTGAAGTCCGGCGAGGTCCTGGACCGCAAGAGCACGCCGTTCTCGCTCTCGAACCTGCCGGCCAAGGACGACATCCGCTTCCTCGCCTGGGTCAGCGCCGCGCCGTCCTACCCGGCGTATCATTTCTACGGCGAACTGTACGACGCCGGGTTCGACACGCAGTACACCGGGTTCGGCGAGGTCGCGCCCATGCGCAACCTGCGCCACCTGCCGTACGCCACGCGCTTCATCGATACCAAGACCGACTGGTACCCGCACCCAAGCATTCCGAGCCGCGACAAGGACGACCACGTCCGCGCACCGTGCCTGACGGATCCCGAGTACCTGGCCAAGGAGGACAAGAAGCTGACCGACTACGCGAAGAAAGCCGGCGCCTTCTCCTCGATCGAGTACTCCATGGGCGACGAGTGTCACTTCGTTGCCGGGCACAGCGAGTTGTGTTTCTCGCCGACCTGCGTGGCGGCGTTCCACACGTTCCTCGCCGCCGAGTTCGGCACGGTCGAGGCGATGAACAAGGAATACGGTTCAACCTACGCCTCGTTCGATCAGGTGCAACCGGTGACGCTCAGCGACGTCCGCAAAGACGCGAAGCTCGGGCCGCTCTGGGTCGACTTCCGCCGCCACATGGAGAGCAACTGGGTCAACATCTACCAGTGGAGCACCGACGTGATCCGCAAGGTGCAACCGACGGCGAAGGTCGGCTACGAGGGCAGCAATACGGAAATCAACAGCTTCGGAGCCGCCGACTTCTACAAGCTGATGAAGGTGTTGCGCGTGAACGGCACGTACGACGGCGCGTTCGTGCCCTACGCGGTGATGAACTTCGCGCAACCGGGCACGCTGCTCGGCCTGGGCTGGTACGGCGGCTACAACGAGAGCCGCTGCGCCGAGTACCAGCGCTACATCGCCTGGCGCCACCTGTTCCGCGGCGCCAACTCGTACTGGGTCTGGACCGTCGACCCCGGCAGCGGCAGCACCACCGCGCCGGACCTCACACTCTACGACTTCTTCAAGGCCAATATCAAGGAGGTCAACGAGATCCAGCGCGGCTGCGGCAAGCTGCTCATGAACGCCAAGCGTGACGACGACGGCATTGCGGTGCTGTACTCGCCCTCCAGCGTGCACACCTCGACCATGACCCCCGACCTGCCGCAGATGGAGAAGGCGCTCAACAGCCTGGCGCCGCTGCTCGAGGACACGGGCAACCAGTTCCGCGTCGTCTCGTACGCGCAGGTCGAGAACGGCGTCCTGGGCAAGGGCGACATCCGCGTGCTGATCCTGCCGTACGTGCAGGCCATGTCACCGAAGGAAGCACAGGAGATCCTCGCGTTCGTGACCAACGGCGGTGCGGTCATCGCAGACCTGCGCCCGGCGGTTGCCGACCAGCACGGCAAGCCCGGCGACAAGGGCATGCTCGACGACCTGTTCGGCGTCACGCAGACCTGTGCCGCGCCGAAAGTGGAGGAGAACCCGATCGCCATTCAGGACGCCGCGTTCGGCCAGAGCTTCCCGAAGACAGTCGCGGACGTCACGCTCACGGTCACGACCGGCCAGGCGAAGGCCACGGCCGGCGCCGCGCCGGCACTGATCGTCAATAGTCACGGCAAGGGCAAGGCCATTCTGCTGAACTTCTCGCTGTCGCCCTACGTCGGGGCGCGCGGCGAGTGGAACCAGAGCGTGGTTTCAACCAGTGAGGATGACGTCAAGATCCGCATCTTCTTCAAGGCGGTCCTGGCCTCGGTCGGCGTTGAGGAGAAGCTCGCGATCGCGCCGACGCCGCTCGGGCTGCGTAGCTACCGCTTCCGCCAGGGCGCGCTGGAGTACCTGGGCCTGCTCCAGGAACTGCCCGAGTCCTCGCGCGCCTACACCACGGGCGAGGGCAAGCCGCTGGTGAGCACACCGCTGACCGTGACGCTGCGCCGGAAGTACTACGTGTACGACGTGCGGACCGGAAAATACGTGGGGCACACGGACAAGATCGAGACCCCGGTTACGCCCGCCGAAGGCAAGCTCTTCGCGCTGCTGCCCTACAAGCTCAAAAACCTCGGCATCGAGGCGCCGAAGAAGATTCGCTCGGGTGAGACACTGGCATTCGAAGTGACACTCAAGGGCGTGGACAAGCCGGGCACGCACATCCTCCATGCCGCCCTGATCTCGCCGCAAGGCCAGGAGTTCCGGTACTACACGGACAACGTGGTTGCCGAGGGCGGCAAGGCCAAAGGCAGCTTCCCGCTCGCCCTCAACGACGCGCCCGGCAAATGGACGCTCCGGATCCGCGACGTGGCCACCGGCGCCGACGAAGACAAGACGTTCACCGTCGAGGAGGTGAAGTAAATGAAGATCATCCAACCCGCATTCCTTCTCAACGGATGCCGCGGCGCTCACGGCAGTGCCAAGGCTTCGTGCCGTAGCGTGGCTGCACAGGGATCCTGCGCCACCGTTCTGACGGTGGCCGGCCACGGCAGCGCGGAACGCAAGACAGGCTTGGCGGCTTGCGTTTCGCGCTGCATGTACCGAGGGGTCCGGGGAGTGGCTGACGCCCCGGCGGGGGTGCGGGGGCAGAGCCCCTGCGGCACGACGCCCGCGCTGGCCCTTCTGTTCGTCGTCGCACTTGCCTTCACCACACGCGCCGCCGAACGGCCGGTCTACCCCTGCCACCTGCTGCCCAGCGCGCCGACCATCGACGGCAAGCTCGACGATGACGCCTGGAAAAGTGTCCCGGAGGCCACCGGGTTCTTCATCTACGCCGGTAACGGCAAGTACGCGGTCGAGAAACAGACCGCGTTCAAGGTCGGCTGGATGCAGGACTCGATCTTCCTCGCCTTGCGCGCTGAGGAAACCGCGCCGGACAAGCTCGTCTCCACCGCCAAGGATGGCTGCGACCTGTGGACGGAGGACAGCATCGAGTTCTTCCTCTTCCCGACCGGCGCACCGAAGTACATGCAGTTCATCGTCAACAGCAAGGGCGGACGCTGGAACGGCGTCGGCCTGAACGAGAAACCGATGGACATGCTTGCCTGGGAGGCCAAGGCCACGGTCGGCCCGGATGCCTGGTGCATGGAACTGCGACTGCCGTTCAGCGTCCTGGGCGGCACGCCGAAAGACGGTGTGTCGTGGCCGATGAACGTGGCGCGCAACATCCTCACCGGTCCATCCTCCGAGCGCCTGACCTGCTGGCCGCCGCTGAGCAAGGGCTTCCACGAACTCGAGAACTTCGGCACTGTCGTGTTCAAGGGCGCGGCCGGCGGCGACGTGGCGCAGGAAGAGCGCGAAACGAACCGCGCCTACGCCGCGCGCATGGTGGACAGGACGCGCCAGTTCCAGGCGGCGGCGGCGGACTATGCCGAGGTCATCGCCGAAGGGCTCAAACGGCCCGACATGCAGAAGGAAGCCGGCGAGCTCAAGGCCGTGTGGGATGTGATTGCGACGTTCGCGGCCCAGCCGGCGCCGGACTACCGTGAACTCGCCAAGGCGTTCCGCACCTTCGGCACCATCAAGGAACGCAGCAGCGACTTCAAGGCCCGTGTCCTGATGGAACTGCTCCTGGCCGACTAGTACCGGCGGGCGCGTGGGCGAGCCACGGTTGACGGCGGCGTGCGCCCTGCCTCAGCCGTCACTGGATCCCGACGTGGGGCTCTTCCCTTGCAGCAGTTCGAGAAACTGCGATTCGCTCAGGATCGCAGTTCCGAACCCCCTGGCCTTGTCGACTTTCGTCCCGCCCGGCTCGGCCCCGACCACGAGGAAACGCGTCTTGCGGCTGACCGAGTCGGTAACACTCCCGCCGAGGGCGCGGATCTTCTCGGCCGCCTCGTCCCGGGTCATGCCGGCCAGCGTGCCTGTGAGGACGAACGTTGCCCCGGACAGCGGCCCACGCGCCTGAGCCGTTGCGCCGCCGCCGTGAGCCTGGGTGTCCGATTTGGGCGCAATCCCGAGCTGCTTCAGGCGTTTCCGGACCGCCAGTCCCGTGGGTGAGGCGAAGAAATCGAGGACGCTCCGCGCCGTCACGGGCCCGAAAAGGGCGGTGACAAACTCTGCGGTCGGTGCGTCGCCCTTCTCGTCCTTGCCGCCGCGCTTTCTGCGGACGACGCCCAAGGTCTCAAGGCGCACCCCGATCTCCTGTACCTCCGCCTGCACGGCGGCGTGCCGCACCGCCAGCGCCTGCCGTTCCGCGGCGGGCAAGGGTCGATTGGCCACGGAGTTGGGGTTGAGCTCCCGGAGTTGCTGCTGTTTTTCGACGAGGCCCAGAAACTCCGTGAGCAGCACCGACTCCGCGACATCCTCCAGATCCTTGTGAAGCGCCGCGATCTGATGCGCAGAGGCAGCACCGGTCTCGGTGATTCCCAGTGCGTGGAGCCAACGGGTCAGCGACGATCCTTTCGCGCGGGCCAGGGCTGCGACGATCTTGGTGGCGTTTTTCTCGCCGAGGACCCGGGGTTCCTGCTCCGTGCCCAGATTGAGCCCAGCCAGCCATGTGGTATCAAGGTCGAACAGGTCCAGTGGCTCTTTGATCCGTCCGACTTCCACGAGCTTCTCGGCGACGACCCCACCCAGGCCTTCGATGTCCAGCGCGTTACGCGCGGCGAAGTGCTCCACGCGACGGACGCCCTGCGCCGGACACTGCAGGTTCTCGCAACGCCAGGCCACAAACTGCGGATCCCGCGCGATCGTTCCCCCGCACGAGGGACACTTGGCCCCGACGTGGCGCACCAGGTCGAAAGGCTCGGCTGACGGTGGCCGCGCGTCCTGGACGACTTCAACCACTGCCGGGATGACTTCGCCGGCTTTCTCGACGATGACGGTGTCGCCGACGCGAATGTCCTTGCGGCGGATTTCATCCTCGTTGTGGAGCGTGGCCCGGCTGATGGTGGACCCGGCCAGGAACACCGGCTCCAGTTCGGCCACCGGCGTGAGAATCCCCGTGCGCCCCACCTGGACCGTGATGGCGCGCAACCGGGTTCGGGCCTGCTCCGCCGCGTACTTGTAGGCAATGGCCCAGCGCGGCGCCTTGGCCGTGAAACCGAGACGCGCCCGGGCTTCGAACGAATCGACCTTAATCACTGCCCCGTCAATTTCATACGGAAACGAACGGCGCAACTCGCCGAGTCGCTCTATGGCCGCCCACATGGCGTCGAAGCCGCGGACCGACTCGGCAAACGGTGGCGTCTTCAAGCCGAACCCTCTCAGGCTGGCCAGAAGTTGCGTCTGCGATTCGATCTCAAGCCCCGCCACTTCGCCCTGGGCGTAGAACAGCACGTCGAGCGGTCGGCGCGCCACCAGGCGCGGATCCAGGAGCTTCAGAGTGCCAGCCGTCGCGTTGCGGGCGTTCGCAAACTCGGCTTCGCCCTCCGCCTGGCGCTGGGCGTTCAAACGCAGGAAATCCGCTTTCGACATGAACACCTCGCCGCGCGCCTCGAGCACATCCGGCGGGGTGTCGCCCTGCAGCCGCAGAGGCACGCTGCGGATGGTGCGCACATTGGCGGTGACCTCGTCACCCTCCTGGCCATTGCCGCGCGTCAGCGCCTGAACCAGCACCCCATCCTCGTACCGGATCGAAATGCTGACCCCGTCCACCTTGGTCTCGACGATGTAGGCCACGTCTTCGGTGCCCAGTCCTTCACTGACCCGGCGATGGAAGCGCAGCAGGTCCTCCCGGTCATACGTGTTGTCCAGGCTGAGCATGGGAATGGTGTGTGGGCGGCTGGTGAACTCGGCCAGGGGTTCACCCCCCACCCGCTGCGTCGGCGAATCGGGCGTACGCAACTCGGGGAACTGCTCCTCCAACGCCCCGAGTTCACGGTAGAGCCGGTCGTAGTCCTGGTCGGAGATCTCTGGCCGGGCGTCGACATAGTAAAGGCGGTTGTGCCGCGCCAGCTCCCGGCGCAATTCCGCGATTCGTGCTTCTGCCGTGGTCCGATCCATGTGCGGTGCGTTCTCCTGCGTCGCCTTGCCGCTGCATTCCCGGCGATCGACGGCTTTGCGATTCTCAAGCATCCCTGAGGTGGTATTTCGCCGCCAGGGCCTTGAAGCGCGGGGCCGGACGCACGGGGCGGGCCAGGCGAAACTTGCCGGCCCAGCGTGCCGCGAAAGAGGCCCTGCGGGATTGCCCCGGCAACGGCGTCGCCTCCAGCAACTCCGCAATCAGCCCTGACACGCCGGTCCGCCGGGCATGCGCCAACGTCCTCGCCCGCTGGACCAGCGCCGAGTCAAGCGTCACTGTGAGTCGAGCCCTCATGCTACATACCATACAGGAACGCACGCATGGCACAACCCATGCTGCTGGGTCGGAGTCGGACGACGGCAGGTGACAAACAGCCGCTTGCTGTCGGGAAGGATTGCCGGCCGGCCGCGAGAGGCTGCCGTCGGAATGTCGACATGTGCAATCGGTTCTGTGGGGCGCAAGCGGAAGTAGGGCATGGCTCCAGCCTTGCCGAATGTCGCCCGCCGGATGAGGCACGTCACCAAACCCCAAGGGCGAACCTCCTGCCTTGCCGGCGCCATGAATGGCGACGGCACAGGAAACGGCAAGGCTGGAGCCATGCCCTACTTCCTCCGTGCCCAGCCGAATGGGAAGACACGCACCAGCCCGTATTGCACGGGTCGCGAAATGCGGGGACTCGGGTGAAACAGGCTTTGTCCGCGCCGATGACGCAGCAGCCGGCGAACCCTGCGGGTCATTTCGCCTGCCCCACCGCCCAGCTCCAGAGGTGCGAGCCGCTGGCGAAGTAGAGGCGGCCGGAGGCCAGAGCGCCGCCGGCTGAGATCGGCGCGGGCGGGGACGCGAGCTTTTCGTGCGCGAACGTGCCGGGCGTGAGGCGCACGATGGCGTTCGAGAACAAGGCGAGCATCGTGCCGTCGGGGGTGCGGTGCAATGCGTGTCGCGGCACGCCGCCGTACTCCTTCAGGCTGGCCGAGTGCACCAGCGTCTTCTGCGCCGGGTCGAACACGAAGAAGGTGGAGTTCGAGGACAGGCCGTAAACCAGCCCGTCCGGGCCGGTCGCGAGGCTGATGATGTTGCGGTCGCCAGGTACCGGGACCATCCGGAACGCGACTTTCTTTGACGCCCAGTCCAGGATCCAGATCTCGCCTTCCGTCGCCGTGGTATGGCCGCCGCCGGGCGCGTCCGCGCTGGTGCCTCCGATCAAATTGCCGTCCGGCAGCAGCGCCAGCGTGATGGTGCTGTGCCCGGGCAACAGGTCCTTCTCGGCGGTGAGCAGTGTGGGCTGGCCGGTCTCGAGGTCCACGATGCCCAGGCCGCCGCCGCAGCGGCCGTACCCGGCGAACCCGGCCATCATCACGTGCTTGCCGTCCGGGTAGGCGAGTGCCGTCCGCGGCCGGCAGATGTCGTCGTGCCAGGTGGCGAGTTCGTACGGGTTGGCGGGTTCGTCGGCCTCGACCAGGGTGTCGCGTTTCGTCGTGCTCAGGTCCAGGGTCATGATCGCGCACCACGGCTCCTGGCCCTGCGTCTCGAGCACGCGGACGCCGATGCGGTGCTCGCCGGCCTTCAGGTCGACCGGTCCGAACACCTGCAGCGGGCCGATCTTCTGTTGCGGGCTGGCGGCGATGAACGGTTCGCCTACGGCCGCGCCGTCCAGCAGGAACTGGACGCGCCCGTAGCGTTCGGCAAGGAATGGAAGGACGTGAACGAAGTACTGGCCGTCCGCCGGGGCTTGCACGGGGAAATGGCCTTCGGCGCCGAAAGCGTCGCCGCGGAAGAACGCCAGGTCCAGTGTCTCCAGATACGAGAAATGTCCGGCCGTGGCCTGGCCGCGGCTCGCCAGCTCCCGCGCCGGAACGCCGCTCACCTTGAGAATGCTCTTGCCGGGGTGCCAGGGTTTGGTCACGTCGTAGGCCCAGAGCGTGCCGTGCGAGTACTCGCCGCCGATGAGGAAGTTCCCCTGCCGCGTCATGGCGCAGAAGTTGCCGCCGCCCACCTTCGGGATCGGCCCCAGATCCGTCATTGCCTGCTTTCCGATGTCGACCCGCGCCAGGTGCATCGGGTGTGCCGTGGACGCGTACACGGCTGCGTCCGGGCCCTCGGCCAGGCTGGTTACCTCCACCCCGCCCGCCTTGTAGTCGAACGGGATGCGCCGCCGTTCGTCGTTGCCGGGCGAGCCGACTTCGAGCCAGCGCTCATCGAGGTTGTACGCCACGACCTGGCGTCCGTCCGGGAGCTTGGGCGAGCGCTGGCCGTAACCGGTGGCGCCGGACGGCGCCACCGGGCCTGCGTCGCCTGCCGCGATCTTCTCGCCGCGTCCCTCGAACAGACGGTAGTACTGCGCGCCGGCCTGGCCGTAGACCTTGCCGTCCGTGCTGGCGTAGACGCGCGCCGACCCGACTTTCCGCTCCGTTTCGTCGAGGATCTGGCGGCGCTCGTTCGTCTTCACGTTGAACGCGACAATGTTCCAGCGCGCCGTGCCGAGCCCGGCGTAGGCCCAGCCCGCACTGTCGAAGGCGAGGAAGTTGAAGTACTGCTCCTGCGGGTCCAGTTGCCCGTAGTCCTTTATCTCGTGGGTTTGCGGGTTGTACGAGACCAGGTGCGAATTTGGGCATGTACCGCCGTAGATCAGGCCGTCCGGGCCGTCGGTGAACGCGCAGCCCACGAAGTAGTTCGCTTGTTTCTGTGTCACACCATGGAACAGCCACTGTTGCGCTGTCGGGTCAAACTCCAGCAGAATGTTCCCGGCGCCGGTGTACAGGCGGCCGTTCGCACTCGCAAGAGACGCGAAGATATCGCCATTGCCAGCCCCCTCGGGGTAGAAGTACTGCTGCGTCTCGCCACGGTCGATGTCCGTCACGAGGATGTAGCCGACAGCGGACATGTCGCGCGTCGTCGCGATCACGAGGTTACGACCGTTCGCGTCACGCATGGCCATTACGCTGCGGCACTCGGCGACCGGCGCGGCCACACCGTAATCCACGAACCCGGGCGACGGCTCGGCAGCGCGCATCGCGGGCATGGTGACCTCCCAGAGCACGGAGAGCAACACGGTCCCGAACAGCCGCCTCAGGCACAGCACAGGTGAAACGCAGAACGTCGCAGGCGCTGCCCCCATCGGACCCTCCGTTATTTCCCAAGGCGCCGACATGGCACCCAGTACCTTGTCTGATATAGCCGATTGACGGGACGGATGCAAGCGGCAGAACACGGCGTGATGCGTCAGTTGTCGGTGCATGTCGGTCCGAGCCGCGCGTGTCAGCAAGCGGCCTCCCAGAAACCGCTCCCTCACCGTCGCGACTCGGCCGGATGCCCGTTGCGGCGCGTGTCCCGGCGCGTCGGCACGTACACGTTTGGCAGCGCCGTGGTCCGCTCGCTGAAGCGTCGCTGCAGCTTCCGCCTGAAAGGCGGTACTCAGACGGAATCGCCGGAGTAACAGGTTGGTATGATCGGGCAGCGTCAGCGCCCGAGGGGCGCTGACGCATTACCGGCCGCCCGTGTCCTGGCGCGCGGCGCGGAGTTGGCTATAGTCTTCGTGCACCGAGGCAATGAAGGCCGCTTGAACCATCCGGGAGAACGCCGCCATGACACAGCCTCGACTCCCCGACATCTTTCCGACCGGCCGCCCGCCGCTCTCTGCCGAGGAGTGGCGCCAGTGGCGCAGTGCGACGCTGGCCCGGTTCCTGGACCTTATGGGCGAGGGCCCGACGCAACGCCCCGCGCCGAACGTTCGCGTGGAGAAGGGCATCCCCGAGGCCGGCTACACCCGGCGCCTGATCTCGTACGACATCGAGCCGAACGACAAAGGCTGGGCCTGGCTGCTGACGCCGGACCGGGCAGGCGCACCCCGTCCCGCCGTGCTCTGCCTGCACGGGACAACCGCCGATGCCAAGGAGGCCTGCCTCGGGCTCGGCGCGCACCCCGGCGGTTCCACGGGCATTGCCGTTCACCTGGTCAAGCGCGGGTTCGTGACTCTGGCCCCGGACCACTTCTGCGCCGGACAGCGCCTGTCGCCGACCGGCAAGCCGTACGACCCCACCGAGTTCTACGCCCGGCATCCGAACTGGTCCGAAATGGGCAAGAATGTATACGACTGCCAGCAGGCACTCGACATTCTCGCGGCTCTGCCCGAGGTCGACCCCGCGCGCCTCGGCTGCATCGGGCATTCGCTCGGCGGCTACGGGACGCTGTTCCTGGCCGCGGTCGACGAGCGCGTCCAGGCGGCCGTGTGCAGTTGCGGCATCACCAGTTGGCGCGTCGACCCGCTCCGGGACAACTGGTCGCGCACTGCGCCGGGGCGCTACCGGCACTTCCCGAAGCTCCGGCGGTACTTCGAGCCGGGCACCGAACTGCCCTTGGACATCCCCGACATCATGGCTTGCGTCGCGCCGCGCGCGCTGCTGAACCTTTCGGCGGTCGGCAACGACAGTTGCTTCCCGATCTTCGAGCCGTTCGGGGACATCTACGTCCAGGTCGAGCGCGTCTACAAACTGCTCAAGGCGGCAGGCAAGTTCGGGTGCTATTTTCATTCCGAGACCCACTCGTTCAACGCTTCGCCGCGCGCGCTGGCCTACGCCTGGCTCCAGGAACGATTGGGACTGCCGGTGGACGTGGGTGGTGGCTGATGTTCGCAGCGCAGGCGTTGTCCCCGGGAGATTCAGTCGTGGCCTCGACCGTGTCAAACCACATCTGCCCGCTGTGCGGGTCGGCCGACACACGCTGGCTGTGCCGCGACCGGTGGCGCGACTACTTCCGCTGCCTGGCGTGCGAGCTGGTGTCCGTACCGGCGACGCAGTTCCTGTCGGCCGACGACGAGAAGGCCAGGTACGATCTTCACCGGAACAACCCCGACGATCCGGGCTACCGCGCCTTTCTCAGCCGCCTGCTCAACCCCATGCTCGAGCGTCTGCCGCCGGGCAGTCACGGTCTGGATTTCGGGTCCGGCCCGGGTCCCACACTATCGCTGATGTTCGCGGAGGCCGGCCACACGATGGCGATCTACGACCCGTTCTACGCCCCCGACGCGTCCGTGCTCGAGCGGCAGTATGATTTCGTCACCGCCAGCGAAGTGGTCGAGCATCTGCGCCTGCCACGGCAGGTGTTGGACCGGCTTTGGGCCTGCGTGAAGCCCGGCGGTTCCTTGGGTTTGATGACGTCCTTCGTCCCGGACGGAGTGTTCCGTCCGGACTGGCGTTACGCGCGGGACTTGACGCACGTCTGCTTCTACTCGCGTGCGACGTTCGCATGGCTGGCCGCGCAGTGGCAGGCGGAACTCGACATCAGGGGCACGGACGTGATTCTGCTGCACAAGCCGCAGGCGGGCGTTCGAGTCGCGGAGAATGGGTAACCGCAGATCACACGGATGGACGCAGATGACAGGCTTGTGGCTGGAGTCAGAACCCCTGGCGGTTGAACTGTTCCTGCATGCGCTTGTTGAAGTCCGGGCCGTCGGGGCGGTTGGCGCTGATGTAGTAGCTGGGCTTGAGCCCGCGCGCCAGTAGTTTCTCGATGACCTGGCACTTGATCATCCAGCAGACCAGGGTGGTGGCGACGCCCGACATCGGCACCGCTTTCTCTTCCAGGCCCTCGATGGTCATGCCCGCATCGCCGTAGGGGACGCAGTTGTCCACCACGATGTCCGACACGTCGTCGACTTTCTTGCCCGCGGAATGGATGGCTGCGGTCTGCCCGCTGTACTCCAGCGACGTGATTCCGATCACCGTCACGCCGATTTCGCGGGCGGCAATGGCGAGGGAGACGGCGCTCGCGGTGCGGCCGGACACCGACCCGACCACCAGGCAGTCGCCCTTGCGCATGGTGCTGCCGCGCATGGCCACCCGGGCCTGCTCCAGGCCGTTGTCGTAGGGTTCCGGTCGCGGACGGTTGCGCTCCACGCCGTTGCCGCGGTCGCGGCAACTGAAGCTGAAGCTGAACGGCTGTGCCGCCATCAGACCACCGGCGCGGTGCAGCAGGTCGCCGTCGTTGCCGTGCCCCAGGGGGCTGATGTACAGCGCGCCGCCAGCCACCAGCGACTTCACGATCGCCTCGGCTGCGGCATCCGTCTGCGCCGCCGCATTGGCCTCGATCCTGTCCATCAGCTCACGAACCGTCTTGAGATACTCGTTCTGCAGCATGGTTTTTCCCTTTCGTGCCTGCCACCGTTAGGATACTCCCGCGGACGGGGCAGGCAAATAGGACCCAAGAACAAGAGGTGTGTATCGGTTTGGCCTTGTCTCTATCGATACTGTCCCGTTGCGGTGAAGGCGCGGCGTCAGCCAGCTTCGGCCGTGTCAGGCGGCAACGGCGCCGGCGCGTCCGGTTCGTCGATCAGCCAGCGCCACACGGGGATAATCCGCACCCCGTCATCGGCGCTGCCCTCTTCGTCCCACGTCACAACCGTGGCCGTTTCAGCTCGCAGTTCCGCCTGCGCCTCGCGCAACGCTCGCAACTCACGTTCGCGGGTCGCGGGGTCATCGAGCGACCAGCATGCCTGCACCAACTGCCGCGAATCGTCCGGACCGGCAAGCACGAAATCCACCTCGCGTCCGGTTCGGGTCATGTAGTAGTCAGGGCGAAACCGCCGGCGACGCAAGGTCATGTACACCAGATTCTCGAGGAGCGCGCCACGATCCTGTGTCATCCGGTAGGACATGGCCTGCAGCAATCCGGTATCCACCACGTAGAACTTCCGCGGGTTCACCTGCCTGACCTTCAGAGACCGGGCATGCATTTCCACCGGGTACAGGAAGAACGCGTCGCTGAGGTACTCGGTGAACCTGTACAACTCGTTCTTGTCGCAGTGCAGGCCGGCTGACTTCATCGCGCCATAGAACCGGTTAACGCTGAACCGGCCGCCTGGGGATCCGAGGACGGCCCGGATCAGGGCGCGCAACGCAGGGGTGTTCCTGACGCCGTGGCGCTCCACAACGTCCCGCAGTATCACCGTATCCACATACCCTTGCAGCACCGTGCCCCAAAGGTTCTCTGGCACCGCCTGCACCTCAGGGAACCCACCCACGCGCAGATAGCGTTCCGTCGCGTGGCGCAGGATCGCCCGGCGTCCGCTCCCATAGGGCGGGTGGGCTGCATCCTCTTCACGGTGAAAACGCAGGAACTCCCTGAACCCGAGCGGGAAGATCTCCGCCGTCAGCGAGCGCCCGCGCAGGGCCGTCGCAATCTCCCCACTGAGCAGTTTTGCCGACGAACCTGTCAACCACAGCCGGATGCGCTCGGTGTCCAGAACCCGCCGGACAAAGGCCTCCCAACCGGGGATACGATGGATCTCATCGAGAAAGAAGTGGCACTCGTGCGCCTTGAGGTCGGGATGGCGCGCGAAGAACACGTCCAGAACCAACTGGAAGTCTCGGGCCTCAAACGGCAGCAACCGGTCGTCCTCGAAATTGAGATAGAGCAGGCGCTCGCGGGGTATGCCCGACGCTTCCAGTTCCTGGATCCGCTGGAAACAGAACCACGACTTCCCGGTGCGGCGCATCCCTGCCACCACCGTGGCCTTCCCCGGCATCTCAGGCGTCGCCGCGTCGCGGCGTACCGGCGCAGGGACGCCGCGCTCGTGGAAGTCATCGATCATGAACTCGATCGCATCGCGCATGAGTCTTCCTGCTCGACAGACCCCGGCCCCGCTTCACCCCGCAACGTGGCAGCATGGCTCCAGCCTTGCTGTACCGTTCCCGATCCGCGCCAGGGCTCTCACCCTGCTGGGCGGGAGAGTGCAAGGCCGGAGCCGTGCACGACTTCCTCAGAGAGTCGATCCACGGCAGCGACAACCGCCGGCATTGGCTTGATCGGCATGCCGGCATGGGACCGGGATGATCGCCCAATTGCCACGATCATATATCTTTCCGCAATACTAAGATGCTAATATACCATTCTTTCCGCAATATCAAGACGGTTATTGGCCACGGTCGATGCAGCAAGGCGGTCGTCCATCGCGGGGTGGGGGCTCATTCCGGCAACGTGACCAGAGCCCCCGTCTGGCCATCTGTGGTTCCGAAGACGAACGTCGCGGGGCCGGGCGGCTGTGCCGGGCTCACGGCGGCGAGCCGGGTCACCTGGCCTTTTGCGGTCAGGCTGGCCAGGACTTGACCGGCGGGCGAGACCTGGTACAGGCTGCCGGACTTGGTTCCTGCCACCAGCGCGGGTGTGCCCGCTCCCGTGCTGGCGACGCTGAGCGCGGTCACCTCGGCGCCCAGGTTCAGGCTCCAGAGCAGTTTGCCGTCGCGGCTCAGGGCGTACAGGTAGAAGCTCGGTGACCCGACGACGAGTTCCTGCTTGCCATCGCCGTCGAGGTCAGTCAAGGCCATGCATGAGGCGACTTCGCCCAGCGTGAAGTTCCACTTCGCGTCGCCGTTGCTATTGAGGAGGTAGACCTTGTTCTTGCTGGTGCCGACCGCGATCTCGCCGCGGCCGTCGCCGTCGGTGTCGCCGGCCGCCAGGGCGGTCAGATTCGCCGCCCAGCCATCCAGGCCGCGGAGGTCGCGACCCTTGCCGTCAGCACCGATGGTCGTGACTCGGCACCACGAGCACAGCGCCGAACCGCCCAGGAACTTCCGCTGCCCTTTGCCCTCGAGGTCGGCCACGGCCACGGACGTGAACACACCCTCGCCGCAGCGGTACTTCCAGAGCTGCTCGCCGGCGCCGTTCAGGCCGAACACGTAGCCATCCTGCGGGCAGGCGATGACCAGCGGCTTGGCGCCGGTCTCCAGCGCGCCGGCCCACAGGCTCTTCACGGCGCCTTTGCCGCCGAAATGCATGTAGGCGATCGTGCTGTCGACGGGTGGACAGGGGAACTTCCATTTCAACTGCCCGGCGGCACTCAGGCAGTACACGACGGCATCCTCGCCGCCGGCGACGACCTCCGCCTGCCCGTCACCGTCCAGGTCGCAGGCACCGATGGCATTCACGGCACCCTCGGTGGCGAAACTCCAACGCTGCGTGCCGACGCTGTCGAGGAGACAGACGCGGCCGGGCAGCGGCGTGCCAGGCGCGCCCGCCACGCCCAGAATCGTTTCCGGCTTGCCGTCCGCGTCCACGTCGATTGAGAACAGGTCATTGACCGCACTCGCGGCGGCGAACTCCCAGCCCAGTGCCAGCGGCTTGCCGACCGGCGTCGCGGGTTGCGGCACGGCGGGCTTCGGCGCCGCTTTCGCCAGTGAAGTCAGCGCCTCGGCGAACGCCGCGCTGTACTTGTCCATCGCGGCGTTAGGTACGGACACACCCGTGAGCCGGTGCCGGCCCTTTTCGAGCCGAATCGCGACCAGCCCGTCAGCGTCCGGGGCGCCGAGCGCTGTGTCGCGGTCATCGATCTGGACGCTGCGGCTGTCCGTCAACACCGAGAGAGTTGCGGACTCCGCAACCGTCACGGTCATCCGCCCCGCGGCCAGGTCAAATTCCACCGCCACAGGTTGCGGACTGCGCAGGACCGGCTGGCCGAGATCGAGTCGCGTGCCGTTCACCAGCGTGAAGCCATCCCGGCGCAGGTGGTAGAGTTCCGCCGTGACCGTGAGGGTTCCGGCCGTGAATGGAACGTCAGCCAGTCCGGCCACGGCGTCTTCGCCGCCGGTGACCAGCATGCAGCCCTCACCGGCTCGGACAATCTGGAAGTCGCGCGGCGCGCCGCTGCTCGAGGTGTGGAACAGATTCGCGAACGTATAGGCCTGCCCGGCCGCCAGATGCGGGGCGGCCTTCTGGTGCAGCACGTTCACTTCCGGCGCCGCGTAGCGGTATTCCGTCCAGTAGTGCCCGAAGCCGGGGACGTTGCGGTCGAGTTCGTACGTCACGCCGCCCGCGTTCCGGAGCGCCAACACGTCGTGCCGCTCCTGCCCCGTGCCGGCCGGCAGGCTGCCCGTTTCCGCCGCCACCACCAGTTTCCGACCGTCGGCCGGAACGAACTCAAGCCGGTCGAGCATGACCCCGGGCGCCTCGCGCAGGCCGACGTGGAATCGGTGCGGGCCCGCGGTGCCGATGTCGATGTTCGGCGTCGGCTCGGACAGGTCCCACTTGGCGCTGCTCGGGCCGATCGCCGTCGTGGGCAGGTTGAACGCCGTTTCGATGCGCTTGCCGTCCATGTCGATCCACACCGAGTCCGATCCGGAATCGACGCCCTTGCCGAAGACCGCCAGGGCGCACTTTCCGGCCGGGAGTGTAACCGTGAACTGCAGTGCCGCCTCGCGCGAGCGGAAGATGGCGACCGTGCCGCCGGCGGCGCCGGGTGTCGCGGCGGAGGCGCGAACCATATCGAGGTCGCTCTTCTGGACCTGCTCGGCGCGGAACGTGTCGCCTGTGAGGGTCGGGGCGCCGAGCGTCCGCCAATGGCACTGGAAGTTGTAGTCACCCTCCTCCAGCGCCTTCAATTCGTCGAGAACCAGAAAATACTTTCCTTTGCGCCAGAAGATATTACGGGTCCAGTCGCAGCCGCCGTACTGGCGCAGCGTGCTGCGTGAGAACCCCGTCGCGCCGAGGTCGGCGCACGCGAGCAGTTCCGCACCGGCCAGCGGCTCGACCGCCAGGCCGTCCTTGATCACGGTGACGCCGTTGTGGTCCTTGGCGCCCACGCCCTCGGTGTACGACATGTCGACGAGGAAGAACCGTTCGCGTTCGCTGAATTCCACGATCGTGTTCGCGTCCAGGTGCCCATGGCTGCCGATGTTCAGTCCGTCCAGCAACAGGTATTGCGCGCCGGGTTCGAGCCGCTCGCGGAAGGCGACCTTGTCGAAGCTGCGCTCGAGCGGGACGTTGACGCGCCAGCCCTTGGTCGAGTAGGCGAAGAACTCCGGGTCGACGGCTATGGACTGCACGCCGTCGAAATCCGCGGGTTTCTCGGCGGGTGCGGTGATCGCAAACGCGGGGTTGTTCTCCCAGCGCGAGCGGCCGGTGCGGCGGAAGTACTCGTCAAGGAGGTACTGGTAGCGCGGGTCGCGGTAGTACCAGTTGGCGAACTGCACCAGTGCGCGGGGGAACTCGAACGCGCTCCACGAGTCGCCGTAGGCAGCGCTGCAGAGCATGTTGTCCTGGCAGCGGAGCAGGCGCTCGGTCGCGGTGCGCGCCGCGTTCGTCTCGAAGAACGCCAGGTCCGGCTTGGCCAGGGCGTAGGTCATGGCCAGCGACACGGCGAACGCCTCGTAGCTGTTCGCGTCGCACTGCGTCTTGCTGTGGTCCTGCTGACCCTTGAACGTGATGGCGGCATTCTCGATCCACTCGTCCGCCTCGGCCAGTCGGTAATACTTGCGGAAGTACTCGCCGCCGAAGAAGGCGTCCAGCGCTGCCAGCATGATGTGATTGTGGCGGATCGTGTCCCGCTGGATGTCGCCGAGGAACCACGACTTGTTCGCGCCTTCCTGCGAACGGCACAGGTACAGCAGATACTTGGTCAGCGTCTGCCGGTCGGCATCCGTCAGGGCGGGGCTCTCCTCGACCAGGTCCAAGCCGATGAGCGTGTACCACAGGTCCATGTGCGTGTCGTCGCCCAGTTCGCCGCGGCTCTGGTGCTCCAGCACGCTGTCGCGGTAGAGCGTCACCCACCGGTCGTCGCCGCTGGCGTAGTAGTTGAAGGCATACGTCCCGGCACGGGCCATGAGCGAACGCATGGTCATGCGCTTGAGCCCGTTCTTCTGGCTTTCTACCGCCTTGTCGTCCAATGGCTTAGCGAACGGATCGCGGCTCAGTTCCGGGGCGAGACGTACGGTCGTCAGTCGTTCGAGAACCAGGCCGGTCCCCGGCTTGATCAGCTTGAGGAACTCCGCGACCGCCGCGCTGACCCCGGCATCGTCGCTGCCGCCGAGCAGGATCACGTTCTTGCCCGTGCCCCACGGGTCGTGCACGGTGCGGAGTTCGCAGCCGCCGGCGCCCGGGTACCACGCGTCGGTGCGCACGTACCAGCGGCAGTACAGCCGCTCGACCAGGCGGTTGGTCATCAGGTTGCCGAGCACGATGACAGGCGCGGCTTTCCAGTCGGCCTCGCTCGTCTCGGTGTCGAGCCGGATCGGCAGGCTCGCGCCCGTCGCGGCCTTGATGCTCTCCGCCAGGCGTTGCGCCAGGGCCTGGTGCGAGGCCAGCTTCGAGCAGACGATGAAGCCGCTCGGCGCGCCGTTCTCGACCAGAGGCGTCTGGAGATACAGCGGCTTCAGCGCCGGGATTTCCGCGTCGATCCCTGTTTCTGAGGCGGCGGTCAGCGAGACGTCGTCGAACCACGCCGTCCCGCTCGAGTAGGTGAGCGCCAGCTTGAAGGTCAGTTCCTGCGTGTCGGCTGCTGTCTTGTACTCGAGCCTGGCGCTCTTCCACTGGCCGGCACGCCCGACAGGTGCGAAGGCGCGGTCGTCGGGGTGTTTCGGGTCCACGACGAACAGGCGTACCGCATGCCCGACGACATTGGCTTCGAGCGCGTGCCGGGTGAACACCCGCGCCACGTACGTTGTGCCGGGCTTGGCCGCCACGGTCTGGGACACCTCGATCCCCGTGTACTGGTCACCCTGGCTGGCAATCCGCTTGCGGATGCAGAGACTCTGCTTGCCCGAGCGCGCGTCCTGGCCCAGACTGACCGTGACCTCGCCCAGCTTCGGGTCGCACCCGACCGTCCAGCCCTCCAAGCCCGCCTCGAAGTCCGCATTTCGGAGCAGGTTGCCCGCAACGTCACCCGCCCGTGCAGGGGCTGACACGATGCTGCACAGAACGAGTCCGACCGCGAGGAGCGACAGCCTCGGGGAAAAGTGGTCCATGGCGCGATGCCCTTCCTTAATCTCTGTGGCCCACCGGCGACCCGGCGGTACCGGGTGTCGAGACCCGCGATACGCGTCCTCCCCCGGTGACATACACTGGCACGGCTTCGCGCGCCTGCAAGGCGGCAGCCGGGTCGCCGGGGCACGGCGCCGCTGTGGCGGTGCCACAGCCAGGGGTTACGGATCGATTGCTGTCGATGGCCCTCGACAGCGATCGATTGCGGTCGGCGGCAAGGGGTGCAGGGACTGCGAGCACTCCACAGCGGCGGTGGGGCAATCGGCACGGCACGACAAGGGCAGGGTTGGTCTCCCGTGCCTTCCGACACAGGGACGGGCCCTCACTCCGACACAGGGACGGGCCCTCACTCCGCATCCCAGAGGCAGTCCGCGGCGCCCGCGGCCGGGCCGATGATTCTGCGCATCATCTCTTTACACGCCGAGCCATCGGGGTTCGCCCACTGTCCCCAGCCGAAGTGCCGCCCGAAGACCCGGCGCGGATCCGTGCCGTAGAAACCGGCCAGGCCGCCATTCGAGGGACAGCGGAAGTGGGCCGAGGCGGCGACGACATTACGATCTTCCACCCACTTGGCCGGGTCCGGTTCCATGGGGTTTGCAATCAGGCCGGTGTCGGCGAACAGGATGCTGGCGTCGGGGTGCGGAATGCGGTCCAGGCGCTTGGCGCCGCAGCCGTGGCAAAGGCAGGCGGCCCAGCCGAAGTGGCAGTGGTTCTGCGCGATTCCAAACGTGTCCCAGGGCGCGGCCGGACAACGGGCGTACGTAGTGCTCCCGTCGATGCCGTACTGCCGGAGCACGAAAACCTCCCAGCGCGTGGAGGGCCCTGCCCCGTCATGGACGGACGCGGGGCGCTCGCAGTTGTAGGGCAGAATCCACATGTCGTAGTCGTTCGAATACAGGTTGGTGACCATGCCGGCCTGCTTCAGGTTGGCAAAGCACTGAATGGCCTTGGCCCGGTCCTTCGCTTGAGCCAAGGCTGGCAGCAGCATGGACGCCAGGATGGCGATGATCGCGATCACCACGAGGAGTTCGATGAGAGTGAACCGGAGTGGAAGTCCGTGTTTTGTGGACATGCGCTTTCTCCCCGTGCCTGACGCACCTTCCATCCTCTGTGGCAAGAAGCTAGAGCTTGCTGCAAAAGGGCCGGGGATCGGCCTACAAGGCCGACGCTACAGCTGATCCTGAGCTTGCGTTCATTGCTGTAGTGGCCGCGTTGTACGCGGCTCTTGGGCTCTTGCAACGAGGTCAAGCTCAATATAGCACGGCCCCAACGCTCGGCCAGAGGCGAACGGGGCTGGCCACCCACATCCGGCCACGGACGGTGGTGACCCGTGTCGCGTCAGTCGCGGGTGGAACGACTGCGTGCCGGCCCATGCGTGATACCCCCGTGGCCTTGTGCCACGGGTGAATCGGGTTCGCCCGCCAAACGTGCGTGTCCCCCCTCTCTTCCCTTTTCCCCGTCCACCGCCGGCGGACGGGGAAAAGGGAAGAGAGGGAACGAGGTGCGGCGAAGTACCCAATGAACCCGTTCACCTGCCACACAAGGTGGCAGGAGTCTATGCTCCACCCTTTGCTCCTAACCCGGCGGAGCCGGAACCAAGACCGACGCCGATTGCTGATCGTTGATTGCTGAAGTCCGCCCCCGACACTCGAAAAGCGTCGTTGCGATCGTCACAAAGTCTGCCAGAAAACGCGAGTTTGGAGTCGTGGGGTACCATGTTACTCGCTGGCTGCGGTAGAGTGGTCGGAGCGGCTCGCTCCGACACCCGCGGGAGCGAGCCGCTCCCGCCACTTTGCCAGAACGACCCGGACAAACAGTGAGTAACACCCACACATGATCGGGCGCATCCGCCCAGGGGGCGCTGACGCATTACGGCGGACGTGCGCCACGACTTGATTTCCGGCTCAGACAGGCTCAATTACCTGTTTGCGTTTGGCGCTGGAAGAGTCTGGCATGGTAGAGCGGGGAAGGCGGGGTGTCATCCCGCCTTCTGATTTTCTCCAGGATACAGCTTCGCGCGAGACCATAACACGAGCAGGAAAGGAAGGCATCGATGGCTACCAGAGACGGGGTCGCAGCAGGCATGTGGAAACGGGCGGCGGGGATCACGGCAGCGGGGATGGCGCTGGCGGGGGTGCCTTGGGCAAGCGCGGGCGAATCGGACATTAATCTGCCGGTCCTCAGCGAAATCTCGTTCAAGCTGTTTGGCAGTTCCGTCTCTGGCCTGACGCTGATGTATGCCGGCCTGGTGGTCTGCGCGATCGGACTGGTGTTCGGGTATATCCAGTACATTCAGACTCGCGACATGCCGGTCCACAAGTCGATGGCAGACGTCTCGCAGATTATTTGGGAAACGTGCAAGACGTACCTGTGGCAGCAGGGCAAGTTCCTGGTTGTGCTCTGGGTCCTGATCGCCCTCTGCATGGTGTACTACTTCTTCGGCCTGCAGCACAAGTCGATGTTCGACGTTCTGATCATCCTCATCGCCTCTATTCTGGGCATCCTCGGCTCCTATGGCGTGGCATGGTTCGGCATCCGGATCAACACGCGCGCCAACTCCCGCTCCGCGTTTGCCGCGCTGACCGGCAAGCCGTGGATGGCCTTAGCCATCCCCATGAAGTCGGGGATGAGCGTCGGGTTGCTCCTGGTCAGTGTCGAATTGTTCTTCATGATCTGCATCCTGTCGTTCCTGCCCAAAGAGTTGGCCGGGCCCTGCTTCATCGGGTTCGCCATTGGCGAGTCGCTCGGCGCCAGCGCCCTGCGTATCTGCGGCGGTATCTTCACGAAGATCGCCGACATCGGCTCGGACCTGATGAAGATCGTGTTCCATCTGCCGGAGGACGATCCGAAGAACCCGGGCGTGATCGCGGACTGCACCGGCGACAATGCCGGCGACAGCGTCGGGCCGACGGCGGACGGATTCGAGACCTATGGCGTGACCGGTGTGGCGCTCATCGCCTTCCTGGCCCTGGCCCTGGTGAATAACCCCGTCCTCTGCGGCACGCTGATCATCTGGATCTTCGTCATGCGCATCCTGATGATCATCACCTCGCTGGTTTCGTACTTCATCAACGACAAGATCTGCACGGCCAAGTATTCGCAGGCCGACGAGTTCAACGCCGAGCACCCGCTCACCAGCCTGGTCTGGATCACGTCGATTATCTCCGTGCTCGTGACGTTTGGGGCCAGCTACCTTCTGCTGCCCGCCGCCGACTACGGCGCCCTGTGGTGGGTCCTGTCCGTCATCATCAGTTGCGGAACCCTGGCCGGAGCCCTGATCCCGGAGTTCACCAAGATCTTCACCAGCACCAACTCGCGGCATGTGAAGGAAGTGGTTATCTCCGCCAAGCAGGGCGGCGCGTCGCTCAATATCCTCTCCGGATTCGTGGCCGGAAATTTCTCGGCGTTCTGGGAAGGTCTGCTGATCCTGATTCTGATGGCAATCTCCTACTGGATCTCGGGGCATGCAGACTTGATGAAACTGATGCCGCCGGAACTCTCGTTCGCCGCGCCAGTGTTCGCCTTCGGCCTGGTCGCGTTCGGGTTCCTGGGCATGGGCCCGGTCACCATCGCGGTGGACAGCTTCGGCCCGGTGTCGGACAACGCGCAGTCCGTGTACGAACTGAGCCAGATCGAGTCCATCCCGAACATCAAGGAAGAGATCAAGAAGGACTTCGGGTTCGAGCCGAACTTCGATAAGGCCAAGCATTGCCTGGAAACGAACGACGGGGCGGGCAACACGTTCAAGGCCACCGCCAAGCCGGTGTTGATCGGCACGGCGGTCGTCGGCGCAACCACCATGATCTTCGGAATCATCCTGCTGCTCGACGCCAAGTATGGCGACGTGGTCAGCAGGCTGAGCCTGGTGCAGCCGGAGATCATTCTGGGCTTGCTCATGGGCGGTGCGGTGATCTACTGGTTCACCGGTGCCGCGACCCAGGCCGTGGTGACCGGGGCCTACCGCGCCGTGGTCTACATCAAGGAAAATATCAAGCTGGATGCGAAGACCGCCTCGATCAAGGACAGTAAGGAAGTAGTAAGAATCTGCACCGTCTACGCCCAGAAGGGCATGGTGAACATCTTCGTCACCATCTTCTGCCTGGCGCTGGCACTGCCATTCTTCAACTCGTACTTCTTCATCGGCTACCTGGTGGGGATTGCCTTCTTCGGGCTGTTCCAGGCCATCTTCATGGCCAACGCCGGCGGCGCCTGGGACAACGCCAAGAAGATCGTCGAGGTCGACCTGCGCGCCAAGAATACGCCTCTGCACGAGGCCTGCGTGGTCGGCGACACCGTGGGCGACCCCTTCAAGGACACGTCGTCGGTCGCCATGAACCCAGTGATCAAGTTCACGACCCTGTTCGGCCTGCTGGCCGTCGAGATCGCCGTGTCCATGACCAACGAAGGCGCCAAGCATGTCATCGGCGGTGTCTTGTTCCTCATCGCCTTGATCTTCATCTACCGCTCGTTCTACGGCATGCGGATTCCGGACGAATCCAAGAAGTGATTCTCGCCGGGTGCGGAGTCCGCAACCGGCACGGTCGTTTCGTCGCGCTCAATCCCGATGGCGGGATTGAGCGCGACTTTGTAAGCCCTGCCTCGTCCACGCCCACCGTGCCCTGACCTGCACGGACGTCGAGGAGAACTCGGGGGCAGACATCAGGGAATCGCACGACGCATGGCCACTCCCACCAGATATGTCTGCACGCTGAGCCGCGAGCAGTTCGAGCAACTCCGGGAGTTGCTCATTTCCCGGGGCTGGAAGCTCGGGACCGCGCCCTACGCCCACTGGCAGGCGCAACTGGACAAGACGACCGTTGTGGCCTACGAATCGGGGAAACTCACCGTCCAGGGCAAAGGCACCGCCGAACTGGTCCAGTTCGTCATTGAGCCGGAGTACCTTGGCGCGGCACGCTTCGGCTACGAGACCGAACTGGCCGAAGTCGAGAAGCCCGACATGTTCACGCCGCACGCCGGAATCGACGAGAGCGGCAAGGGCGACTACTTCGGGCCACTGGTCATTGCGGCGGCGTATGTCGACGCGACCACGGCCCGGACACTGCTTCAGGCCGGTGTTGCCGACTCCAAGACCATCCACAGCGACCGGCGGATCGCCGACCTGGCCGACACGATCCGGCGCGAAACGCGCGGCGCGTTCAGCGTGGTCGCCATCGGCCCGGAAGCGTACAACCGCCTGTACGCCAAGTTCAGAAACGTCAACAGCCTCCTCGCCTGGGGCCACGCCCGGGCGCTCGAAAACCTGCTCGAGATAGTGCCGGACTGCCCACGCGCCATTTCTGACCAGTTCGGCGGGGCTCGAACCATCCCGGCGGCACTGCTGGAAAAGGGGCGGAAGGTGAAGTTCGAGCAACGGCACCGGGCCGAGGCGGACATCGCAGTGGCGGCGGCGTCTGTGCTCGCGCGGGCCGGTTTCGTGCACCGGCTGGAGGAACTCGGAAAGCAGATTGGCCTCACTCTGCCCAAAGGCGCAGGCCCCCAGGTAGACAAGGCGGCCGCAGTGCTCGCCGCGCGCGGCGGCAGAGGCTTGCTCGCCAGCGTGGCAAAGAGCCACTTCCGCACGACCGAAAAGGTAATATCGGGTGCTGGCACCTCACCAGACTCGTCGCCCCAAACCACCGACTGACCTCGACGTAATGCGTCAGTCGCGGGTGGAGGGTTGGGGGTGGCTGCCCAAAGTGGCGGGACCGGC